>JAISXO010000003.1 GCA_031270475.1 Puniceicoccales bacterium | reverse complement strand
ACATAGCTGCGAATTTGATACCCCCATCCCATTTCTCCCTTTTCGCCGTAAAATTTTTCCATCTCGTTGCGCTTCTCGTCTTCCATTTTTTCCCATAAGCGGGAACGCAACGTCTTCATTGCACAATCTTTGTTCTTGTACTGCGAGCGCTCGTTCTGACAAGTTACGACAATCCCTGTCGCCAAATGTGTAATGCGAATCGCCGATTCAGTTTTATTCACATGCTGCCCGCCTTTGCCACTCGAACGATAAGTGTCGATACGAATTTCATCGTCGCGGATCTCAATTTCATCGTCGTCATCAATTTCAGCAATGACATCCACCGCGCAAAAGGAAGTATGCCGTCGCTTATTCGCGTCAAATGGACTAATCCGCACTAAACGATGGACCCCACGCTCCGCCTTCGCGTAACCATAAGCATTTTGACCGGTGATGCGAATCGTCACACGACTAATACCAGCCTCCTCACCTGGTTGAATGTCTTGAATCTCAGCGCCAAAACCCCGACGTTCTGTCCAACGGAGATACATCCGCAGCAACATTTCCGTCCAATCGCAGGATTCTGTCCCGCCGGCTCCCGCATGAATACTCAAAATCGCGTTACAACGGTCATGCTTTCCGGATAGAAATGAGGCAACCTCGAGATTATCCAGCTCTTCTGAAAGTTTCTTAGCATCTTTTTCGAAATCCGCGAGTAGTAATTCGTCATCTTCCTCCCGCAATAATGCCATAAAGGAATCGAGGTCAAAAATTTTATTTTTCAACGTGATTACGACTTCAATAGTTCCTTTGAGGGTGCTAAGTTGTTGCATAATTTTCCGGGCATTTTCCTGATTATTCCAAAAATTCGCCTCAGATATTTTCTGTTCGAGCGCAGCTATGGTCTGTTTTTTTTCGTCAATACCTGTGAAAACAACCAGCGCATCGGCCCGCCGCATCAAATCGCTCACCAAGGCCACAGTCTCAGGAGGAACCACCACGGATAAAATTAGAAAACAAATGCCCGTCGATGCAAGAAAAATGCGTCAAAACTAATCACAAAGGAACATCGGACATTTGTTCTTCATCGCAAATACCATCAGCAATTCTTACAAGTCGCTGCATTACATCGAAATCGCTTTTTGACTTTCTTTCGGATTGTTCGAAAAATTTTCCAAATCAACCAGCGCGTTAATCCGCCGCATCAAATTGCTCACCAAAGCTATAATCTTCGGAGAAATCACCAACGGCCATAAAGCGGCATGCTCTTTAGGTTCTTTGTACATTCATTATATTCGCATTGCAAAGCTTGCAATTCACGCTGACTCATGTTTCTTCCCTCGTGCTTCAAAATTTGCAATATGGAATGGGCACGGTCCCTATCACCGGTAAAATCATCCCAATTGTTCGTTTCTGGAAGTTTAGGATTTACATTTTGAAGTTGTTCATCAAAAACCCTGGGTTTTGAAGGTTTAAGATTTACGTTTTGGGACTGTCCATTCTGTGCTTTTGGCCTGCTATCCCATCCGAACCCCATTGCAGCATAAATATCATTACTCAAGACACCGGATGCCAAAAAGACACCCACGATTAGTTTACTTTCAGTTCGCAACATGCGTTAGATATCAAATGCAAAAAAACCCAACGTGTCAAGTTTTTTTGAGAAAAATTTTCAAAAAACTATTTTCTCTGATTGGGACTCTTTCTCCCGAAATTCCTTTTTAGGCAGCCGCACAATACGAGGCGTGAACACTTTTTCGGTAACGGGCATTTAATCCCCATGCAACTTTTCATTGGCATTTCTTAACTTTTGAATAATTTCCTGACAAAATTTAATCTTTCTATTTATAACCGCTCTTATTCGACTTAATTCACCTGGCTTTCCACCTGGCTGACTTAACAAATCACGTAGCATTTGCTGACATCTTTCTATAAACTCACAAGGTGTCCCATCGGGGCCGCGTACAGATGGATCAGCTCTGCAAGCAAGCAACATATCTAACTCCCGCAGCTCTTCAACATTTGACGGAAAATCTTTAACATCGAAACCTTCAAGATTTTTTATCATATACGGGGAAAAAAGGTCCTCGATCACACAATATAATTCCGATTTTCCCTTATCATTTAAGGCATTAATATCAGTATTGGGCAGGCAAAGTAGCAACGCTTTAGCTATTAAAGGATAGCTTAGTAAAGATAACTCCTGGAACAGATGCGAATAATCAACACCAACTTGGAGAAAAAACGCCACTTCTTTTAACTTCTTTATTATGTTTTCACGATCAGACCACTGTCCATTAAAACAATCCGACAATGTCTTAGGAACATCACCGGAAAATTGGGATTCAAGAGCGTTTCTCACAAAAACCCCACCAGTCCCCGGTAAGCAAAGTAGCAGCGCTCTAACTACTGGAGGACATTCTACCTCTTCCGAAAATACGTTTTGGATCAGGAAAGAATAATCTGCACCTGATCGAAAGAGTATCGCCGTTTCGATTAAACGCTCTGTTATATTTTCAGCATCTAACCAACTCTTTTTCTGAAAACAATACAACAATTTTTTATTTAGAGTTTCCTGTCTCGCCTCTGGAATAACCTTCGTTGTATCATAACTATCGGATAGCCATGAACCATAAATGTTATTACTTAAAACACCGGTTGCCAAAATGGCACTCACGATTAGTTTACTTTTAGTTCGCAACATACGTTGAATAATAAATACTAAAAAAACCCAACGTGTCAAGCTTTTTTGAGAAAAATTTTCAAAAAACTATTTTTCAGCATTTTTCTTTAATGTATTTTTGATTAATTTCATAGTTTTATTGATATGAATTTTACCTTCGATGCATCCCTCTAGGTGTCTTTTACCTGACAATCGGATGAGCCGCATGCCATTTCTCCTCGGCATCTCGTAATATGCTGGCCATATTGGCCAAACGCTTTCTTACTTCACTCAGCGCCTCCGGGTCCTCCGAAAAAAAAGTCATCTTTTTCATCTGTACGAGTTGACGTGGCGTTTTTCCATCATTGCCTTTCAGACAAGGATTCGCTCCGTGTCCAACTAGCATGAAAATTTCCCGGCGATGGGGATCATCCTCTTCTTCGCCTTCAGGATCAATGTCCGTTAAATAGAGCTGTATAAAATGATGCAAAGCTGTATTCTGGTAATTATCTCGAGAATCGATATCAATTGGTGGTGTGTGCCGAAGGAACAGTTCTAATCCTTCTGTACAACAAGTTATATATAATGGGGTGGAGCCGTGGTGATCATTTGTAACAACATTGGCACCTTCACGAATAAGTCTTTCAAGTTCTGGAACGCTATTTGGACCATCCGCAACCTCAATAGCATCCCATAGAAGAGCTTCCAAAGATCTTGGTTCTGTTGCTGTTTTGTCTACTGTTAAAGCATTAGGCCCTAACTTTTCTGAGCCAAAAACATGATTACTTAAAACACCAGATACCAAAATGGTACCTACGATTAATTCATTTCTAATCTTAACCATATACCGAAAGCTAGATATCAAATGACTAAATGTGTCAAGCTTTTTTTAGAGATCTGAAAAATTATTCTTTAGCATCTTCGTCCGATAGATCTTCATCTGGATGAGCCGTACGCCATTCCTGTTCGGCAATTGCTAACTTTTTCTCAATTGCTTGACAATCCTTCTCCACTTTCAGCAAAATCTCTTTAATGTCGTTAGCTGTATCTTTCTTCTCAAGCAGAACTTTTGTATTGTCTATGTATTTTTGGACAAGCCGACGAGGTGTTTCTTCGTCGGGTCCTTCTAAAAATGGATTAGCTTTGCAATCAATCAGGAGATAAATCATTGTCCGCATTTCCTCACTCGGAAACTCAAAACAATCGGAATTCTTTACCATATACTCGCACAGATAGTCCTCCGTACAAGCAAATAACGGCGACCTACCCTTACTATCCAAGACATTAATATCAGTGCTAGGCAAACAAAGCAAAAGTGCTGCTGCCGATGCATCAACAACCCGGTGCAGCGGACATTCTCTAAATTTACGAGAAGGATTAGCTCCCGATCGAATGAGCACCGCCGCTTCTATTAAATAATTTGATATGTTTTCATATTCCTTCCAATCTTGTCCGCACAAGCAATACGAAAATCTCCGATCCAAAACATCTTGCGTTGTACTTGAAAAAGCGTTCGAAACAACCACCTTTGCACCATAAACGCCATTCCCTAAAATACTGGATAGCAAAAAAGCACCCCAAACAACCACACCCTTAGACCTATACATATCCAGGTTAGATTCAATTTTTCCAGATCTAATGTGTCAAGTTAAAAAAGATTCCTTCCAGAACTATTTTTCGGCATCTCGATACGAAAGTTCTTGAAATGTACCTTGTCATGTCGCCAAAGGCTTCTCGATTTTTCCATGGAATTTACATCTCAAGCAAATCGTCTAAATCAACGGGCTTATCATTGCCTTCCTTTTCCTCCTTACCGAGATTTGTCCCACAGATTTCGCTAAAGGTTTTAAAATGTACTTTGCTGTACTTTGCCAGGCCATCGGAACCTTCTTTCTCGAAAATTTTTCGACCAGCCTCGATCACCGCTTTTCCGGCACCTTTCGGCAAAGAAATGCCGGCAACCTCTGAAAGCTTCTCCATTTGTCGTATGTATTCCGCTCGCGCTATGACCGATGCCGTCGCCACAACGGGATCGCTCTCTGCCTTAGTCCGCATGCGCAGATCAAAATTAGGAAAATCTCGCTTTAAAAATCCCTGCACAATCGGTGCCTTCGAAAATTGATCCAATAGCCCATCCGCCACATAACGCCGTTTAAGAGCGTTCTTCAACGAACAGGCATGCATCCACCCTAATAGGCGATTCAAATTAGCTCCAAAACGCCCATGGAGCTCGTTATATTTAGCCATGGAGAGCGTCATAACCTCAATCACAATGCCCGAAATCTTGCGAATTTCTTTTTCAAGTTCTAGGGCGGCACGAGCACTTGCAATTGCTTTGCTATCCTTGACACCAATGGTCCGTAGCGCACGGACCTCGTTGCCTCCTGCAATAACACACGCCGTTACAACGGGTCCAAAAAGATCTCCCTTGCCACTCTCATCGAGTCCCGCATGGGGGTTAAACCATTCTTCATGGAAAACCTCCTCATTTCCTAGCGAAAACACTTGCGTAATCTGCGGCTCTATGGTGAATGTTACAAATTCGGCTGCTTCTTTGCCTTGCAGTACGAGTTTTCCACTGTTGTACATGACGAGATTAAACCCGTTGGCATGAAATGCGTAGCGCGCGTAATTGACGGCATAGGGAACGAAGCCACGTCTCTCGCAGATGTCGCGTAATCGTTCTGCCTGAGTACTGGTTAAAGTAAAGGTAAAACAGTTTTGTTGATTACTTTTAGTCATGGTCTTAAAAATGAATCATCACCTAGAAAAAACTTATATAGGAAAAACTCAAAAGAAATCAAAATGCAAAATAAATCCATTGAAAAGTTATTAACAAAACCAGCTAATTGAAACCTGATCCTCTAAAGAGCGCAAAATGGAATAATTAAGATAAATAATATAATTATTCTTATTATTAGTAATAGGGCTTGTGAATATGTGAATAACAGCCAGAAATGCTGATAGATACTTACTTTTTCGTGGGTAATTTTTGTGAATAACACTGCGAATAATCTGTGGAATGCTGTGAATAATTGTGAGTAACTTTTTTCTTATTCCCATCTCTTAACATGTTGCAAACATGTTACTAACATGGAAATGTGAATAACTTTTCCATGGGAAATGTGAGATTTTTTGGCATCGTTTCTTCGCACGGGCCAGAATAAAGACTAAATGAATAGTGCAAATTTTTCGTTGGAAAAAAATGTGGTTTACTTTTGAGGCAAATGTAGTTTATTAGCGAAAAAGGAAGGTATGTATGAAGCAGATAAAGCTTTTTGAGAAATGTTGGCCGATGGCGCTATTGGTGTTATTGGCTGGCTGTGATACGACGGAATCGACATTGGGAGGCGCTGCACTTGGAACAGCGGCGGGACTCGGTGTGGGCCATGCCATCGGTGGAAGAGGTGGAGCTGCGGCCGGTGCCGTTATCGGTGGACTCGGTGGAGCTGCAATGGGTCACCATGTTAGTCAGGAAGGGGAAAAGAAGAAGGCTTTGAGTGCTGAGAATGCGCAAATCCGATCCCAGTTGACGAACCAAAACAGTAGGCGGGATGACGAATTGTACGAATTGCAGCGCGAAGTTGAATTAAAACGCCTTAAAAATGAAAAGCTTGAGCAGGAATTGGAACGCAAACGTCTCAAAAAAGAGCAGAGAGCACTTGAACAAGAAAAATGAGTTATGTGTAAAAGATCCATACCGAAGGATAATAGACGAGAGTCACTAAATTATTAGTAT
Organism: Puniceicoccales bacterium; assembly: GCA_031270475.1. GTDB lineage: Bacteria > Verrucomicrobiota > Verrucomicrobiia > Opitutales > LL51 > LL51. The sequence continues at coordinate 37,369 of JAISXO010000003.1, read as the reverse complement.
TATTTTTACATGCATCAAGGGGGAAGTGTCATTGCCTGCATTTGGGATTTCGATAAAACGCTTATCCCAGGGAATATGCAAGCGCCATTGCTCCGCGAATATGGCATCGATGAGAAAGTTTTCTGGACATCAATTGATGGTTTGGCTTTAAAATTTCGGAGCCATGGCATTCGACTTTCCGGTACATTAGCCTATTTAAACTATATTTTGGAACTCGTTAGGCAGGGACGTTTTCCAGGATTATCCAAGGCGAAATTGATGGAATATGGCCAACAATTGGTATTTTTTCCTGGGATACCCGAATTTTTTTCTATCCTAAAAGAGGATATTGCACAGGACGAGCGTTGCCGTGAAGCGGGAATTATGTTGGAGCATTATATTATCAGTAGTGGCCATGCGGAGACGATTCGCGGCAGTAAGATAGCACCATTTGTCGAGGGGATCTTTGCCTGCGAGTTTCTAGAAAATGAGATCGAAAATGAAGTGAAAGATTTTTGGGAACGTATCGTAGAAAAACGGTTGGGAATCGAGCGAGATGATGATTCGTTGAACGAAGGCGATCATAGCGGAAATCATGAAAATGCGGATCAGATTGTTTTTGATGAAATTGAAAATGCGTTGTCCGATGAAAAAGGAACGGAAATTAAGCAAATTGCCTGCGCGATCGATAATACACAAAAAACGCGATGTCTTTTCGAGATTAATAAAGGAAGCAATAAAAATCCTGCCATTGATGTTAATGCGGCAGTGGATGATTCCAATCGTCGGGTGCCGTTTTACAATATGATTTACATTGCGGATGGTCCCAGCGATATTCCTGCTTTTTCGGTGATTCGTAGCCATGGAGGAAAAGCATTTGCGGTTTATAATCCGGACAAAGAGAATGAATTCGTACAAAATGATCGGATGCTCGAAGAAAGGCGTATCGATGCCTATGGACCAACCGATTATCGACTGGAAAGTTCGACGGCCAAATGGATTCGTATGCACGTCAAGAAGATCGCTCAAAGAATACTCAATGAACGGGAGCAATTGCAGGAAAAGCTCATTGGCAAACCTGTGGAGCATCTTTTTTGAATGACGGCATGTTTTCTCGTTGGCGCTTTATATTACTTCTTTTTGTACTGTTTTTCATTTTTTTGGGTCTGAGCTATCGCATTCTCGATTTATCCCATTTTAGTCGCAGTTATTATGAGAATTTTATAAATAATGCCCGGGCAACGAAATCGGTTCGAAAAGCTGTTCGAGGTAAGATTCGAGATTGCAATGGGGCTATTTTTGCGCTAACAACTGTAAAATTTGACATTGGTGTCGATCCCTATATCATTGATTGCCATAAAGATCGGGAAAAAATTGCCCAATTGGCGGCACTCTTGGAAAAAAAAACGGAGGATATGGCCGATTTTTTTAGGCGTGAAAGTTTAATTCGCGAAGGCAGAGAGCGGCGATTGCGTTGGAAAAAGATTGCAACCATTGAAGATGAAGATCTCTACCGAAAAATAAAAGATTTACAAATAAAAGGTATTTATGGCAATATGCGGAGCGAGCGGGTCTATCCCAACAATGAGTTGGCGAGCCATGTGATTGGTTTCATCAATCGGGGAGGGATCGCGGTCAGTGGGATCGAGCATTTTTTGAATGATTTTTTATGCGGACAGGATGGCTGGATTGTCTCGGAAAAAAATGGTAAACGGGAGGAAATTGCTTTATTTCGCAAGTCCGTCGTGGAGCCCAAAAATGGTTCGCACGTCAATCTTACAATTGAGTTACAAATACAGACGATCGCGGAACAGGCTCTTCGGCGGGCCATGGAGGAACTTAAGGCGAAAAATGGAACGGTGATTGTAAGCGATCCTAATCGGGGAGCCATTCTAGCGTTATGTAATGCGCCGACTTTTAATTGTAACGAATATGCTAAATCGTCTATCGATAATCTTCGCAACCGGGCCATTACCGATCTCTATGAACCGGGATCCGTTTTTAAAATTATACCCTTTAGCGTCGCTTTGGAGCAGGGACTTATTACGCTTGACCAGACCTTCGATTGTTCCCGGGAACACTTTTCCTATGGCGGCAAAAAGTACAGTTTACCTCGTGATCACACGTTTTTTGGAAAATTAAGTGCTGTAGATGTTTTGCGAAAATCGAGTAATCGTGGGGTAGCTCAGATTGGAATTATGCTAGGGGCGGAGCGACTATATCATGCTGCGCGTACGTTTGGTTTTGGGGAAAGAACGGGCTATGGATTTGATGGAGAATCGGCAGGTTTTGTACCGAAGCCGAAAATTTGGGACGGCTTAACTATTACGCGATTTCCCATGGGGCATGCCATTAATGCGACGCCATTGCAGGTTCATCAAGCCATGGGAGTTATTGCTAGCGGAGGGTATTTACTGCAGCCAAAAATTATTTCACGTCTGATGGATGAAAGGGAAGCGGTTATTGCTGAGACGGAATCCAGAGTTGTTCGGCAGGTTTTGCCATCGGTTATTGCAAAAAAATTGGGCGAACTCCTTCATAATCCGGAATCTTCTTCTTCGGCCGTAGCAGGAGTTAAATTGGCCTATAAAACGGGAACGTCGCAAAAAATTATCAATGGTACATATTCGCGGGAGCATCACGTTGCATCCTGTTCCGGTTTTCTTCCTTTGAAAGATCCGCAATTTTTAATTACGGTCGTCCTGGACAATCCTATTATGCCGACGGGAGGCACAGCATATGGCATCCGTGCGGCGTATCCCGTGTTTGCAGAGATCGCACAACAATTGATTATTTTTAAAGGGGTGCGCTAGATAATTTTATCGCATATCATCATTCCAACAATGTGGGCAAAAATAGAAGAAAAACCACTTGCCCTGGATGAGAGCCGACCTTATTGCTTTTGATTTTTTTGGAAAAGTTTTCTCATCTGTTGAGTACAAACAGTTCGTTGTCACCTTCCACGTTTTCTACTTTTTCATGGATGATATACGACACCCGTGCTTTCTTTTCCGATGCGGTTCCAAAGAGCAACGATGCCCCAAAAAAAACAGCCATAAACCCAAAACTAATGGCAATATCCTTCAATAATCCTTCTACCATACCACTATCCCCTAAGATAAATCCGCTTACGGCGTATTATCAAATAATGTATTGTCAAGACATTTTCAGGAAAAAACAAAACTTCCCTTATTTTGTAACCTTAAACTGGGCTAATGCAAAAAATATTTCCTAGCAAGTCAACGCTAAAAGGATGTGCCAAATGAAAAGTTAAATTGTATACCGTCTTTTTGTACACCTTTTGTGCAGTGAATGGGATATCCCCAGTCGAGATGAAGGGGCATACCGCCAATGAATATGCGTAATCCGAAACCGGCATCCACATTAAACCCATGGCGAAAGGGCGATTGATGTATGCCCACATTACCCACTTCGAGAAAAACTGCGCCATAAAAATCGTCAAAAATATTGAATGTATATTCTGCTCCGCCGTAGACGAAGGAATTACCGCCCACACTTTCGTAGGTGACGGCGTTTACCTTTTTTTCTTTTGGAGATATTTCTCGATCTTCGAATCCACGCATTAGCGTGTCGCCTCCCAAGAAGTAGCGTTCCGTATAGGGTGTTGTTTTTCCGGAAAACGGACAAATTGTTCCAATTCTGAATGCCAATGCTAGCGTATGATCATATTTTTCGGAAATGGTAAACCATTTTGTTGCGCTTGCGGCGGTTTTGAAAAGCTTCCTTGTTCCTCCAATGCCGGCTATCTGTGTATCAATATCGAGTAGGGAACCCGTCCTCGGGAAAATATAATTATCTCGAGTATCGCGTTCGATGGAAAATTTTATGCGTGAATCGGTAAAATGTCCCTTTTCGTCTTTTAGAGGTTTCGGAGCGTTATCGGCGACATTACGGATATTGCCACCGGTGATGTTGTATGCTAAGCGGCCGACCCACAGTTCATAGAGGCGTTTTCGAAAATAGGGTTCCATGCCGAGCGAAGTCCTATCGTAGGTCGCCCCGCTGTAGTTGCTATCCGATTCGCGATATTTCGTTTTTTCGCCTACGAGGTCGGTTCCGAATGCGAGTTCGCGGTCGAAGAGATAGGGTTCTTCAAAGGATAGGATTAGCTGATTACTACGGGTACCAATTTGGACACGTGTGCGTGCTTTTTGGCCGGATCCCTGGAATTTAGCCCGGGAATTAAAGAGGTCAAAATTGGATTGGGAGAGCTCTAAGAAGACAAATTGATTATTTTTCGCGCTGATCGCACCACCGACTTGTATTTTTCCCGTATTTTTTTCTTTTATGTCGACTTGAATATCTTTGTAATCCGGCGTATCGCTGTCTCTGACATCCAGCGAAACGGTCTCAAAAAAACCAGTATTTTTGAGGCGATTTTCGCTGTTTTTCATTTTGATGTAATTAAATTTCTCTCCCGGAGCTAGTGCTAATTCGCGTAGAATAACTTTATTTTTCGTTTTGAAATTACCTTTGATAAGGATTGAATTTACGTAGGTCAAAGACGACTCATTGATTATGAATTTTACGTCAATCGTGTTATTGACAAAGGTGGGAATTTTTTCAATTTTGACAAAAGAATTAATATAGCCATGGTAGCTGTAAAAGTTGCGAATAGTTTCAGCTACGCCATCGATGTTACCTGGAGAAAATGGATCGCCTGTTTTAATTTTTATGAGCGAAGCAATTTGGTCATTGGAGTAGATGTTGTTGCCTTCAAAATGGACATTTCCTATGAAATATTTTTGACCGAGATCGGCGACAAATTCCAGTATTCCATTTGTTTTGTTGTTTGCATTAACAAATTCGGCGCGGACGATTTTGGCATCCAAATAGCCTGCATTTTGCATTTCTTCGGTAATCATTGTGCGGTCCACATCCAATAAAACATCGACAAAGCAACCTTTTTTGGTAATAAATGAGAAAATCGACCACGTTTTGAGTACCATTCGTTTACGAATTTTTTCCGTATCTACATCAATAAAATTGATAAAATTGATTTTAGAAATATGCAATCCTTCGCCGGGAACGATATCAAAGACGACCTTTACATATTTGGGATCATCGGTTGGTATAATTTCATAATTAATCGTTGGTTTCGGAAATCCCTGGGTTTGGTAGTATCGATAAATTGTTTGAATATCGTCGTTAATAAAGGCTTTGTTGAGATATTCTCCCGAAACAGTCTTTAACTCTTTTTTTAATTTCTTATTACTGGTTTTTTCGTGCGGGTATTCAATGGCTGCAATCTTGGGACGCGAGGTTAACATAAGGTGTACATCTAGCGTTCCATCTCTGTTTTGATCGGCAGAAATATGAATGTCCTCGAAAATATTCGTCGCAAATAGTGAATGCATGGCTTCATCGGCGACATAGGGGTTAAAAGATTCCTCTTCGGAAAGTTTCATCCGTGAACGAATGAAATCCTCGTTTGCAGGAACATTACCGTCGACCGTAATGAAAATTTTTCGAATCAGGAAGGGGCCTTGTTCACTGGTTTTAGCGTATGAAGAAAAAGTAGTCGCCGATGGAGGCAGCGAATCCGGTTCCGATTCTTTTTTTATATCGGAATCGTCTGGTAAAGTTTCTTTATTGCTTGGGAGCATGGGTTCCTGATCGTAAATTGTTTCGTTATCGACCGCGCTGGAATAGGTCGGCATCAATGGCTGAGCCACAAAATCCACATCTTCGAAGGAGTCTTCCAGATCGTAATTCGTTTCATCATCGACTGCGCTAGAATAGACTGACATCAATGGCTGGGCCGTAGAATCCAGGTCTTCCAAGGAATCCGGATCGCCATCGGCAAAAACTAAAACATGGAAACTAAAAAACCACGCAACACAGAGGCTACGAATTATTTTCTTTGGCATAATTTTCAAATCGAGTTAAACTTTTTCTAAAGGCTAGGGGAACAATCCCAATAGGACCATTCCGCTGTTTAGCAATAATCAAATCCCGCGGAATAATATCAAGCAAAACTTCCTGATTATCATCACTATCTTTGCGCTTCGCTAGCATTAAAACAATATCCGCATCCTGTTCGATAGCGCCCGATTCGCGTAAATCGGATAGGCGTGGCTGGCGTTTTTCCTTTTCGGCTTCCCGATTTAATTGGCTCAAAACAATGACCGGTAGCGCCAATTCACGGGCCATAGCTTTTATGCCACGAGAAATCTCAGAAATTTGTTGCTCACGTGGCGTTTTCGGATCCCGACTGGCGAGAAGCTGTAAATAATCAATAATAATTAAACCTAGTTTATGTTTATTACACATGCGCCGCGCCTTGGCACGCATCTCCGTAATCGATATCCCACTCGATTCGTCAATCCATAGGGGAATTGTTTTTAATTCATTGGCTGTTGCACTGATATTTGCTAGTTCTTCTCTGGGAGCGAATCCGTTGCGTAATTTCGTTATGTTGGTTCCAGAACGACTACATAACATACGCATGGCCAGTTGTTCCGCAGACATCTCTAAACTAAAAAATAAGGTGGGCACGGAAGATGTTTTCGAGGCGGTAGCGTGTTCGGCAATATTGAGCGCTAAACTCGTCTTCCCCATGGAGGGCCGTGCTGCAATAACGATCATTTCTCCGGGATGAAATCCGTAGGTTAACCGGTCAAGATCGATAAATCCAGAGGCGACACCGGTAACTTCGCCGCGATGTTTGTGCATGCGGTTGATGAGATTGGCTGCATCATCCATCAACTTTTTAATATGAGTAATGGTATCGGCAATGCGATTCCCTGAAATGGCAAGGATCGATTTTTCAACGTCGTCGAGAAATTGCTTCGCATCCTCAACACCGGCATAGGCACTTTCAATACTTGTGTTCGCAACGGCAATAATCTTTCGAATGAGGTCGAGATCTCTAATGCGCTCGATGTAATACTTTAATTGCGCCGGAGTATCGATGCGATTGGCAATGGCGTTGATGTATTCGTGGCCGCCTACTTTTTCTAATTCACCGTGGGTAGCGAGTTTTTCCGCAACAATTAGCTCGTTAATTGCCGTATTTGCACTGTAAAGTTCTAAAAGGGCGCTGTAAATCAAGCTGTGCGCTGGAAGATAGAAAGAATCGGAGGTGATTTTTTCCTGAATACAGCTCGTGATACTGTCTTGACCGCCATCGATAATACACCCGGCAAGCAGCGCTTGCTCACATTCTATACTGAAAGGAGGTGTTCGATGAATGCTTTGTTGGGGCTTAGTCACGAATATTGTTATCAGGATTTGCTAAAGTATTTCGTTGGCAAGCATAAATTTATTGGTTATTTGGCGAGGATTTTTGGCAGGCCTGTGGCCCGCACCCCGCCCGGAGGCGAAGCCTCCGGGGCCTTGTTCCAAGGCCTTCCGCGGCAAAGCCGCGGGGGCGGGGTGCGGGCCACAGGCCTCGAAGAGGCCTCCAGGAGGCTTCGCCTCCTGGTATGGGGGTTTTAAGGGGGAAGAATTCTCCCTTGTTTCGTAATTTACATCATATCATCCATGCCAGGACTGGGCATGTGTCGGCATGCGGACTCTTCTTTGGGAAGATCGGCGACGATGCATTCTGTAGTGAGGAGTAATCCGGCGATAGAAGCTGCATTTTGGAGAGCGGTGCGATTGACCTTTGTTGGGTCGACGACACCGGCAGCGATGAGGTCTTCGAATTTCCCGGTAGCGACATTATAGCCCTGATTACCGTTCATTTTGAGGACTTCCTGGACGACCAGTCCTCCTTCGACGCCGGCATTTTCGCAGAGTTGGCGGAGGGGGGCTTCGATGGCGCGTTTAACGATTTTTGCACCGATTTTTCCATCTGGACAAGGGATATCGAGGGTATCGATAACAGCGGAGGCGCGGAGGAGGGCGACACTACCGCCGGCTGAGATCCCTTCTTCGACGGCGGCCCGTGTAGCATGGAGGGCGTCATCGACGCGATCTTTTTTTTCTTTCATTTCCGGTTCTGTGGTAGCGCCGACGCGGATAACAGCGACACCACCTGCCAATTTAGCGAGGCGTTCCTGGAGTTTTTCGCGATCGTAATCGGAGGTCGATTCATCGATTTGGTGACGGATTTGTTTAATACGCGCCTGGATATCGCCGTGGCTACCATTACCTTCGACGATGGTAGTATCTTCTTTACTGATGGTGATACGTTTAGCGCGACCGAGGTCATCGATGGTAACATTTTCCAATTTGATACCGAGGTCTTCGGAGATGAATCGTCCGCCGGTGAGGATAGCGATATCTTCGAGTATAGCTTTACGACGGTCGCCGAATCCGGGTGCTTTAACGGCGCAGACATTGAGTGTTCCGCGCAATTTATTAACGACGAGAGCGGCGAGGGCTTCTCCTTCCACATCTTCGGCGATGAGCATGAGGGGTTTACCTCCTTGGGCGACGGTTTGGAGTAGAGGGAGTAGGTCATTGAGAGCGCTAATTTTCTTCTCATAGATGAGGATATAAGCGTTTTCGAGGGCACACTCCATACTATTGGGATCGGTAACGAAGTAAGGACTGAGGTAGCCCTTATCGAACTGCATTCCTTCGACGACTTCGAGGGAAGTTTCGATAGTCTTCGCTTCTTCGACGGTAATGGTCCCATCTTTACCGACTTTTTCCATTGCATCGGCGATAATTTTACCGATTTCGTCATCCCAGTTAGCGGAGACGGTTGCCACTTGGCGAATTTCCTCGGAGGTTTCGACTCTTTTGGAGGTACGGGCCAATTCGGCGACCACGGCTTCAACGGCTTTATCGATGCCGCGTTTCAGCATAATGGGATTTACGCCGGAGGACACATTTTTCAGTCCTTCGCGGAAGATAGCTTCGGCGAGGATGGTAGCCGTTGTGGTACCATCGCCGGCGCTATCGGAGGTTTTAGAGGCGACTTCCTTAACCATTTGGGCGCCAATATTTTCGTAGGGGTCTTTGAGTTCGATTTCTTTGGCGACGGTCACACCATCTTTCGTGACGGTAGAAGCGCCAAATTTCTTCTCAATGAGGACATTACGTCCTTTTGGACCGAGGGTCACTTTCACGGCTTTAGCGAGTGTTGCGACACCATCGAGCACTTTTTTGCGGGCTTGTTCTTCAAAAATCAGTTGTTTTGCCATAAATAAATCCTTTCAATTTTAAAATTTGGGTTAAACATTATTTAAACACAGCGAGAAGGTCATCCTGTCGCACGAGCATAAAGGTTTGGCCATCGTGTTTGACCTCCGTTCCGCCGTATTTACTGATCAGGACCTTATCACCGACAGCGACATCGAATCCGAGACGTTTTCCGTCGTCGTCGCGCTTACCGGTCCCGAGAGCAATTACGGTTGCTTCCTGAGACTTTTCTTTAGCGGCATCGGGAATAATGATACCGCCTTTGACCTGTTCCTTTTCCTCGATTTGTTTGACGAGGAGACGATCTCCTAAGGGTTGAATACTTGTACTCATAATCAATTAATTATTAAGGGTTAAAATTCACAAATCCATCCCAAATCCGTTCCATGTACTCTGCTCATTTAAGATATTCATTGATGATGATCATCAATTGTATAATCACCGAATGTTCAAGCCAATAATGCGTTACTCGGAGCCACATTTTTTTCGTTTCGTGTGCATTAAGCGATTTGTGAACAATCGCTGTTGTGACAAACAAGACTATAAAAAGGATGAGTAAATAAGTCATTTTTCCTCCATTCTATCGTATAAATTATTTTTTTTCATCGTCGACGACTTCGAAATTCGCATCGACCACATTATCATCGGATTTTTTATTTTCCGATTGTTGGCCACTTTGGGCGTTACTCTGGACATTTTTATATAGTTCCTGGGCCATATCTTGGAAGACTTTTGTTAGATTCTCAAGGGCGGATTTCATTTCCTCGGTGGAGGCGTCGTTATTTTCGAACATTTTTTTAGCGGCGACGATGGCTTCCTCCATTTTTTTCCGATCGGACTCCTGTAGTTTATCGCTCGTATCTTTGAGTTGTTTTTCCGTTTGATAGAGCATGCTATCGAGGTGATTACGGGCCTCAATTTTCTCCTTTGCTTTTTTGTCGGAATCGGCGAACTGTTCCGCTTCTTTACGGAATTTTTCCACTTCTTCTTCGGAAAGTCCGGAGGCGCCGGTAATCGTAATTTTCTGATTTTTACCGCTACCGAGATCCTTAGCGGTGACACTGAGAATGCCATTGGCATTAATATCGAATGTGACCTCGATTTGAGGCAATCCGCGTGGAGCAATAGGTATACCATCTAGGCGGAAGATACCGAGGGTTTTATTTTGTGAAGCGAGGGGACGTTCGCCCTGAAGGACCTTGATATCGACGGCCGTTTGATTATCGGAATAAGTTGAAAAGGTCTGCGTTTTCTGGGTTGGAATGGTTGTATTGCGTTCGATCATGGGTGTTGAGGCTCCGCCGGCGGTTTCGATGCCGAGTGTAAGCGGGGTGACGTCGAGAAGAAGGATATCCGTTACTTCGCCTTTGAGGACGCCTCCTTGAATCGCGGCACCGATGGCGACGACTTCATCCGGATTAACGCCCTGATGCGGTTCTTTACCGGCAATATCGTGGGCAACCTCGATAACTTTGGGAGAACGGGTCATACCACCGACGAGGACCAATTCATCGATATCCTTTGCGGTCCAGCCGGCATCTTGGAAGCAGGCATTACAGGGTCGGATCGTCCGCTGGTATAGGTTATCGCAAACTTTTTCCAATTGGGAGCGAGAGAGCGTCACATTTAAATGTTTCGGCCCAGAGGCATCGGCGGTAATGAAGGGTAAATTAATTTCCGTTTGCTGGGCAGAGGAGAGAGCGATTTTAGCTTTTTCGGCTTCTTCTTTGAGGCGTTGGTGGGCGATGGGATCGTTACGCAGATCGATACCGTTTTCCCTGCGGAAGGTATCTGCGAGCCAATCGATAATGGCCTTATCCCAATCGTCGCCGCCGAGGAGTGTATCGCCATTGGTTGCTTTAACTTCGAATACGCCATCACCGATCTCAAGAACAGAAATATCGAATGTTCCGCCACCGAGGTCATAGACAGCAATTTTTCTTTCACCTTTTTTATCGAGGCCGTAGGCGAGGGAAGCAGCCGTTGGCTCATTAATAATGCGAAGGACTTCGAGTCCCGCGATCGTACCGGCGTCCTTAGTAGCCTGCCGTTGGGAATCGTTAAAATAAGCGGGAACGGTAATGACTGCCTGGGTAATTTTTTCGCCGAGGTACGCTTCCGCATCGGCTTTTAATTTCGCGAGAACCATAGATGAGATTTGTTCCGGGGAGAAAATTTCTGTTTTACCGCCGGCCTGGCATTGGATAGCGGCATCACCATTTTTACCGGGAACGACTTTATAGGGCAAGTTTCCGAGGATATCCTTAATTTCGTCGTATTTATGGCCGATGAGGCGTTTGGCAGAAAAGATCGTATTTTCGGGATTAGTAATGGACTGACGTTTGGCAGCTTGGCCGACGAGGCGGTCACCATTTTTGGAGAAAGCGACGATGGAGGGGGTTGTGCGAGCGCCTTCGGAGTTAGGGATAACGACGGCCTGGCCACCTTCCATAATTGCCATGCACGAATTCGTTGTACCAAGATCAATACCTAAAACTTTTGCCATAATATTTCCTTTTCTTTAAATTATTTAACTCATGTTGTCGGCCATGGATATTCGGGAGAATCCTTTTGGAAAACTTTCCGCATATTTCCGCGCCGAAACATTCTATAAATATAAAGCAGCAATTTTCGTGCCAGAAATACAAAAACAAATAAAAAAGATACAGAAAATTTTCTGTATCTCGTCATAAAGGTCCAAAAACTTGAGTTTATTCATCAGCATCAGAAGAAGATCCAACATTGATGTCAGTATCGCTTGGGGGAGAGCTTAAAGAATCGCTTGAGTTAGCATCACGGACTGCGAAAGGAAAACGATTGAGAGAGTCAGAACTTGGGAAGGGAGTTTGCCTTGGGCTCGAGAGTGGAGAAGTTGAGGCACTTGTTGGAGCACTTTTGGCGTCATCTTGGTCAGTGAAAGCGACTTTAGCTATATTGGAGACGGGTATACTGTTTCCGAATTGATAAGGTGCGTTGCGGGAAAAATGAGAATAGGCATTCATTGAAGATATATACATTTTTTGTGGATGTTGTCGCTGTTGCATAAACTCAGCTAATACATGTTCGCATGTTATCGCACATATCATTCCAAGAACAAATGTTAATTACAGGTTGATTTGCAATGGTTCCGAAGTCTATTTCTCCTACTTTTATCGCATTTTCCATTGCGTAGCGTAGTAATACTTCTGTATGAAATAGGTCGCATAAAACGGAGATTCTATCTGTAGGTTTTGCATCTCTTCTTTTGCATTGGTTGAGTGTTGTAGGGAAGTTTTTTTTCCAAGTTGGCAGAGCGGATTGCATATTCCCAGTAGGCAAATAGTTCTCGGCTTCCAATTCCTCGATTATTGGATCAATGAAATCTTTTTGCTCTTGAGTATTCCAATATTCCTTTACACTTAATGCGTAATTTCGGATTTTCCCTATAACATTGTTTACTTTCTCTCTCAAGAAGGCGCGCATTATGTCATTCTTTTCTTTAATTGTTGAGGCGAGCGTGGCTTCCGCCTCGTTTTTCTCATCTTCGGTGCACGCGGTTCCCTGCTTTTTGTAGCCCGCTTTAATCCCGTTTGTAAGCCTTTGAATCTCTGCATTTTCTTCTAGAGTGAAATCAAAATTGAGTTCGAAATTAAGAATATCATAGGCATCAATAACGGGATAACCCCTCCAATTATCGGTTGGTTTTACCTTTAATCCACTGACTATGAACGCATAACGCGGTCGATCTGGTAGTTGTAACATTATGACATTTCTTCCTGCTAATGGATCTTGATGTGCTTCTTTCACTTTTTGGCACATTTCTTTGTGTGCATTGATATTAAAATCCGAAGGAAGATTTTGCGGATCAATTGTGCTCGCAAGGCTGTAGTCATTCTTGAATGCTGCGATGTCAAATTCATTCGATAGCGCTTGGCTATAAACAAAAACGAACCCAGCCATTAACCAGAGATTTGTGAATTTAAATATTTTTCGCATTTCCATGGATAGGAAATATAATTTATGGTTAATAATTTGCAATAAAAAAATAAAAATTTGATTTAATGGAAAAAGACATGAAAGTCTAGATCATGTCTCTGCGGTTTATGGCGTTGTTTCGTGGAGCGCGATTTTAATGAAGTGTGGCAAAAAGTTATATTGGGGAAATTGAGCATTGCCAATACGTGTCGAATGTTCCGCTGGATTTACCGAAGAAACGATTAACCATTTATCGGCACGATCTGTCGTATTAACAAACCACGCCAGCAGTGTTTCGCAGGAGAGGCACATATCGCTGTATAATCCAATATTTAGTGGATTTTGCTGTTTGAGTGTCGTAAAATGAAAATCATTAATATTTACATCATTTTCCATGGCGTAAAGTAGGAGCATTTCGGGATGAAATAACTCGCGAAGATAATTGAAGGGAGGATTACCGGGAAGATTTAGTTGTAATTGATCAATTTTTTTTAAGTGAACAGCTAAACTTTCAGCGTGAACTCGAAGCATACCTTCCGTCAAATTATTTTGAATGCGTCGGAATTGTTCGTGTAATTTTTGGATATTTTTTTGACTTATGCCGTCAAATTTTTCTACGAAAAAAGCGATATATTTATCGATTTTCTGTAAATAATTTTTGTAATTTTCCTGAATTGCTGGCAATAGTTTGCGTTTTACGTTCGCTGGTTTTTCGATAAATTGGATAAAATGGCTTCTAAAGTTACCACAGCCGAGGACTTTCAGGGTATCAATTTCGTCCAGTAGCAGATCTTTTTTTGGGATGAGTCCGCCGATGAAGGTATAAAAAATTCCCGAAGATGTATTTTGGGTAATCAGTACATGGGATTCTTTGAATTTCTTACACTTATCAATCGCTTTTTGACAGAGTTTTTTATGATTGGCAAGGTTGATACTGCAATGAATGGTTGGAGAATAGATGGTTGCAACAGGAACTTCAACGGAATCCGTGACTGCGAGCTCGCCTCTTAGGAGATATCCTCCTCCTAATGCCACATCTCCGACCGCCATCAACAATACGTGCAGCATTTTTCTCAAGCATACTTTATATCCCATAGCTTACAAATATATATTTTTTTAGAAATTCCAAGAAAAATATTAACAACAAGCATTTGTGTTCTCGATTTGGGATTAGGTTGGACGTTATTTGTATCTAAGGGCTGCGTGCCCTTAGAAATCCCCGCCAGGGAATACCTTTCCCTGGACCCGGGTTCCCATGGGCACCCGGGCGTTGCCCTGGTGCCCATGGGAGGGCCAGAGGCCCCCGCGGCTACGCCGCGGGGGCCTCTGAAAGAGGTCAGAGTCGGTGACTCCTTGCGGGGTATGGGGCGGAGCCCCATGGAGAAAATTGGTAGTTAATATTTACATTCCTGATTTAGGATTGAGTTCGAGGTCGATGAGGCGTTTGAGTTCGACGCTATATTCCAGAGGAAATTCCTGAATGAGCTCATTGACGAACCCGTTCACACATAAACTCGTCGCCTGTCCTAGCGAAAGACCTCGCTGCTGTAAATAATAAAGCCGTTCTTCATCGATTTTCGCCACACTCGCTTCGTGTTGTACTCGATGTTGAGTCCCATGGACAATGATTTTGGGGTAAGTATCGTTGCGGCTACTATTATCGATAAGGAGTGCATCGCATTGGGTATTGTTTTTGCAATTTTTTAAATTTTTTCTCATATGGACAACTCCCTTGTAGGATGCCAATCCATTGCCTTTCGAGATCGATTTCGAGACAATATGGGAGGTGGTATTGTCGGCGAGATGGATCATTTTGGCGCCCGTATCTTGGATTTGTCGATTAGCAGCGAGAGCGATGGAGAGGACTTCGCCACGGGATTTTTCTCCGGCGAGTAGGATGGCGGGATATTTTACAGTGAGTTTGGACCCGATATTACAATCGATCCAGCGAATTTCGGCATTTTCATGGGCGATACTGCGCTTTGTAACGAGGTTATAGACATTATCGGACCAATTTTGGACCGTGATATATTGAATTTTTGCATTTTTTAGGGCAACGAGTTCGACGACAGCGGAATGAAGTGTAGCAGTTTCAAAACGAGGCGCCGTACATCCTTCCATATAGGTCACTTCGGCGCCCTGATCGACGATGATAAGGGTCCGTTCAAATTGGCCAAAATTCTGAGCATTGATGCGGAAGTAAGCTTGCAATGGTTGTTTAACACGGACGCCTTTAGGGACGTAGATGAAACTCCCTCCACTAAAAACGGCGCTATTGAGTGCACTGAATTTATTATCGTTGATAGGGACGACGGAGGCGAAATATTTTTTAAAAATTTTCGGATATTTTTTAAGGCCGGTGGCGGAGTCGACGAAGATAACGCCTTCTTTAGTGAGGATATCTTGGAGGCGGTTATAGGCAGCTTCGCTGTCGAATTGCGCTTCGATCCCGGCGAGGAATTTGCGTTCTCGTTCGGGGATACCGAGGCGATCGAAGGTCATTTTAATTTCTGAAGGGACGTCATCCCAGGAGCGCTGGGGGGCGGCGTGGTTTGCGAGGTAGTAGCGAATTTTATTGAAGTCGATATTATCAGCCCCGTGGATTTTGAGGGCGTCGGGCATTGGCATTGCGAGGAAGGTTTCGAGAGCACGTAAGCGGAATGCGCGCAGCCAAGGGTCCTCATTTTTGACAGCGCTGATATACTCCACGGTACTGCGATTGAGGCCAGTTCCGGCATCGAGGGCATAGGGCATATCGAAATGGAAGTCGGCGGAATGCGTACTATTTGACTTTTGATTTTCCGGAGCGGCGGAGGATAACGTCATAATATTTCCTCCCGAGCAAGAATGGCGTAACCGTTTTCCTCAAGTTCCCGGACGACTTCATTTCCGCCCGAATGAATAACCTTCCCACCTTCAAGAACGTGGACTCGATCGGGAATGATATAATCCAAAAGGCGCTGGTAATGCGTAATAATTAGGCAAGAAAAATCATGCGAACGCAGAGAATTAATGTTTTCAGCAACTAGTTTTAAGGCGTCGATGTCAAGGCCGCTGTCAATTTCGTCCAGGATCGCGAAAGATGGCTGTAACATGAGCATTTGAAGGACTTCGCAGCGTTTTTTTTCGCCGCCGGAAAACCCGACGTTTAACGCGCGTGAGGAAAAATCATGATCCAATTTTAAACGCTCCATGTTTGCGTAGAGTAGTTTGTAAAATGCGACTGTTTCCATTTTTTTGTTCTGCGCATTCATGGCACTGCGAATGAAGTTGGCAATCGAAACGCCCGGGATTTCGATAGGATACTGGAAGGCTAGGAAAATACCCCGTTGAGCCCGTTCTTCCGGAGAAAGTTGGGTGATATTTTCTCCGCGAAAAATGATCTCGCCGCTAGAAATCACGTAATCAGGATGGCCCGCAATCGCTTTGGCAAGCGAACTTTTTCCCGTACCGTTTTTTCCCATCAAGACATGGATTTCGCCGACCGGAATCGCCAGAGAAAAATCATCCAAAATCGGTTTCCCATCAACATTGAGCGCTAAATTGTGAACATCCAAAATACTCATTTCCATTAGAGAAATCGCAAAACATATTCCCGCAATCTTTTTTAATAATCAAAAAAATATGTGCCGCTTGCTCCCACTCTCTACTCCTAGCCTCGCCGTACTTTTCTCCATTGTCAAGTTTTTTAGAAAAATATCACACGGAAAATCTCCAGTACAAATGATATAGCACAGGACAAAGCACAGGTTGCAAAGTATTTCGCAGTAGTCTTTTATTAGCCAAAGGTGGCTGCGGACTGAAAATTGACATGCCGCTTGTTCCCACCCTCTACTTCTAGCCTCAGCGTACTTTCCTCCACTGTCAAGTTTTTTTTAAAATAGCAGACAAAAAATAAATTATAAAAAATTTTAGGATTTTGTATGTTTTTTTAATTGCCAATGAAGGTATATTTTAATAGGATCAAAGAAAGTTAATTATGGCGAAATTTACTTATAAAGGTCAGGATGCCTTGGGAAAAAGCGTGTCGGGAATGATCGATGCAAACGATCGCAAATCAGCCATTACATTACTCAGAACCCGCGGCATTAATGCAACAGCGTTAGTCGAAAGTACGATGGCAACGACAAAAAAAAATGTGGTTTCCTTTTCGTTTGGGGCGAGTACTAGCAAAATTGCGCTTAATTTTTTGCAGAAATTTTTACAGTTGCACGCAGGCGGATTACCCGTCGGCGACGCCATCAAAATTATGCGGATGCGACTGACAAATCCTCAAGAAAAATACATTGCCGAAACGATTCATAGAGATATTTGTGAGGGAAAAACTATCGCAGCGGCCATGCGAGGCTTTCCCGATATCTTCACAAATAATACGGTCTGCATGATTGAAGCCGGCGAAAAAACAGGTAATCTAGTGGCTGTCATTCGCAATTTGATCGACTTTTTAGAGACGAAGCAGGCCATTAAGAAAAAATTTATCGCTGGAATGGCTTATCCGGCAACGGTTTGCATTATAGGTTTCGTTGTGACACTGATTTTCTTATTTTTTGTTATGCCGAAATTGCAAAAAATGCTTACTTCGTTGGGGGGCGAATTACCGGCCATCACCCAATGTCTTATAAATGTTTCGCACTTTGCGTTCCGTTATTGGTGGATGATTGCAGGGGGAACGGTCTTAGCGGTCGTCGGATTTTTTGCCTATAAAAGTACGGAAAGAGGAAGATATAATATCCATAAATGGGCGCTTCATATTCCCATTATTGGCGGCATTATTAAGGAGAATTTTTATTGTCAGACGGCGAATTTATTGGCGACGTTACTTGGGAGTGGCATTAATACGACGGAGGCCATGACGCTGGCGGAAAATGCTTCGGAGAATTTATATTTCCGCAAGCGATTCATCGAATCGAAGAAAATGATTCTTGACGGTGTATCGATGACGCAGGCTTTTGAGCAAAACGAAATTTTTCCCGATTTGGGTTTAGATCTCTTATCGGTTGGAGAGAATACGGGCGATTTAGCATCATCTTTTCGCGAGGTTTTTAGAATTTACCATACGGCCCTATTGGATCACCTTGGAATACTGACGACGGCCGTAACAGCCATTGCCATGGGAACGGCATTTGCGATGGTGACGGTTTTGGCATTGAGTGTTATTACGAGTGTACTCAAAATGACTACTTCCATGCACATATAAATTTTCCTGATGTAAGTTAATCATATAAAACGGCAATGAATGTTGTGCCGTTTTATTATTTTTTATGAAATTTGCTGTGCGATTTTTAAATGACGAAGCATTATTGTGCTCGCATAATTCTCCATTTTTGAGATATATAAGTTGTGATTGGTTTGTGATTAAGAGAAATTTATGTGTGCAGCGCAGAATAATCGTCGAAAATTGTGGGCGGATTTTGTAGAAAAGGGAAAACTGTCGCGTTCAAGTGGCAATATTTGTGGGGCGAAGGTACTCGAGTCGCAGGTGAGCGTTACACCTTTTCGGGGAAAAATTTTGGGTATTGATCCGAGTCTTCGCGGTACGGGCTTAGCGATTCTGGACGTTAAAAATTGCAATGAAATGGATTTAATTTTTTCGCAAACGGTGAAAATTCCGGCGAAAGAGTCTATGTCGACTTGTACGCGTTATATTTTCGAAGCTGTATCTGGGGCTATTGATCGGCATCGACCGACGATTTGTGCGACGGAAGAAACGATTTATGTGCAAAATTTTCAGACAGCGCAAATCATGGGCATTGCGCGTGGAGCCGTATTAACGGCGATTGCGACCAATAATTTACCGACTTTTGAGTATGCGCCGCTTCGCATCAAGCAAGCGATTTGCGGTTATGGGCGGGCTTCGAAGGAGCAAATTTCAAAAATGGTTCAAGCGATTCTCAAGATTAATATTGATGTTGGATTTGACGAAACCGATGCGGCAGCGGTTGCCATTTGTTGTTTTTTTACGGAGCGTTTTCTGGGCGATCCGAGCCTCAGTAATATAAAATAAGCCAAAATAAACCAAAATGCTTTCGATCAATTTTGCAGAAATCAAAGAAAAATTATTTTCTCGGGATCTTTTGGGGTATATTCCGAGAACCCGTCGTTTATCGGACAATATTGAGGAGAGTCCGAAGGGTATAATGCGGCAGAAAGCGAGTCTTTCTCGAAAGTTTTTGTCCCTATGGGCCCGATAATTCTTCCATTGAACAAATGAACAAAAATACTTAAAAAATCGATGGGAACGAATCGAAAATCGGAGAAAATGTTGGAGGTTTAGCGTTCCGCTTCGCTTTCACTTATTATTTTCTCGGGATCTTTTGGGGTATATTCCGAGAACCCGTCGTTTATCGGACAATATTGAGGAGAGTCCGAAGGGTATAATGCGGCAGAAAGCGAGTCTTTCTCGAAAGTTTTTGCCCCTATGGGACCGATAATTTTCTCAATCACAACATAGATAAAGCCGAAATGTTTTCTCCCATTGAATAAATGAACAAAAATACTTAAAAATCGATGGGAACGAATCGAAAATCGGAGAAAATGTTGGAGGTTTAGCATTCCGCTTCGCTTTCACTTATTATTTTCTCGGGATCTTTTGGGGTATATTCCGAGAACCCGTCGTTTATCGGACAATATTGAGGAGAGTCCGAAGGGTGTAATGTGACAGAAAGCGAGTCTTTCTCGAAAGTTTTTGTCCCTATGGGCCCAATAATTTTCTCAATCACAACATAGACAGAACCGAGATTCTTGAGGCCGATTTCCTGCTTCAATATGCGCGAAATTTCCTGTTGAAGTTGCGTACTTACCGACTGCATGTTATAGGGGCATGCAACGGAAACTCGCAAACGAATCCGACGCCAACAAACACGAAGCTTGACGCGTGATTTCGATTGGGGAATAACTGTGTGGCAAATCTTTTTCACCAGATGTTTAAGTGCCGATTTTTTCATACAAATCGGACCGCGACTCGTCGTGTAAACGCGAACACAATTGGCGCCTTTCCGAGTATAATGCCGCAGAATAAGAAAAAGTACAGAGAGAACAATGAACCACTTAGAAAGTGGATTCTCGAGAATATTTTCTCCGATCATTGACCAGTTATCCGTGTTCGATAAATCAACAAAGAAATCCTTTATTTTTTCCAGTATTACCCACATAACTCATTTATATTCAAATTTTTCCAAAAGGAAATTAAAACTTTCAGACAAAGACTACAACCGAAGAATATTTGTAAAAGCCCGTCATTGGGAGACAAGACAATTTTTTTGGGAATATTTTTTTCTTTCCTTGTGAATAATTTTTGTTTCACTGGAAAACGATAGGCATGGAGGGTACGGTAGAGTTTTATAACCGCTATACGAAGTCGCTGGAACAAGAGATTATTTGTGGAGAATTTTTCTTGAAATTGCTATACCATTCAGCCGTTGGTCGCTTGGCGACGCGTCGCCTGGTTGGGCGTAAAATTTTTTCACAATTTTTGGGCTATTGGATGCGCCATCCCATATCGAGAAAAAGAATTCGTTCGTTTGTTGAGCGCTATAAAATTGATATGCTCACTGCCGAAAAAAAAATTGAGGACTTTATCAGTTTTGATGAATTTTTCTCGAGAAAGCTAAAAAGAGATGCCCGTCCCATCGCAGTCGATCACCGAAAAAGCATATTCCCTTGCGACGGCCGCCACCTTTTGATTGAGAACTTTGAAAAATTACCATCTTTTTTCATAAAAGGCCAGCGGTTTAATCTCAAAACATTATTGCAAAACAACGAATTGTTTGAGCGTTTTCAGAATGGTTCGGCGGTTATTTCGCGGCTATGTCCCATCGACTACCATCGATTTCATTTCCCGTGCGATGCCGTTATTCGGAGAATTTATCAGGTGAGTGGCGATTATTTTTCCGTTAATCCACTCGTAACGCGTCGTAAAATTTCCGTATTGTTTGAGAATAAACGTGTCGTTTCCGTTTTGCATTCACAGGATATCGATCAATTCCTAATGGTGGAAGTGGGGGCGACTTGTGTCGGAAGTATCACGCAAACGGCCGAAGTGGGGCGCCTTTATTTTAAAGGTGAAGAAAAAGGATTTTTCAGCTTCGGAGGATCAACGATTATAACCATTTTTCAAAAAAACAGGATAAGATTTGCGGAAGATTTACGTCAGAATTCTGCAAATGGTATAGAAATGTTTGCTTTTATGGGTGATAACATGGGAGGGATATGAAAAGATTATATATTGTAAGAAATGCGCATGCTGCGATTGGAGCGATCGATCGGGAGCGCGAGTTGGATGAACAGGGTGTAAAAGAAGTGAATTCGATTGGTACCCAAATGGTAGCGGCCGGCATGCGCCCCAGTGTAATTTTGACAAGCGGTGCCCGTCGATCAATCGAAACCGCTAAACATATTCGCGA
Source organism: Puniceicoccales bacterium (assembly GCA_031270475.1). Taxonomy (GTDB): domain Bacteria; phylum Verrucomicrobiota; class Verrucomicrobiia; order Opitutales; family LL51; genus LL51. The sequence goes on along the minus strand of JAISXO010000003.1, from coordinate 15,917 downwards.
ACTGTTCGGACTGCTCGTTAACGTCATCGATATTCGGGAAGAACTCTATAATGCCGATCTCGAAAAAATTCTCGGAATTTTGCAAGCGCTACCGGATGAAAAAAATTCGGTGATGCTCATTGCCAGTAATCCGGGAGTGTCGGATTTATTGAATTCACTGGCTCATTCCGAGTACAAAGAAATTCCCAATGGAGGATTAGTGGTTATCGAACTGCGAGTGCGCCATTGGCGCGATATCAAATCGCAAACGGGTCGAGAACTTCTTTTCCTGAAACCAGAATTATAGATGGTGGACTTTTATGAAATCAGCGCTTGTTTTTTTATTTACCGATTTCGAAGAAATTGAGGCCATTAGTACGATCGATGTCCTGCGGCGGGGAGGAATAAATGTGGTTGTCGTGTCGCTAACCGGCGAAAAAAATGTGGTCGGTGCCCATAAAATCGTCTGTTTAGCAGATGTTATTGGCATTCCAGAAAATGATTTTGATGCCATCATTATTCCCGGTGGCCACGGTGTTTTGCAACTCAGAAGCGATAAAAAACTGTTAAAATTCATCCAGGAACAGTACGATAAAGGGAAACTTATGGCGGCAATTTGTGCAGCACCCATCCTATTACACGACGGTGGTATACTGGATAAACATCACTATACATGCCATTTTTCGATGCTTTCGGAATTGAAGGAGGGCCGCGTCCATGAACTAGTGGTGAGCGATGGAAATGTTATTACGGCATGTGGACCTGCGGCAGGAATAAATTTTGGGCTTGCTATCCTAGAATTTTTTGCAAATGTAGCCGTTGTCCGAGAGGTGGCGCATGGAATGATGTGCGATCTTTAGGATAGTATAATGTGTTTTTTGTTTTTTTCATAGTTTAAGATAGCGCTTTGGTATTTAGATTCTTCGGAATCAGGTGTTGAGCCTTTACCAGGCGCTTCTTATATCATAGAATTCGTTTCGTAGAGCTAATCTTGGCAAAATAGACAAAATAAATAATTTTTTTTGACATGCCGCTTGCTCCCACCCTTGCCCTCCAGCCTTGCCTCCCTCTTCCATTTTGTTAAGTGATTTTTGCTATATTTTAATATATTTTCTGGGCAATAAATTGATTCAATTGGTTTTCGACGAAGAGACGGCCATCGGAAAAAGTCATTTCGAGCCAACGATTCTGCGTCAGAAGCATTTTCATGGTTGTGATTTTGGGCAGCACATCGGGGGCTATTAGTGAATTTTTTTAACATGCCGCTTGCTCCCACCCTTGCCCTCCAGCCTTGCCTTCCTTTTCCATTTTGTCAAGTGATTTTTACTATATTTTAATATATTTTCTGGGCAATAAATTGATTCAATTGGTTTTCGACGAAGAGACAGTCATCGGGAAAAGTCATTCCGAGCCAACGATCCTGCGTCGGAAGCATTTTCATGGTTGTGATTTTGGGTAGTACATCGGGGGCCATTAGGGCGGTTGGGAGATAAAATTCTTCAGTCAGTGAAGTGCCATTTTGCTGGAGAAAATCTTGAAACTTTTGTTCTAACCCCGCGAAAATATGCGCATTTAACCCAAAAAGATTGAGCGAAACCAATTGCTGCGCCCCTAATAGTATTGGAACATCTTCCTTCTCGGGATGCGTCGAGTAACCAACAATCGAACCATCGGGCAATTGCTGAATATTAGCCATTTCAACGATCGAAATGACGGAATTTTGCGAGTCCACTTGAAGAATCCCCCGCGAAACGGGACCGTTTGGAGAAAGCGTGTGGCTAAGCGGGTAACCGACACAACAGAATTGATTCGAATGATTGTTTTCAAAGAAGTGAATAGCAGTGGCCATGGCCTGTGGACCGTAAAAATCATCGGCGTTGACGATGATAAAATTCCCACGAATATATTCCTGTGCACAGAGTACCGCGTGGCCAGTCCCCCAAGGTTTTATGCGATTTACTGGAAGTTTTGGCATTGTTTGATCCTGAAAGATGAGGTCGAAATGAATCGACGGGAAATATGGAAAAATGTTTTTTTTAAAAAAGTCAGAGAGATCAGATCGCGTGACAATAACAGCATGGGTGATGTTATTTTTTACGGCATCTTTCAAAGAAAATGCGAGAATAGGCAGTCGGAGCGAAGAAATTTTCAGAATTTGCTTGTCGCTACCAAATCGCGAACCAAGCCCCGCCGCTAAAATGAGTAACGAAATTGTATCATGCATGGGTGACAAATTATTGGGAGAAATTTGTTTCGATGCGAGAAAAATTGCGAGTCCTGTCGATTATTAGTTACGATTTACCGCGAAAACGTACAATGTTGCAATATTTACAAAAACATTATTATTAGTCTATCATGACCATTAGGGAAGCTTTCGTTCAATTTAAATCTGAGTTCCATTTGGGCAACATATGCCAGGCGATAGGAAATTTTTTCCAAAACGTAAAAGGTTCACTTGGTAGCAAGGAAACGTCTGACGCGATGGGCTCTGCGCCAGCCTATAATGATGCACCTGTTGCGCGGGAGGCCCATCCGGTAAAATTATTAAAAAATGAAGACGAATTGGTCTATGCCTTTGAGTCGCCGGAACGGGAATCTTGGTTTGATGCCCATAATCGGGAAGTGGAGGATTTAAGAGGCCGAGCTGGTCCTGAAATGAAAACGTTTTTTAACGGCCCTACGCCTACCGCCGCTCAAAAGCAAGATTTGGAGAATATGACTTCGGAGGAAGCCAAGGAATTTTTAGGCATTAGAGATGGCGAAGAAACGCACCTAAGTGCCAGTACTCGAGGGGGGATACTAGAAATAGAGGCTAATAAAATTTTTGTCAATATTCGGAATCCGTCAATTGATCAGGAAAATAAAATCGAGCATGTGAGACGAAAAATTCAAAAAGCAGTAGAACTCGTCGAAAGTTCCGATTTTCGATTTATTCCAGAACCGAAGGTAGATGCCTACTAACCTTGGTTAATATAAATTAAGAATTTATCAATTGCTCATTTGGCTATTTTTCCGAAAAAAATAAAAATAATTTGACATTTGAATTTTAAAAGTTACTTTAAATAAAGTTTAAGGAAGGTTGAAAAATGAGAACATATAATAGAAAAATAGTTAGAAACATTGTGTTTGCAGGATGTTTATTGGTGGGGGCCGAGCTGCTGTATGGTCACTGGAATCCAGTACATCTGGCCGTATATTGCGGTGATGGAGCTACAATAGAGACCATAATTGCCAAAGGTGAATTGGGTAATTATTTAGAAGAAAGAGATGAGCTGGGACGTACGCCGTTGCGTCTGGCCGTTGATGTGGGAAATGTTGCCATGGTTGAACGTTTATTGCGACTAGGAGCTAATGTAGAGGCCCCCGATCATCAAAAAATAGGAAAGACAGTCCTAATGGCGGCTGTTGAAAAAAACAACTTTAAAATTATGGAACTGCTTATCAAATTCGGAGCCAATATAAATGGTGCGGAGGGTGGGCTTTGTGGCAGTCTCACCGGTGGTAATCCGTTGGGAATTGCCATAACGGATGTCAATTTGGAGGCAGTCAAAATGCTGCTAGGAGCCGGTGCCCGTGTTGATATCCCTCCAGCTGATAACTTGAAGGAGTGTGTCGCGATGATCGGTCAAAATCGATCCTTTCGTTATCATACGGATGAGCTAACCTCGGCGCAATACCAAAAAATAACCAAAATTATTGATTTATTGAGAGAAAAATACCAAGAACAACATGGAATAGTTCCTCCGCGACCGTTCTAATGGATTATATTTTTAGTGCTGGAAACTACTTCTTTTGGGAAGAATTGTGCCATTCGTTTTGATGGTATTTTTGAAGGAAAATAAAAATAATTTGACATTTAAATTTAAAAAATTATACTAAATTATGCTAGATGGGAATTAGGAAATATTAAAAATGAAGACATATAATAGAAAAACAGTTAGAAACATTGTGTTCACAGGGTGTTTATTAGTGGGAACTTTCGGCGAAACCGAACTTCTCTATGGTGGTCCGTGGAATCCAGCACATCAGGCAGTGGAGCACAATGATGTGACTAAAATAGAGGATCTTATTGCTACGGGCGAAATAATTCGCTATTTAGCAGAAAAGGATGATTACGATCGTACGCCATTGCGTCTGGCCGTTGATAGAGGCAATATTCCCATACTTCTACGTTTATTGCAGATAGGGGACGATGTGGACACACGCGATAATCAATGGAAGACACCCCTAATGGCGGCTATTGGAGATGGCAACCCAGAAATTATCGAGATACTTCTCGACGCTGGAGCCGATGTAGACGCACGAGATGTGAATAGGAGAACAGTCTTAATGATGGCCGTTGCCACTGGCAATCCGTGGATTATAAATAGGATTATTCAAGCCGGAGAGAAGGTAAATCCTCCTCAATATAAGCCCTATGACTATCTCCTGAATGGTGATAATCCGTTGGGAGTCGCCATAACAAATATCGATCTGGATGCGGTAAAAATATTGCTAGAGGCCGGGGCTCGTGTTGACAATGATCCAAGTCATAATAGGGAAGCTTATTCCCGGACAATCATCCAAAGGCGATTCGACCGCAGTGGAAAAAGAGAAATAACTCAGAAACAATCTCGAACAATACAGGAAATTTTTCGTCTTTTAATAAAAAGTTACAATGAACAGCACGCCCCAATACTTCGCCCCGTTATGCACACTCTGAGGCGCTCCTAAAGCACGGCAACGAATTTCTCCACTTTTCATTTAAATCAATCGTCGGCCGTTTGGAATCCAGACTAAAGCCGCCTTGCTCTCCCATGTTTTTCGCTGGATTGTAGCGATATAACGGGCGAGTTCACTCATCGGTTTGCCAGTTGCTCTAATAGATCGTATTTTTCCTGAATGCGGATTGTTTCTTCCTGGAGTAGTTGCTGAGCGCGCTGCGGATCGGTTCGTTGTAGGGCACTAAAGCGCGTTTCTCCACTGATATAGTCGTTTAAATCAATCGTCGGCCGCTTGGAATCCAGACTAAAGCCGCCTTGCTCTTCCATTTTTTTCCCTGGATTGTAGCGATATAACGGCCAATGTCCGCTCGTAACCGCCTTTTTTTGTTGATCTAACCCATTTCGCAGATCAAATCCGTGGGCGATGCAATGGCAATAGGCAATCAATAGGGACGGCCCTTCGTAGGCATCCGCTTCCAACATCGCCCGTACCGTATGGCCATCATTTGTACCGAATGCGATCTGTGCCACGTAAATATTACCATAGTTGATCGCCAATAAACCGATATCTTTTTTTGGATTCGATTTCCCTCCAGCAGCGAATTTTGCAACGGCTCCAGCCGGCGTCGCCTTCGACTGCTGTCCACCCGTGTTGGAATAAACTTCCGTATCGAGAATGAGTACGTTGATGTCGTGTCCACTGGCTAAAACATGGTCCAATCCGCCATAGCCGATGTCATAGGCCCAACCGTCACCGCCGATAATCCAGGTCGTCTTGCGGACTAAACTCTCACTCAAATCCCCCAAAAATATGAGCTCGAAATTGGGATTTTTTTGTCCCCGTAATTTTTCTTGAATCACCGCTACCAGTTGGCGCTGCTCGGGGATCGCAGTGCTATTTTTAATTTTTGTAATCAAATCGTCGCCGAAAATGGAAGCGTACCGCTCGAGGAGTTCTAAGGCAATGGCGCGTTTTTTCTCCGTAGCGATTCGAATGCCAAAGCCGAATTCCGCATTATCTTCGAAGAGGGAATTGGCCCAAGCTGGCCCATGACCTTCGTCGTTTACCGTATAGGGCGTCGTCGGTAAATTGCCGCCATAGATGGAAGAGCAGCCAGTCGCGTTAGCAATGAGGATATGGTCGCCAAAAAGCTGTGTCAAAAGCTTGATATATGGCGTTTCACCGCAGCCGCTACATGCTCCAGAGTACTCGAATAAAGGCTGGCGAAATTGGGACGATTTGACATCGGTCACTGCTTCGACAATCGGTTGGGATAGCGATTGGAAAAATTCGAAATGTCTGCGTTCTCGTTCCAAAATTGGCTCCTTAACAACCATAGAAAGCGCTTTTTGATTTTGCTTATTTTTTGCGGGACAAACCTCACCACAAAGGGCACAACCGGTACAATCTTCCGGCGAAACCTGTAGTGTAAATTTTTGTCCAGAGATATCGCGGGAGCGGAAATCGGCCGATTGAAATCCCTCCGGTGCGGCTGCTAAAGCGGCTTCGGGATAGTATTTCGCACGGATCGCAGCGTGAGGACAAACAAAGGTGCACTTATTACATTGGATACAAATCGCCGGATCCCACTCGGGAATTTCCATGGCGATACTCCGTTTTTCCCACTGTGCGGTTGCCGTCGGCCAACAACCATCGATCGGCATTGCGCTGACCGGCAAATCGTTCCCTTCATTTAGCATCATTTTAGCGGTGATGTTCTTTACAAAATCGGGCGCAGCATCGGTCACAATTGAGGGTCGGCGTACCGGATTATCGGGCAGTAACGCCGTTAGATCGAGCTCAAAAAGATTATCCAAAGTCATATCGACCGCTTCGAAATTTTTCTGAATAATTTCTTTGCCTTTTTTCGCGTAAGTTTTTTGGATCGATTGCTTGATTTTTTCAATGGCCTCGGACCGCGGTAAAACACCGGAAATAGCAAAGAAACAGGTCTGCATAATCGTATTGATGCGGCCTCCCATACCTGCCTTACGTGCGATGTCGTAGCCATCGATGAGGTATACATTTAGATGTTTTTTGATGATATCTTCCTGGACTTCTCGTACAAAATGAGCCCAAATGTGCTCCCGGCCATGGGGCGAATTAATCAGTAAAATAGCGCCATTTTTAGCATTTTTCAAAATATCGAAACGGTTGAGAAACGAAAATTGATGGCAGGCGATGAAATCTGCTCCGTCGATGAGATAGGGTGCCTCGATGGGTTCCGGCCCGAATCGGAGATGGGAAATGGTCATTGCACCGGATTTTTTTGAGTCGTATACGAAGTAAGCCTGGGCGTATTGGTCCGTTTCATCACTGATAATCTTGATCGTATTCTTGTTGGCTCCCACCGTACCATCTGCACCTAATCCGAAAAACATAGCCTCAAAAATCCGGCCGCGTAGACCTCGGAAAAGGGACTCATAGGAAAGCGATCGATGGGTGACGTCGTCGTCGATACCAACGGTAAAATGATTTTGAGGATCGGTTTTCCCAAGTTCATCGAAAACTGCTTGCGCCATGGCCAGCGAAAATTCTTTCGAACCTAAACCGTATCGCCCTCCAATTACGCGAATATTCCGTCCCGATTGCTGAATCGCTGCTGCTACGTCGAGAAATAACGGTTCTCCAAGTGCCCCCGGTTCCTTCGTGCGATCGAGAACCGCAATGGATTTTACTGTTTCTGGAAACGCCTTTAGCAAATGTTCCGCAGAAAATGGCCGGAAAGAACGTACCTTAATCACACCTACTTTACTCCCTTCACTTCCCCCAGTATTGAGTTCTTCTGCAACGGTCCGTAGCGTTTCCGTTCCCGAACCCATGGCGATGACAATTCGTTCCGCATCTGAAGGGCCATAGTAGTCGAATAGATTGTATCTTCGTCCCGTTAGTACCGCAAATTTTTCGAAATATTTCTCAAGAATCATCGGAACCTCGTCGTAAAATAAATTGGCCGCTTCTCGAGATTGAAAAAATACATCGGGATTTTGAGCCGTACCGCGGATAGATGGATGATCCGTAGTTAACGCGCGTCGGCGTATGTCGGTGATGGAGCGCTCATCGATCAGTTGATGCAATTGCTCGTCGGTGAGTAATCGACAATTATTAATCTCATGGGATGTGCGAAATCCGTCGAAAAAATGAAGGAAAGGAATGCGCGCTTCCAAGGTCGCAGCATGGGCAATGGCAGCCATATCGTGCGCCTCCTGAACCGACGATGAACATAAAAATGCGAATCCCGTCGAGCGACATGCCATCACATCGGAGTGATCGCCGAAAATCGATAGAGCGTGGGTCGCTACGGAACGGGCCGTCACATGCATGCAAAAAGGCGTCAATTCCCCCGCTATCTTGAACATGTTGGGCAACATGAGCAGTAATCCTTGGGACGCAGTAAAAGTAGTGGCTAAAGTCCCCGTCTGTAGCGCGCCATGTAACGCTCCAGCTACGCCACCCTCCGATTGAAGTTGCGTGATTTCAGGAACAATTCCCCATAAATTCTTCTGGCCCTTGTTTTGCCACTCATCACAAAATTCCGCCATCACCGATGAAGGCGTAATAGGATAAATCGCTATGATTTCGCTGAGCCGATAGGCGACATTTGCTGTCGCTTCATTGCCGTCAAGGATAGCTAGGTTTGCTTCTTTTGCCATAAATATCTCAAATGTATCAAACGATAGAACGGGTAATCGTCAACGACGTTTTGTTGGGTTTGTGCACCCATCTGCGGTTCACCGCAGGAATCTCCTGAAAGGAGATTCGGGAGGCTATGCCTCCCATGGGTGCACAAAAAAACATGTCCAAAGAACGAACCGATTCTCAAAATTTTCAAATGGGCCAATTAGCGGTATCGCGTTTTTGGAAGACATCGAGATATTTTTGTGTTATTCGGTAGAGGAATTCGATAATGATGTTAGTTTGAGCGACGATATAGGTTTCCATTGAGGCATCTCTGCGATCTTTTTCTTTCTGTTTACGGCGTTCGATGTCACGTTTTTCGGTTTCGGTGAGTTTACTTTGGTCGCCCTCCGGTTCTTCTTTGATGGTTGGGCTACACTGGTTAGAGATAAATTTTCCGTACAATTGAAATTTAATTTTAAATATTTCTTTCAGGGATGAAATACCTCCATTTTTTAATGCATTGGCGAATCCCCATAGGGTTCCGAGCCGGGCAATAAGAGGCAATGTGTATTGCAATGTTATAATGGCAAGGGCGCCATAAATTTTATCGAGTTTTTCGTTGGGGAATGCTATGGCAATGATATCCGCCTTTGTAACAATAAATCGGGTCAATTCATCTTCGATACGGTTCAATGCAGCTGCTCCTTGGGATGTGCTTAAACTCTTTCTTAAATTATTCGTAATTTCCTTAAATTCTTCCGCATATTCGTTTAGGCGATCCATAATTTCTTCGGGACAATTTTTTATGATGAACAGATCCTGGTATTGTTTTATAATTTTGCTTATTACTTTTTCCATTTTTTGTGCCCATTCATAGGCAAAGGCGGTTTGTATTCCGCTGCTATCGACCGGTCGATTTTTGGAAAGATGGGTTATGGTTTTAAGTTTTGTTTGGAGCATATTGAAAATTGGGCTATACTTGTTTTCTAATTGTTGGGAAAGTTGTTCCCAACAACTCAATTTTTTTGCGAGAGGCAATACTTGTTCTAGGGTAATGCAAAGTAATCCAGAGCAAATTTCTTTAGCGGTTGGTATTTTGACCATTTTAGCCTGCAGCACCTGTCCATACTGCAAGTCGGCATTACAGACCGTAAATCCTGCAATGAATTCCATCAATATTTTAGCCTTATCCTGGGCGTCTTTTCCTTCCATGGATGTTGAAATTCTTTTTAATTCATAGGAACATTTTTGTTGGTTATATTGGTTGCGCGACTGAATAGAAACGGCATCCATAGGTTTCATAAGAGGATATTCTGCTTGCTTGGTTGGTGGTGGAGCGGAACTAAGCTTAGTATCTAGACTCGCTGAGAGTGGAGATATACTCGCAGAAAATATTCCCACAACTGCAATTAAAGAAATTTTGCCTAACCACCTCGACTGACAAGGTGCACACGACACATTCTTTTCATCCTCATCCATGGGTCGAATTTGAGAGAACGAAAAAAGAAGTCAATTTCGAAATCCATAAAATCTCGAATAAATCGCAAGAGAAGCGCAATCACACCTTATGTGGGAACTAATAGGGTAAGGGAAAATTGGCACACAACTCGATGGTCTGCTGCTTTGTTTTTGCAATTACCGTTTCATCGGTGATGTTTTGAAGGATTGTTGCGATAAAATTGGCAATTTGGAGCATTTCTTTTTCTTTCATTCCGCGGGTTGTAACGGCTGGTGTTCCGATTCGGACTCCACTCCCTTGGAATGGGCTCCGCGTTTCGTTGGGAACTGTATTTTTATTCAGGGTAATATTGGCGCCCTCCAATGCAATTTGTGCGTCCTTGCCGCTCACTTCTGGGAGCGTTGGGCGTAGATCGACGAGAAATAAATGATTATCCGTCGTACCACTCACGATATGGAAGCCCCGTTCCCGCAGTTCATTACAGAGCGCTTTGGAATTGGCGATGATTTGTTGTTGGTACTGTTTAAATTCGGATTTCAATGCTTCTAAAAAGCAAACGGCTTTACCGGCGATGACATGCATTAGCGGTCCCCCTTGAATCCCTGGAAATATGGCCGAATCGATCGCTTTTGCCCATTCTTGTGAACACATAATCATACCGCCCCGAGGTCCGCGCAGGGTTTTATGGGTCGTCGTTGTGACAAAATCGGCGTAGGGAACCGGCGATGGATGTAATCCGGTCGCGACCAGTCCGGCAATATGGGCGATATCAGCCATGAGGAGCGCACCACAATTTTTTGCAATGATACCGACGCGTTTGAAATCGATGGTCCGCGAGTAAGCCGATGCGCCAATGGTAATCATTTTTGGATGCTGTTCATTGGCGAGGGATTCAAGTTGGTCGTAATCAATTTCTCCCGTATTTTCCGAGACACCGTAATGGGTAACAGCATAGAGCATGCCACTGATATTTTTTGCGTAACCGTGGGTGAGATGGCCACCGTGTTCGAGGGACATGGTTAAAATCCGATCGCCGGGCTTCAGGCAAGCCATATAAACGGCCGTATTGGCCTGGCTACCGGAATGTGGCTGAACATTGGCGTGGTCGCAACCGAACAGTTGTTTTGCGCGCTCGATGGCAAGGGATTCGATTCGGTCGACGAATTCGCAGCCGCCGTAGTAGCGTTTTTGGGGATAACCTTCGGCATATTTATTGGTAAGAATGCTGCCGACGGCTTCGATGACCGCAGGGGAAGTGAAATTTTCCGAGGCAATGAGTTCGAGGTGTTGTTGTTGGCGCTGAAGTTCTTTAGTAATGCTCGAAGCGATTTCAGGATCGATTATTTTTAATGCATATTCGGGGGAAGCCATGGAAAGCATAGAAAATCTCTTCTAGGGAATGGCAATACTGAAAATTATGTTCTGCAATAACATAAAATGGATGTTTTGTTTATTTTTAAAAAGTATATTCAAGAAAATGGTTGACGTTTTTCGTAAAACCTTCATAGTTCACCTCGGATATGGAAATAAAATCTAATCAATCGGAATGGAGATCTGCGTTAGTGGCGGGTCTATTTTTAAGTTGCGGTATGGTACTTAAAGCAGAAACGACAGCACCCCAAATACCTTGTTGGTCAGCGATGTCGGATGATAGCAAACGCGATGTGCGTGTAGTTATAGGGACCAATGTAGCACGAACTGAATTACTAGGTGATTTGGTTAATAGTTTTCTTACAGGAAAAAGCATCGATCCCAACAAAAAGGTAATAGTGGGACCTTATTTGCCGCTTATTTTTTTCGCAGCGAGTGTATCGGGGGCGTCATATAATACAGCAGAGACCCATCCTGTAAAAAAATTGCTTGATAATAATGATACGGATGTCGCCGTTCAGACAACATTCGGCGATACTCCTTTACATGTAGCGGCGATGAATTCAAATGTCGCAACACAATTACTTATTGATGATGGACGTTTGGATGTCAATGAGCATAATAGTAACGGAGAAACACCTTACTATAGGGCTCTGTATTATGGGAAGACGGATTGCGCGACTACCTTGGTTAATTCACCGAAATTTTTTATCAATTCCCGGGATAATCATGGGCGAACGATACTTCACGTAGCGGTCAGAGATGGTGCTGATGCGGTCGTAACGAAACTCATCAATGAAAAAAGTATTGCGTGGAATGACCACTCATTGGAAGTAAATATTAAAGATGCGGGTGGCAAGACGCCGGCGGATTACCTCGAAGATGTCGATGATATTGATACAAGAGCGATTATACAAGATGCCCTCAAGGAAGGTGGCGCTACATATGGAAAGGTTGGCCGGCATATCACCGATTATAACGCGGGCGATGGTACGTATAAACTAACTGCGCACGCAGAGAATATCGCTGTCGTAGAGTCGACGACCGCATCCTAACTTTAATACCTAAAAGCGCAGTTATAGGGAAATAATTTTAAAGTAAATTTTATATAAATTAATACATGCCGAGGATTATCGTCCTTGGCATTTTTTTACGCGTATCGGACAATAAATTGAATAAAAAGTAATTTATTGATTGATTTTTGTAAATAAAAAAATAATATATTTTACGATGAAGAACAAATGTTGTCAATTATCGAATGTCCAAAAGTTATTGATCGTGGGTTTAATGGGAGTTTCCGGTGGAATGCTTCAAGCGTACATACCTTGCTTGTCGAGGCCGGAAGAAGTCAAAAAATTTGCCTCGCATATCGCCATTGGAGATAAATGTGTCCCCATCGCAGAAATGGAAGCATTTATTAGAAGCTACGTCAAAGGGAAATCTTTCAAGCCCAATCAAATGGTATTGGCTGGACATCAATGGCCAATCGTCATTTTGGCAGCCACTTTACTCGATTCGACATCATTACAAAAGTTGTTGGATGATAAGAGGACGGAGATCACCAATTTACCCGAATTGAAAGAGTCGAAGCTCACGCTCCTTCATGTGGCGGCAATGAATTCAGCGCCGTGCTTAAAATACTTGATTGAAAGAGATCCCCTCGAAATCAATATGCGCAGTAAGGATGGTAAGACGCCATTGTATCTGGCCATGGAGTATAATAATCAGGAGAGTATCAATGTTTTACTCACAGAACAGCGGATAAATGTTGCTGCTGTGGATATTATGGGACGAACGATATTACACGTTGCCGTTATGAATGGCGATAGCAATGTTGTTCAGCAATTGGTGGGGTTAAATGGAACTTACGGAGAGTCTGGAAGCCGTTTGGAAATCGATGCTAAGGATGATCTGGGAAAAACAGCGGCAGATTATTTGACGACTATTAAAAATACGCCAAAAAGACAGGCGATCCAAAAAATTCTTTATGAAAAAAATGCCAAATATGGAAATAATACTTCCGTTCCTAATCCGGATATATGAAAAAATATAATATTAAAAATAAGTTAAATGATCATTAATAAAGTTATTCCTTATTGCTGATAAGAAATTCGTCGGCAAGCGGAAGCGATTCAATCCAGTGGCAAAATGTGTGCCATTCCTGTAGTCGGTGTGCTTTACGCTGGTGGTACATGATGCGCAATTGCATATAATTGGTGTTAATACGGGCGGTAAGTTCCAGGCCCATGGGGCAGGCATAGACGAGTGATTCGATATCGTCGAGTGCGACTAATTTAGCGATTTCTTGCCGTGAATTTTGTGGAGTCTTCGGATGGCAACAAGTTTCCAGATCCATGGATTTTAGACGATGCATTTTGGACATACTTGAGTCGATGACGAAATGGCCATAACGCCCTGCTTGGATCCACCAGGCCTGCGTTCCAGTCACATTACATGCGACGAGAATACCCTTCAAAAAATTACAATGTCCCGAAGCGGAGTCATTGGAGGCGAGTTTACATGCCCGAGTGATGTGTTTACTACTTTGTTTTTGGGCGAAATCATTTTGCAATCGCTCGACGCATTCGGCGAATTCTTTTTCATCGTAAGCAGAAAGCATCGGTAATCCACTGGCGACGATACATTCTTCGAGATCATAGACTTTAACATTATCGATTTTCATGGGAATGGTATGAATTTACACAGTACTCATCCGTTGGAAAGCAAATTTTTATTTTTCGTAGGGAATAATTTGGAAATAATTTTCAAAAATATTCCTTTTGGAGCGGATCTTGGCCGTGGGGATTGGGGCCATCCGAACCGTTTAAAAACATGAGTATCAGAAAAATAGCTGTACCGATCGGCGGAATAAATTGCGTGAGGTAGAAGTAACTGCTGAGATTACGGTCGTGTAGCCGCCGAATGGACACTGAAAAGCTGGGTACAATATAAATAAGTATGCTCAATAATAAAAAAAATAGGGACGGCAAGTGTTGGCAAAACGTGGCTGTGATGGCTCCTAATTTTTGTTGAAATATGATAATAGCGGGACTACTGGCCAATATGGCGGCAATTCCCTGCGCTGCTTCTGGCTTGATCGATTGAAGTAATGCGGGAAATATGTTCCCAGAGATATTGGTCAATAACTGTTCGCCTTGTCGCATGATAGCGTGAATTGCTGGCGATGCAATCAGTAGACAAATTGCGATAGGAATTAACCCAATCAGATGAAAAGCTACGAATTCCGAACGGGAAGCGCGGCCGCGGATTGTAAATGATTTTTTAAGCGACGATAGATAAAGTTTGAAAATTTCCATAATAATTCCAAAGGACATACGAAATTTTTCCTATGTTTCAGTCCCTAAGATAATTGTTAATTTGATGAAATATTCCGAAATGGCGAGTTTTTTAGCGCGCTTAGTTTGCCTTGTTTCTGAAAAATTTTGAGATTTCAGTTCGGATTGCTTTTTTACATCTTTGACCATGTTATTTATGGTATATGGCAACGCTATTCCGCTATCGAGGCACGCCGATAGAGTCTAAAAATTTTTACATGCCGCTTGCTCCCACCCTCTATTCCCTAGCCTTGCCATACTTTCCGCCCCTGTCAAGTCATTTTGGTTCGCTTATGGCCCCAACAAAAATGAAGTACGCAGGCCTTGTTTGGCGATATAAATTGCTCCACAAATCGTTTTTAGTAATTGACCAAATCTAATACTTGTTTGGAACAACTTTATGAAAGGTTATGTCTTGCAAATGCCGGAACAAGTTTTGCAAAACCAAATCGGTATATGCTGAGATCAAGTGGAATTAGTGCGGAAACTTTTTGCAGAGAAAAACATACATGTAAAAACATATTTCATTTGCTATTACGATGGCAAACTTCCAGCCCACACTATTTTGACTTTTGAAGAAAACGATGAAGTTTATTGGTTTGAGTCATCGTGGCCGGAATACATAGGAGTCATCCCATATACCTCGGCAATTATGATGCTTAAAAACTTCGATTGTATGAATATAAACGACCTGAATATGGAATCAGCGATAAGGATTTTTTTCATCATGTGGAAAAGTCGGCCTTTATTTCACTCTCTTAAAACTATATGAAATTTTGGTTGTTGGTTAAAAATCCCGTTTCTGTCCATGGTGGAGGTGGCGGGAGTCGAACCCGCGTCCTGTGAACGTTCACGCATGGCATCTACATGTTTAGTTTATTATTTCATCTCAGCTGTGGCGCTTGAATAAACACAATCGCAACAACCCTGCCGACAGTTTCGGATCCGTGCGAAGCCTGTCGATTCACTTCGCATTTCACTCGCTAATCGACACCAAACCCGCAGTAGCGAGCATTCCGCGGTTGATGCGCTACGTCAATCTACGCAGCCTTACTCATAACGCGACCAAAATCGAGATCTCTCACGACGTTGTCAACGTACAGAGTTGCAACAGCTTTATTTTTTTTGCCGTTTAATTTTTTAATGGATTTTTACGGAGCCAACCATTATCTCCGACCTGCCGCCATACTCTCCGGCTCCCAGTCGAAACCAAGACACCCCCAGCATTGATGCTGACAAATGGTAATTTTGTTTTTGCTTTGTCAAGAAAAAATTGATGTCTGATCAATGGAATAATTTTTTAAAAATGGCGTTTGGGTGATGGGGAAATTTTACGTGCCGCTCGCTCCCACCCTCTACTCTCCAGCCTTGCCACACTTTCCGTCCCTGTCAAGTGATTTTTTCTGAAAAAATAATTTCCAAAAAATAAAAAAAATTGTACTTCTCCC
>JAISXO010000053.1 GCA_031270475.1 Puniceicoccales bacterium | reverse complement strand
TTCCCTGGCAGGGGGTTCAAGGGGGAAGGATTCCCCCTTGCCAGGGGCTTTTAGAAAAATTATCTTTGCAAAGGGGCAAGAATTTTTTCATAGTATGGGAAAGTTCCTCCTATGAAACTTGGTTTAAAGTTAAAAAATTCCCTAGGGAAGGCATTAGGGTTTCTATCGCACGACATTGGCATTGATTTAGGCACGGCCAATACGCTTGTTTTTGCGAAAGATCGCGGTATTATAATGAACGAGCCCAGTGTGGTAGCGATATACACAAATTCGAAGAAGGTACGAGCGGTTGGTTTAGAGGCGAAGAAAATGTTAGGTCGCACGCCAGCGAATATTATGGCCATACGGCCGATGAAGGACGGAGTGATTGCGGATTTCGAGATTACGGAAGCGATGTTGCGATATTTTATCAACAAGGCATCACGGACGATGAAATTCATTCCGCCGCGGGTTGTCATTGCGGTACCGTCGGGGATTACGGAGGTGGAGCGACGGGCGGTCAAGGAGTCTGCGATCCATGCGGGAGCGCGGGACGTGTTATTGTTACAGGAGCCGATGGCGGCGGCAATTGGAGTGGGGCTACCGATTGACGAACCGGCGGCGAGCATGATTGTTGACATTGGAGGAGGGACGACGGAGGTTGCGATTTTATCATTAAACGGCGTTGTTTTTTCACAAAGTATTCGCATTGGAGGCGATGCGATTGACAATTCGATCATTGCCTACATAAAAAAGATGTATAATTTAATAATTGGAGAGCGGACGGCGGAGGAGATCAAGATTCGGATTGGATCAGCGGCGAAGTTAGAGAACGAATTAGAGATGGCGATCAAGGGACGGGACGCGATTATTGGGTTACCGCGGACGATTAAAATTTCTTCCGTTGAGATACGCGAGGCGTTACGGGAAGCGGTTTCGGGTATTGTGGAAGTGATTAAGATTGCCTTGGAGAAGTGTCCACCGGAGTTATCATCGGATCTCGTTGATCGCGGTATTATTCTTGCGGGAGGGGGCTCGATGATTCGGAAGCTTGACCGGGCGGTCAGTGAATCGACGGGGTTACCGGTTATAATTGCGGACGATCCATTATTTGCGGTAGCGAATGGGACGGGGACAGTTTTACAGGATTTAGGGTTATGGTTATCCGAAGATTGAAAGTAATATTTTGGCAATGATTTCGAAAAATTTTTCCCGTTGCTTTACCATATTTATTATCATTGTATTTTTTTTAAAAAAATCCTTTAATCCGAAATCATTTTTGCAATCCATAGCGGTCCCATTTTTGGCGATTGATTCACAGATAGAACGGGGGGTTGATGAAGTTTTATTGCGCATGGAATCGCGGGAAAATTTGATTAAAATTTGCAAGGCATTGGAAAGCGAAAATCTGACATTAAAATTACAATTACAGGAAAATCGGGATTTAAATGAACGACTAAAAAATATTAAAAATCTGCTCGAAATTGGTGAAAAAAATTCGTATAAAAAGATTTATGGAGGGGTAATTGGGCGTAAAACTTCGGCATGGTTTGAGTCAATAATTGTAAATAAAGGGAGTATGCATGGGGTGAGGATGCATGCACCTGTGATTGGGCGCGGGCACATTATTGGAAAAGTTGAGGAAGTTTCGGAGCAATTTTCGGTGGTTACGTTAACATCGAGTCCCAAATTTCATTTGGCGGTTCAACTTGAAAATTTTTCGATACCGCTAGTTTTTACGGGCACTGGCAGCGATTTGCGTAAAAACGACGCAAATAAATTTGAAATTAGGGCTTCCGGTATTGTGAAAAATATTCCAACAAATGTCCTACAAGCCTTACGAACTGGGGCGAAGATTTTCGCGGCATCGTTCGCTCACATGGATTTCCAGGTCCCGCTGGGCAATGTTATTGAATGGCAAAAACAGGCCGACGATATGTTTTTGCAGGTGGTGGTTGATCTTCCTGAAATCACCAATAATTTACGCGAAATTCTTATCATTATTCCCGATGATTTATAAAAAGCAGTTTCACCAGTTGTCCTATGATGTAAAGAATAGGACTGTTTTCCGATTTTTGTTTTTATTTTTTTTAGAGATTTTAGCCAATAAATCACTTGTTCGATGGGGATTATCGATATCTGTTTTACCTTTTTGTTGGCTTATTTTCACTAAAAAATATTTTAATTTTCATACGGGGCTCTGCCTATTTGGTATCGGATTTGTATCCTATTTTTGTTTTTATTGCTTTACATTTTCTCAACTTTTATTGGTGGCAATTGCCGTGTTTTACGGGGCACATTTTACCGATATCGATAAATTTTCCGTTTTTTTAGCTTTTTTTATTCAAAATTTTTTATTTATATTTTTGGATTCCGATTTCAATTCCAATGTATTCGTTCAATCTTGCCTGCTTTCATTAATATTTATTGCGGTCGTCAAATTGGACCTCGTTTCTTCGAGGGTGCGTCGCTCCAAAACAGTTTTTTTATGAGTAAAATTGCCTAAGGGCTGCGCGCTCTTAGAATCCCCGCCAGGGAATCCATTCCCTGAACCCGGATACAGGCCCCGCGGCGAAGCCGCGGGGCCTGAAAGGCCTTCGGTCAGCCCGGCCCTTCGGGCCGGGCTGACCTTTCCCCTCCGGCAGAGCCCTCTAGCTTGCGGGATTTGGAGCGGAGCTCCCAAAAACAGTCTCTTTGACCAACAAAAATATTGCATTTTTTTTCATAAACGAGAAATTACCCCCATGAATATCGTCAGATTATACAATACGCAAAGCCGTCAAATTGAAGACATTGTTCCCCTCAATCCAGATAAAATTTTGCGTATTTACTGTTGTGGTCCAACGGTATACAACTACGCTCACATTGGAAATTTTCGCACATTTTTGCTCCAAGATGTTTTACACCGACTGCTCCTGACGATGGGTTATGGGGTAAAATTTGTCCGAAATATTACGGATATCGACGATAAGACGATTCGTGGAGCTCAGCAGGAAAATGTTTCACTGCGAAGTTTTACGGAAAGATGGACGGATATTTTTCACCGAGATTGTGAGGCATTGAATATTTTACCGCCCGATGTAGAACCCAAGGCTGCAAGTCATGTCGCCGAACAAATCGCAATGATTGAGACATTAATTCAAAAAAAACATGCCTATGCGGCGGCCGACGGTTCCGTTTACTTTCGCCTTTCGTCCTTTCCCGATTACGGAAAGCTTTCGCGGATCGATATTAAACAACTTGCGACGCAGAACGAAAATAGCGCAGGGCGAACAAATTTAGCGGACGAGTACGACCGGGACTCGGTCCACGATTTTGCCCTATGGAAGGCTTATAAAGCGGAAGATGGTGATGTCTTTTGGGAAAGTCCGTGGGGAAAAGGACGTCCCGGTTGGCATATCGAGTGCAGCGCGATGTCCGTAAAATATCTGGGCGAAACAATCGATATTCACGGCGGTGGCATCGACCTCTGTTTCCCTCATCACGAAAATGAAATCGCTCAGACAGAATGCGCTACGGGAAAACTTTTCGTAAAACATTGGTTTCATTCGGAACATTTGCAGGTCGAAGGACAAAAAATGTCCAAAAGTTTGGGCAATTTGTTTACTTTAAGCGATCTAAAAAATAAGGGTTATGACGCTTCTACCGTTCGCTATGCGCTAATTAGCGGGCATTATCGGCAAATTTTGAATTTTACCTTCGCCGGCCTCGATGCCGCACGGAGCGCCCTCAGTAAATTAAAGGCGAAGGTGGTGAATCTGTGCGAAAAAAATAATCTTTCGTTCGATGAAAATTTTCTTCCTAAAAATATAACCTATCACTCCCCTAATAGCGCAATCGAAGCCCTCAAAAATGACCTCAATGTTCCAAAATGCCTCGGCGAAATTTTTTCAGCCCTCAATGACGCCCAAAATATGGAATTGCAGGAATTATATGCCCTCTGCTTTATTCTTGGTATCGAAAAATTCCTATTTCATCGGGATTTGAAAGCAATCGAAGTTCCTAGCGATATCGCCGAACTCGCAGCTCAACGGTGGCAGGCTAAAGGTAATAAAAATTTTGATGAATCCGATCGCTTGCGGCAACTTCTCGGCGAAAAAGGATGGAATGTTGTCGATCAAAAGGATGGATACGAATTGGAAAAAATGGATTTTTAAGTGCGCTTTGAGAGGGAGGTGCCGGCCAAGGGGGAATCCTTCCCCCTTGAACCCCCTGCCAGGGAAT
>JAISXO010000010.1 GCA_031270475.1 Puniceicoccales bacterium | reverse complement strand
GTGGAATTTCTGTTATATTTTGTGCGGAGGCCTGGAGCGGCGGCGTATTTTTCGCAGGGAAAACTGTTTCGTCATCGCAATCAAATGTCAGGAAATCGGCTGTGGCAGGGAGGATTTCGTCGGAAAGTTTTCTTTCAACGGATGTCGTTGGTTGTTCCCGAGGTGCTTTCATCCGAACGAAGTCTCTTCTCTGAAATGACCACTCGCCCTTGTTTTGTACTTCAACTTCGACAACTTCCCTTTCGTCCGATCTGGAGTATAACCCAAAAATTCCTCCCAGAAAATAACAGCCGACCACCACCAAAAGCAAAAAATAATTCATCCACATCCCAATACTCCCAACGCCAGATTTGTAATCTGGCCAAGCTGGGTCATAAAAAAAATTACAAAACGGTCAAGGAAATTATGGGATAAATATCAAATCTGTTACTGAAAATTTTCAACGATTTATCAGAGCGTTCCAAGGAAAATTTGTATTCCTTTCAAAATGGCGGATGTTCCAACACAAAGTAGAAGAAGGCCGACGAGTTTTTCAATAATTCGTAAAACCATCGGTTTCAAATACTTCGAAAATTTGCAACATAAAACGTATGTAAAATAAACGAGCAGCATCGTAACCACAAGCGCTAGATAAAAAACGATTGTCCAATCCAGCGAATCGGGTAATTCCATGCGTTTTACAAGCGTGGCCGTCATGGCCCCTGGACCGACCAGCAAGGGCGTCGCAAGGGGCGTAATAATTTGGCTCGATAGGCTCTGCTTCTCGCCATCGGCCTGCACTTCTCCGCCGTCGGATCCCTTAGAAGTAGCCATGGTGAGCCCGATGAGAAAAATAAATAATCCTCCACCAACTTGAAAAGCTTCCGTCGAAATGTGAAAAATATCGTCGAGAACCACTTTGCCACAAAGAGCGAATACAACAAGCAACATGCTCCCAATGATACAAATTTGCTTCGCGGCGCGCAGGCGCTCGGCGATCGTACACCCATGACTCATCCCCAGCATGACGGTGATGGAAGTCGGCGGATTGAGAAAAATAAAGATTTGAACAACGATCATGCCGAATGTTTGAATGTAATTAATATTTTCCATAAAAACTTACTCCGTTCCCTTTTCTTGGATTTGATTTTCATTTGCAAGCTTTTTGGTGCTTTTTTTTGATTTTTCTGAATTTTTTCCGTTCTCAGATGGAATTTCGTCGGTGGGCGGAGTTTGCGTTTCCTCGACTTTTTTGGGGATCAGTCGCCGGCGTGCGGCCGTTAATTTCGAGCGAAAATCGCCATGTTGGACCAATTCGTAGACGTGTTTCCCCTCGATGGTTTCGTATTTCAGGAGCGCTTCTGCCAGTTTTTGGACGAGTGCATAGTGTTCCGTGAGAATTTTTTTTGCGCGCTCGTATTCGTTTTGGATCGTTTTAGCGATTTCGGCGTCGATTTTTTGGGCGGTCTGTTCGCTATAATTTTGGTCGCGGGCGATTTCTTTTCCGAGGAAAACATGGTCTTGGTTGTCACCATAGGCGACGGTTCCGAGATCGCTCATCCCCCAGTCGCAAACCATTTTGCGTGCCAATTTAGTGGCCGACTTGATATCGCAGGCGGCTCCGCTCGTCAACTCATTGAACGTGATTTCTTCGGCGACGCGTCCGCCCATTGAGCAGCAAATATTATTTAAAATATTCGTTTTGGAGTAATTAAGGATATCTTTTTTGGGCATGAACATCGTACTGCCGAGACTCTGGCCGCGCGGAAGAATGGTCACCTTGTGGACGGGCATGTCACCCGTGTCGACGATGGCTTGAATAATGGCGTGACCGGCCTCATGAAATGCTGTAATTTTTTTATCTTTTTGGTCCATGAGTTTGCGGCGTTCGCGGCCGTAGGCGACCTTATCGTGGGCCTCGTCGATTTCTATGCGATCGATTTCTTTGTGGTTATAGCGTGCGCAAAGTATCGCCGCTTCATTGAGTAAATTTTCGAGATCGGCGCCGGAAAATCCCGAGGTATGGCGGGCAATTTCCTTGAGACTGATATTAGATTTGAGTTTAAATCGGGCGGCATGGACTTTCAGAATTGCGAGGCGTCCTGTAAAATCGGGCATATCGATGACCACCTGGCGATCGAAGCGTCCCGGGCGGAGTAACGCGTTATCGAGCACGTCGGGCCGATTTGTTGCCGCGATGACGATGACGCCATTATTTTCTTCGAAGCCGTCCATTTCGACGAGGAGCGAATTGAGTGTTTGTTCCCGCTCGTCATTTCCGCCGCCGATACCGGCTCCGCGGCTTCGTCCAACCGCGTCGATTTCGTCGATAAAGACGAGGCAGGGCGAACTTTTGCGGGCTTGTTCGAAGGTATCGCGCACCCGAGCCGCACCTAGTCCAACGAACATTTCGACGAAATCCGAACCGCTCACGTTGAAGAAAGGCACATCGGCTTCACCGGCGATGGCGCGGGCGAGCAATGTTTTACCGGTGCCGGGAGGACCGACCATGAGGAATCCTTTGGGAATTTTCGCACCGATTTCCTTGAATTTTTCTGGACTTTTTAAAAAATCAACCACTTCAGCCACTTCCTCTTTGGCCTCTTCGTATCCTGCGAAATCCTTAAATGTTTTTTTATTATTTTCCTTGGAGATAAGTTTCGCCTTACTTTTGCCGAAGACGAGGGCGCTTCGATTGGCATGTTTTAGGGGACGGAAAAAGAAAATATAGATGAAAAAGATGAGAATAAGTAGGGGCAAAACGCTGAGGAGAAGGGACATCCAGAGGTTATTATTAGCTTCTTCGCACCAGACCTGGGAGGACGCCATGAGATCTTCGAAGCGTTTACTGGTCAATTTCCCTTCGGCTTCGAATTGGACATAATCTCGGGTTTGGCCATTGAGGAGGATAATGGGTTTATCGACCTTTGCTTTTCCGCGCAGGACGTGCCATTTTTCGCCTTTTGCGGGGTCAGATTTGACAGATCCCTTGGTAATTTTACCGGCTTTAGCGGCTTCGATCACTTGAGAAATGGTCCATTTTTCCTGGACGGACATGGTTGCGCTATAATTTTCCCAGAGGAGGCACATGACAAGAATAATAGCTCCCCAAATGAGGAAGGAGCGGACACGACTATTTTTACTCGGAACTGGTGGAGTCATCGATACGTCTTTAACCCATGAATTTTTTTGTTTATGTCGACGAAAAAGTAATTTTTGGCGCATAAATATTTCGAACTTTTACAAAATGGACTGGCGGATGGGGATTTTTTTTTCGGAAAGAGTTTTTTTCTGAGGAGAGCTTTGATTTATGTCGGAGAAAAAGTAATTTTTAATGCATAATTATTTCGAACTTTTACAAAATCAGCCGGCGGAAGATGTGGAACCCAGAAAATAGCACCCCATTTATCGCAGAGCACGGGGAGTTCCGATCGCTGGCGGACGGGGATTTTTTTTTCGGAAAAAAGCTTTTTAAGAGACTTTGTCGGAGCATTAATCGGGCGGTAGCGGTCACCATGGCGCCACGTGCGTATCGAAATTTCGTCGCATTTTTTCTCGTCAACGTAGACCACAAACGTATTAAGTTCCGTCGGGAGCGAATTTTGGAAAGGGGCCATTTCGCGGGTTAATTTGTATCTAGTTGGTAAATATAGCGTTCCAAAATGCCAATTTTTAAAATTAAATTCAAAAATATCGCTGTGTTCCGTTTTTTTTGAGAGTATTTTTTGATCGATTTCAACCGCAATTTGGGGGGCGATGCTAATTTTTGCGAAATAATTTTGCACGACAGCGTCAAAAATTTGTTCAAAACATGCTCGGGACGGAGCATAATCGCGCAGCCAAAATTGAATGGCTCGACGGATGATAGACGCGTGAGGAACGTTTTGCAGATCGAGTTTTTGTGGATCGGTACACAGAATTTCGGCCATTTGATTGAGGCAAGTGGCGTCTTCTTCAAGGTAGCGATGGGCCAAAAGAAAACCCCGTTTCCAATTCCGTCCACTAAAAATAGCGTCCATTGGGAGCAAAAACTTTCGAATGCGATTGCGCAGATAGTCGTCCTTGCTGTTACTCGAATCTTCACGCCAGGGAATTTGATTTTTTGTAAATAAATCGATAATTTCTTGTTTCGAAATGGAAATTAATGGACGGAGAAGGTAGGTTCCTTCGGCAAAAGGTTGGCAATATTTTGGGGCGGCGATTTCAGTACTGCCGCGGGCTAGACGCATGAGCATCGTTTCAATAACGTCATCCGCGTGATGGGCGAGCAGAAGAAAACGACTTTTCAAACGAGTCATTGTTTGTAAAAAAAATGCATAGCGAGCCCTGCGTAATGCGCCCTCCGAAATGGAGCCGTTGGAGTATTTTTCCGTAAAAAAATCAATGCCGAGATCGCAGGCCAAATGGGCGACAAAATGCTCGTCGTCATCCGTTTCTTGGCCGCGGGTAGCGTGGTTGTAGTGAAGAATAGCAAGGCGGTGAGCCGGAAATTGGGCGGCCAAGGCGAGCGTCAAACAAAGGGAGTCGACTCCGCCCGAACATGCAACGCATAATTTTTCGTTTAATAATTTTTTACACGCTGAAATGGAGGGAGGAAGTTTCAGTCGATGGCCTATTTCGCAATTTGTTGTCTGTGCCAGCGCTTGCCAAGTGTGATTCATTGGAAGACATAATGGTCAAAACAAAGAAATTCGTCAAATGTTTTCTGTGGAATTCTTGTAAAATCAGCCCGGCGCGAAGCGCCGGGCTGGGCCAAAGGCCCGATCCCGGTAGGGATCAGGCAACGAAGTTGCCTCGGCCTCTCGGCGCTTCGCGCCGAGAGGCCGGGGCCTTTGGCCCTGTCAGCCCCTAACCTATTTTTCCGCGGAGGAGGTGGCGATTGACGATCGATATGCCGCTCAACATTGAGCCAATAATTCCGAGAAAGCCCTGATCCGTACCGCATAAAAACAGATTTTTAATGGGCAAAACGCCGTCATAAATTTTCTCCGGGGAGCCATAAATCGCACCGTTGACCCGGCCTGTAAAGCGTTCGATTGTCAATGGCGTGAAGAAATCGTGGTCCAAAAGATTATTTTTCCAGGTATTAAAGTCGAGATATCGGTTGCCCAAAATTTTTACCGCCTGTTCAATGAGTTGATCGAAACAATGTTTTTTCATAGCTCGGTAAGCGGTATCGGGAAGCGCCTTCCATTTTTCGTAATTCGCAAGTGCCGTAACGCGCAACATTCCTTCTTTCATGGCCTGGCCATCGCCGTAGCGAAAATTATTGGGCAGACAAATGACACCGGAAGCCATTTCGATCTCGTCCGATGACTTTTTATAGAAAAATTGCGAATTTTTTTCAAAGAAAATAATCGTATCATTCCAGCCGAGATCCTGGGGTTGCTGGTCAAAGATAGCGATTGCCTCACAAAATGAAAGTTGTCCTTTGGGTGTAGTTTTGAAATTTTCTCCGTCGTAGAGCTTGACCGTTTCCGGATAACCGATTGTCGATAAAACATGGTCACATTCGATTATTTTTCCGTCGGCAAGGACGACGCCCATCACTTGACCATTCGCCGTTTTAATGCGTTGGACCTCGCAGCGTAAACGTTTTTCTCCTCCGAGTTCCTGAAATTTTTGGAGTAAAATCGTGAGAATTTTGCGAATTCCATCGAATGGCCGCGCGAAACCTTCCAAAAAAATGGAGCGAAAAAGAATCACAAATTGCCCCCAGGTCACATCGTTTTCCCGCGCACTACCATAGTAAAGCGTCGGTAAAAGGAGCATGTCTTCCAGCTCCTGATTGTTGAGGAGGGCCGTGAGGACTGCCCGTGTCGAAACGTTTTGTGCCGAATCGTCCGTAAATGGATTGAATTCCTTAATTTTTTCGACCAGCTTGCGAAAGGCATCGATGGATTGCGGAAAAAGTCGGGCAATTTCCGTCTCTAAAAGCGTAAAATCATTGCTAAATTTTGCGACCTTATCGTTGAGAATAATTTTGGAAAGATTTTGTTCGCAAAGGCAGAGGAGGTCGTAGGGAATGCGCAGCTGGCGGAGTAATTTCGAGAGGGGCGACTTGGAAATACCTTTTTTGACAAAGTTCGTAATCGCATGCAATCCGACATCGATCTTGCGGCCAAAACGCGAATAAAAACTATTGAGGCCGCCAATGATACTATGTTTTTCGACGACCAAAACCCGTTTACCGAATTGTGCCAAACGGATGCCCGCGGCAAGACCCGATAACCCTGCACCGATGATAACCGAATCGTATTTCATATTTCCCTCAAAGGACCGTCCTAGTTTATATGCAAAACCACGAAATATGCAATGATAAAAAGATAAGTTTTTCTAAAAAATTATTCTTTCTTTCAAGAATGGGCGTTAAATATCCGTGCGGGAGGCGAATGATAGTGGATACCGATAAATGTGATGCCCCTTTCATTACAGACTTCTAGAATATTTTGAAGCATATCTAAGTTATCATCGATGGCAATAATTGTCGTTGGCCATTGGTCTTCGTCGACCATGGTCTCTAGGAAAGACCACATGACGAGTCCTTTTTGCATGCCTCCATCGTCGGTAAAAGGATTGCCAAAAATAACGCCATGTGTGTAGATGGGCCACGCGATAATCTGTCTGTATTGCTCGTTATTGTCCGAATCTTGGACATAATAATCGTGTCGAATCTTACCGCCCAATCTGTAGGTATATCGATAAATATGGAGATCTGGAAACCTTGTTTGCAATGTGGGTCCCAGTTCAAGGGGGACCCATGGAAATTCCAATGCCGGCCAAAAGGCTTTAGAAGGGAATTTGGCAATGATTTTGTCGCATGTTTGGGGAGTATAATCCAGCATGGGAGCAAGAATGTAAGCATCTGGACCGAAGGAATTTTGGAAGGCCGGTACCAGCGTTGCCATGGCTTCGGAACGGATACGGCATATCAATCGTGGTTTAAACGGCTCCCACTTAACCTGATCGGGATTGCAAGAAAACAAATAAGAGTTGGGAAGTAGATCGAGGGAGAAATGGACAGGTGAAGAGTCACTCGGTACATTTTCTGACGCGTGCAGAACCCAAGCGCATGCACTTGTCAGGGCAACGGTTTTTATGCTGGGTTGGTTGGTTAGTCGAGTTAGTGTTGTGAGGAGCGGTCCATTGATAACTTTCATGGAAGAGAAATTGCCATATTGCTCCCAGGATTTGACATCGCTACCTTCTCTAATGAGGGTTTCATCGATATCGACGAAAATAATGGTTTGACCTATTGGGGTTATATCTTCGAGCATATCGCATATTTCTCCGGGAGCTGTGGCGGTGAGTATTGTGCCCGTTGTCCCGGAGAGCATACTTGAAAACAGAGCTAAAGCGGCGAATGTTATCATTTTGTATTGAGATCTAATCATAATCAAGGGCCAATTGAGGAAAAAAAATGGAGGGCACAAGCTTTTTGTTAAAATTGCCTAAAAAAGTAGGGATACGGAAAAATCATTTTTCTGAGAATTATTTCCTATCAATTGGTATCGCAAGACGGCCTATAGAGAATACCGACAAATATGGCATCCAGCTCCATGCACTGCATTTGAATATTTCTGAGCATTTATGGTCCGCAGAAAAATTTTGTATCGAGATCTAATCATAATCAATGGCCAATTGAGGGAAAAAAATGGAGGGCACAAGCTTTTTGTTAAAATTGCCTAAAAAAGCAGGGATAGGGAAAAATCATTTTTCTGAGAATTATTTCCTGTCAATCGGTATCGCAAGGCGGCCTATAAAGAATACCGACAAATATGGCATCCAGCTCCATGCACAGCATTTGAATATTTCTGAGCATTTCGGGGTTAGTTTCGATGGCGATAATTGTTGTTGGCCATTCAAGCTCCGGAATTATGGTCCGCAGAAAAGAACGTATGATCAATCCTTTTCGCTTATATCCAGCCAAGTTCAAAGCATTTGCAAAAATAACGCCGCGTACGTAGACGGGCCACGCGAGAATCTGAGCGTATAACTTACTATTATGTGGATCTTGGATATAGAAATCGTATAAAATTCTAACGCCCCATCGGTGAGTGTATTGGAAAATACGGAGATTTTGTAATTTTGGTTCCTGTTGCAATGTATGTCCCAGGGTAAGGGGTTGGAGCATGGGAGTTTCGCTATCCGGTTGAGAATCCGGTGAAATAGGCGGCGCTATGGGGACGGTATTTATCACCCCTGTCCTTGTTGTAGAGTGGTCATTCGGTTGTTGTTGGGGGACGATTTTGGCATATGGTTTGGCTTCGTCCGTTACGGGGTACAGCATAAAGACATCCTGGCCGAAGGAATTACTGAAGACTGGCGTCACGGACGATACAGCTTGGGAGCGAACATTCGCTTTTAGTCCCACGAGCTGGGGATCGGCACTTGGGAGATCGGCATTGGGTTGTATATCGATGGTAAACGGTGGTATTTTCGACACATTTAGGTACCAAGCGAGTATATTACTTATTGCGACGGCTTTTACGGTGAGGCAATCGACCGAGTCATGGAGGCATTCGAGGAATTGCCTATTGATATTTTTTATAGCGCCGAGGTGGCCGTATTTTTGCCAGGAGGTGAAATCGCTATCCCGGGCAAAAAGGGGTGTGCCGACATTGATCGAGATCAAAATTTGCCCTTTTTCCTTTGCTTCTTGCAGTATCTTGGTGAAGCAGTCGCACAATTCTTGGGGGGTTTTCGTGATATATATATTATCGAGGAGTGTACGTGTGTTGGAAAATAGAATTGTAGCTATCGTTGTTTTACATTGAAATAAAATTACGGCTATTATCATTTTACATCGATTAAGGATTCCAGCCATAACTCACCATTACTCAATAAGAAAAGTGGTCAGGCGAGGCAAGTTTTTTGTTAAAATTGTCCAAAAAAGTAATCATGGTCAAAAATAATCTCTTCTATTGACAAAGTATTCGTAATAATAACTTTTGGGCATCGATTGGTGGTAATAGCTCAGTTGGTTAGAGCATCGGATTGTGGTTCCGAGGGTCGCCGGTTCGAATCCGGTTTACCACCCCAGTCCTGAGGAAGAAAAAGAAACAATAAGATATTGCGTGGGAAGTCAGGAAGAAGCGCTTGGAATTGATTGGTTGCAGAAGCAGCTCAGTTGGTTAGAGCATCGAATTGTAAATCTAAGAGCTATCAATGGATCTGCCAAGAACTTAAAAATAATAGTTTTTTTATTTTTTTCGACTTCTTCCCACGGTCTCTTTTGCAATGCGACTTGTAGAGCGAAAAGGCGAAACAAATTATCCATATTTTACGAGGTACCTTTCCATATTTTCGTAGAAAGGTACCTTCAGATTTTGACATTTTCAAATACAAAAAAACAGAGATTCGTCGCCGGGCCTAGATCTTACTTTTTTATCCGTCGATTCATCATCGTCATATATTACTTTCACAAATTCATTGCTGTATGATCTTGCCACTGAGGATGATGGTAGTTCGTCTTCCGATTCATCATCATCATCCGTCGATTCATTTTGTGGTTTGGTTTGGTTTGCTCGTAGCGATCCTTGTAGCGCTTCCGGAAGCAGGGCAAGCAATGCTTCTCGCTGATTAGGAGACAGCGAGAAAAACAGTTTCGTTTGTCGTTCGAAAGGCAGTGCGCCGAAGTACCCAACCGCTGTAGCCCGGACATCTGGCGACTTGGGATCAGGTGGATTTTTCAGCATGCGGAAGTGTTCTTTGTATGTAGTGCGCTTGACTTCCAAAAACTTCGCAATTTGGCCCCATGATAAGCCTATGTTTTCCAAGACAGAACCCAAAGCATTTTTCTCCTTAGTCCATTCGCTATGCTCACGGAATGCCAGTTTTTCTGCGTATTTATCTAGCGGCTCCTCTTGCAATGAGGCTCGTAGCGTTTCCGGAAGCAGGGCAAGCAATGGTTCTAGCAGATCAAGTCGTTGTAGCCGAGCAGCTACTATCTTTTGCCGTTCATCTTCCATCCCAGGGAATATCGAAGCGAGAGTATGCAAGACAGCTAGCTCCAGAACAGCTGGCGAAGCGGGTTGCAGATTAGGGTTCTTCGGGCGTATCCTTGGTAATTGTTTTGCGCATGCATCGTCAGAGGTTCCAAGGCACTGTGCAATTTGGGCCATTGATAATCCTATCTTTTTCAAGGTAAGAAGGGAA
>JAISXO010000044.1 GCA_031270475.1 Puniceicoccales bacterium | reverse complement strand
ACGACTGCATTTTGACGAGAAAAATCGAAAAAGCGGCCGAATCCCTCGAACTCTACTTCCTCGATCACATC
Organism: Puniceicoccales bacterium; assembly: GCA_031270475.1. Classification (GTDB taxonomy): domain Bacteria; phylum Verrucomicrobiota; class Verrucomicrobiia; order Opitutales; family LL51; genus LL51. Next base: position 4,669 of record JAISXO010000044.1, on the reverse strand, counting down.
GTTGTTACCCATTACGAAATTTTTTCATTTCGCCGGGAAAAACTACTCGGCAATAATACGCCGCCATCCACCGCCGGGTAAGAAAAAGCCAATGAATATATTTAAAGCGATACTAGATCATTTTTTATTCCACAAATCGCTCGTTTCATTGCTAAATGAAATTTATTTCGTAAATATTATTATAAAATATTATTATTACAAAAATTAAAAAGTATTCTTGTCTAAAATACACTTTCGTTTATACTTCAGGCGTGATTAAATTAAATTGCAAAAGGCATCCGCGGAGTGGGCTAACACTTATTGAGTTGCTCATTGTCATCTTGTTGATCTCTATTGCAAGCGCAATAATGACAAAATTGGTATTTCCCAAGAAAGAAGATTTGCAGAAAAAATCTCCTGAAAAATCTTTGGAAACCGTTATAAAACTTGCACGAAAAGTAAGCAATCGTGAAGCTAAAGCGATGCGCATTCAATTTATCGATCAAGCTATGCCTATCCATATCGATACAAATAACGGCATCCCTCACTTTTTTGATTTTAAGGAATCCGACCTCGATCGTAAAAATTCTATCTTGAAATTTTTAGAAGAAACAACTGGTTCAACCTTAAAGGTGTGGCCCTCCTCCGAGTGTTCATTCCTAACAAAAATGCCCATCTTTCTCGTAACAGATAAGGAGGATAAGGCAGTATTCGACGAAAAGGAAGTATGTTACGCTATTATTCAAAACCCAACTAATGGTCAAATAACAATCAATACGCATAAGGGCTTCGAGGATGGGTACGTCGATTCTTCGCAATCTCCGTCAAAATGGCATAAAGCAGGAACACCATCTCGTGAATATTTTACAGTCTATCCATCTGGATTATGCGATTACGTTAGCTTTAAAGCTGAAAATGTTCCAGACTATAATAAAAACTACGCCGTTAATCCTCTAAGCGGCATTGTTGAAAAAATGTAAATAAACCCAATCCATTGGCTTAATGAATATCTTCTTCCGGTGTTATATCGATTGCCTCTTTATCCTCATTTTTATTTCCGTCGCCAACATTTTTGGCAACTGGTAATTGGTTCATTGGACTAATAAACTTTGAAAAATTGCTTTCGATGTTGAGATCCTCCTTATTGGGCAACATCTTTCCCATCGCCTCCGCTATACCTTTAAAAAAAACTTGCCCCAAACGTCCCATTCCCTCGATGACGCCCTTTGCAGATTTGATGCCCGGAAAATTGAAAATTGCTTCGAATGCAGCTTGAATAACGAGACCGATGCCATGTTGCTGCAAACGTATCTTAATCGCTTCAATGACTTCGCGTTGGGAACGGACATTTGTAAAGTTCCATCTTTCATTAACCTCGATTTCCTTATTATCGCCGTCTCTAGTGATGTTATGGAGCTCGAATGTACCGAGATAAACCGCCATTTTTCGAACCACGCATCGACCACCTTCGTTGTTTGCGAAAAACTTTAAAGGTGTCTTATTTTTAAGTTTATTAGCTGTTATTTTTACGGGATAGTTTTTCCGGTTATTATCATTTTTTTCCAATTTTTTAATCGACTTGGGAACTTCCTTCTCCGGTGGCACAAAGGCTTCCAACAAACTCAAAATATTAATTTCGCTGCGCTTATTCGTTTCACAGATAATGCGATCCACATCGATAACCGATTCTTCGAGAACCATTTCTGGATTGAAAAGGGTCAATAAATCCGCTTTGGCCATAATGCGATTGATCTTTAAACAGCCATTTTGGGAAAACATTTCCTCCGGGTTTTTGATTTCGATGCCATAAAAATCGATCAATCCACGGTAGGGAACGCACTCGGATCTCTCGATTGTAAGCCGGAAGCCGGAGCGATGGGACACATACCATTTCGCCACCGACGGAAACCATAGATTGAAAGAAAAAACTAAACAAGCCGCCAGCAAAAATACAAAAAGCGATGAAATCATTAGAAAATGAATGAATCCCGAAAAAAAATGCCACAGTGCCCGTAGGAATCTGAAGGGAAAAATAAACAATTTCGATAACATATGGGGGCAAGCTTAATATTTTTTGGGATTCGTCCAATCTTTATCTTGGCTAAAAAAACGTCAATTATTGGGCAGCCAAAATTCACTTTTATTAAACGGCAGTAAAAAAATATTGATTTTGTATAAAATTATTCCATAATGATAGAAAATAAATAGCGCATGAATATCAAAACTTTAAAAATTTTTTCCGATCTCGTCGAAAATGCAAATTTTTCAAAAACGGCAAGACTCAATAATGTCTCCCAATCGGCAATTAGTCAAAAAGTCCGGCTTCTAGAAGAGCGTTTAAATGTCAATTTATTGAAAAAAAATCAGAAATCGTTCCAATTGACCAATGAGGGAGCCGTTTTTTACCGCCACGCGAAACTTATTCTGTCCGAATACGACGCCATGCTAGAAGATTTACAAAATTATGACGCCAAAACACTGGGCGGTATCAATCTTTTGACCAACTATTGGATTGGAATTTATATTATTCCCCGCTATGTCCGGGAATATTTTAAAACATTTAAAAACTTTACCTTGGATATCAATTACGGCGATTACAAGGATATACAAACGGCCAATTTGGATCCTCGATTCAATTTGATTATCCTAGAATTTCCATTGCACAACGAAAATTTCACTGCGGAACTATTCGCAAAAGATGAATTTGTCATGGTTTGTCTAGCCCAATCAAATTTCCCCCACTGGCAAACATTTTCTCTGGAACACTTAGAGAGCTATCCCCTAATCGGTTTTACGAAAAACCATCCCCTGCGCTCGATCTTTGAGCAAGGCCTCGGGAAAAAAATCAGCCGCCCTCAGTATCTGATGGAGTTTAATCAAATCGAACTCATTAAACAAGCGATCGAAATGCATGACAGTATGGCCATATTACCCAAAAGCAGCGTCCGTTTACCCCGCGAAGAACACATTTTTCGCGTACTCCCCCTCGCTGATACCCATATTTCGATACCATTCTATCTGATTCATCGAAAAACTCAAAAACCTAACCGAGCCATGGAACACTTCATAGCCATCTTAAAAGGAAAACAGCAATTACTCCTCTAGGCAAACGAAATAAGAAAAATTATTCCGCGTTTTGCTTTTGCTTGCGCTTGACAAAGCTTCCAACCTGCGAAAACCAGTGAATTGGAAATTCTTCGAGAACTATAACCACATAGATTCCAATTCCTCTTCACCGATATCCATATTTCGATTCCATTCTATCTGATTTATAAAAGCTAATGCCCTGTCAGCAGAGAATTATTCCGCGTTTTGCTTTTGCTTGCGTTTGACAAAGCTTCCAGCCTGCGAAAACCAATGAATTGGAAATTCTTTGAGTAGCTGTAACCACATATGCTCAAGGCCTCCTTCGAATTGCTCGGCCTTGTCGAGGTAACGCGCCACATAGCGCTCAATTCTCTGGCGTGGCGTATCATTGGCGTAACTCTCCAACTCCGTGTTATTGCTAAAGTTTTGCGCAATATAATGCTCAACATCAGCAATTTCCTTTTCTTCCATTCCCTGTTCCAATGGCATTTCCTTCGGATTTTGTGTAATTCCATAGACGAGATAGGCCGGACTTACCCGAAATAATTTCGCAATCTCCTCGATCGTTTTCCGTGCCGACGGAATTCTTCCATTACGCCAGGTACTTACCGTAGAAATCGCCGCCCCCGTGACAGCACTCACATCACGCAGCGTCAAATCATGATATCCCATTAGTAATCGGAACCTGAGTCCAAATCCACCACTTCCCTCTTGATCATTCCCAATTGCCATAAAATCAAAAAAATTTCATTTTCAGTAGAATTATTTTGACTTCTTCTAAAAATATAACAAATTTAGATCCAACTTAAACATCTATTTTTCTCCTGGTTGGACGCAAGATAGGTGAAAGGAAACAAATGGCAAGTTTTATGCGTTGAAAGATTTTTACGGTCAATATGGATGATGATATGGATAATGATACTCGAAAATTAATTGAATACGTGCTGACAAAGCTTGAAAAAGAGCCGGTTGCAGAACGCGTTCAATTCTACGACATTTTGGCTAATTTTCTACCCAACGAGGAAGCAAGTGTCCGACTACGAAAATACAGCGAAGAGCTACAACGAATCGATTTCGAATTTCAACGCATAAAGTCACTCTTTTTTTTAACCAATAAAAATGAAAAATCATGAATAGTAACACTCAACTCTTCAGTTTTATGGTTCCGGATCAGGAATGGTTTTCGCCAAAAGAAATGGCAAATATTATTGGGAAGACCGATCAATACATTCGCGATGCGTTCGATAATCAAAAAATTTTCGGACACACGTCCAATGGCCGTTCCCCACGGGGCCAAGAAAAACGTAAAACCTATCAGATTCACCGCGATGGTGTTCTCCTTTATCTGCTGGAAACGGCCAACTATTCTTCGGAAGATTTTACGGAACGCATCGTCGATCTCATTCGCTCGAAACCGGATACGGTATTGAGGAAAATAAAGTCAACGGTAGATAATTTACTTACAAAATGGAATTGATCGCTTTGAGTAGTTTTTCCCGGCGAAATGAAAAAATTTCGTAATGGGTAACAACGATGTGATCGAGGAAGTAGAGTTCGAGGGATTCGGCCGCTTTTTCGATTTTTCTCGTCAAAATGCAGTCGT
>JAISXO010000004.1 GCA_031270475.1 Puniceicoccales bacterium | reverse complement strand
TGTTTGTTTATCACAGAGGGTTTAAAAAATTATTCTTTGGCGCATTTTTAGACGAGCCAGAGCTTTTCCCAGAGCAAAAGGAAGAAAATCCTTGGAATGAAAGTGCGAATATGATGGACGAAGCATGGAAAAAGAAAATGCGTCCACAAATAGAACGGCGGAGAGGATGGACGTTAGAAGAGTATGATCGCTCAGAAGCGTTTATTATGGTGCGGAATCTTGAACGAGAAAAGCTTAACGAAATTACATGGTTTGAGACAGTGCGAAAAGTTGAAGAAGCGAAAACGTTACGGGAATTAATGAGGCTCCAGGATCGAAAGGGGATAGAAGAGTATTTTACGGAACTTGCAAAATATTATGGACGTGAAACAAAAGATCCATGGGCTGATTTCAAATGCGCTGAAAAAATAGAAAAAACCAATAGATTAATGGCATTTGATGCAACGAGGAGATTTCAGGGACGCCTCGGATTGCAAGAATTAATGATTAAATATGATGAGGAAGGAATAGAAAAATATTTTACGCAATTTGCAAGAACTTATGGGCGTAAAGTGAAAAATCCATGGGCTGATTTTCAATATTTCTTTCCATCGTATAGCCTAATAAAGGAGTTTGATACAATGCGTACGGCTCGTAGATTGCCGAGATTGGAAGAATTAATGGTTAGATATAACAAAGAAGGGATAAAAGAGTATTTTACGGAATTTGCAAGCTATTGTGGGCGTTGGACAGAAGATCCATGGGCTGATTTTCAGGGTTTCTTTCCATGGTATAGGCCTACTAGTAACCTTATAGTCGATTTTCGAAGAGAGGGAAACGGGACGACGTCATTGGCTGCAAAGTGGGCTGATCCATGGAACAAACCTAGGTATAAAATTGAAATTGATTTTACAGATATTGCGACAGGCCCCGAAGGTGAGATAAAAAGTCCATTTGCTAATTCGCCTCATTTGCAATGCTCGTTCATAACAAACGCCCACCCTAAAAAAAACAAACCATAAGTCCAAAACCCAATGTATGTATTAGTTTGCGATTTTATACCATCAGCTCCTTTCGTGCCAATCCAATCTTTGACTTATCCTCAGATTTTGAAGACAATACAGAATAAAGTAACACCGGTGCCCAAGGCGGGACTTGAACCCGCACGTCTTTTCAGACAAAGGATTTTAAGTCCTCAGCGTCTACCATTCCGCCACCTGGGCACAACAGATCGTAATAAGGCTTTTTTAGCTCAATGATCAAGCTAATTTTGATGAGTAAATATTTTAACCGGAAAATAGTTTACATTTGTATTTATTTTACTATTATAATAAACGTTATGAAGACATTAATATCAAAATGGGAAGTATGTTTATTATCGATCCTTTTTACATTGTCCTCGAATGCCTTTGCTTCGGATGGCCAATCCAATCTACCGCCCGACATGAAACATCAAAAATCAGAATCTGTGGATTATTCCCAAGGAGAAGAAGCGATTTCTCGAATAGAAGAAGAAGTGATGAAAATTTTGATGCCAGAAACTTGTGAAGATGGGGCTATTAGGATTTGGGGAACATATACCCTCGACGAATGTCAGGGAAAAATGGACTATGTGATGAGATGTTTTAATAGGATTGCTGCTGCTCCCGGTCTCAATCAGGCCACCCAAAAGCATTACAAGGGATTAGCGAAAGCTGCTTTCCATTTTATGGATACGTTCAAAATATTGCGAGAAGAATTGTTGCTACAAAAGGAATTGTTATCGGCGGATGGAATTATTGAAAGGCTAAATCGTTTGCTCAATAGGGATCCGAATTTAAATCGCATAAGAGGAGTCTTTTTTGCAGTAGAGAAACGGTTAGATTCCGAATTCGAAAAGGCTAGGCATAGAGTATACAAGGTACATTCGCCTCACCCTCATGCATTTTCCTTTTGTGATGGCATTGGCGGAATAATTCTAGGTGTTGGAGTTGGATTATTTTTTTTATGGCTTGGCTATCGTTAAGAACATTTAATAGTTTACATTTGCAAACTTTTTACTATTATAATAAACGTTATGAAAACACTAGCATTAAAATTGAAATTGGGGTTATTATCGCCCCTTTGTATATCAGCATTATTCTCGAATGGCTTCGCTTCGGGAAACCAACCCATCGCGGAGAAAAAACCTCAGGTGCCGCATCCAATAATGGACAGGCTCCGAAAAGAAACTCGTGCTTCTATGGATTTGTCCCATCCCTATGGCAACCTGGGCAAAATAAAGGACAATGCGATGCGAATTTTGATACCCGGAGACCCCTGGTATGCTGGTCGATATATGGAGGCAATTTCCGATGAACAGATAGAAAACGCAACCCGCATGGAATGGGCAGGATATCACATCGATGAATGTATTTCAAAACTAGGCCATATGGCAAAACTTTTTAATACGATTGCCGATAATCCCGATCTTCCTTCGATCTCAAAAGCTCGTTATGCCGCATTAAATTCTGTAGCTATCTATTTTATGGACGCTTTCCAGATGTTGAAAAATAATTTATCAGCGGATGATATTCTTGCGAAACTAAACGAAAGCTTTAGGAGAGATCAAAAAGCGAGTCGAGTGAGGGGATACTTTTTGGCAGTGGAGCAGCGGTTAATGACGGAATTATCGAAATTATCCTCGAATTTTGAGTTCAATAATTCTACGCCTGAGTTGGCCAATCACCATGAATTTTCCCTTTGTAATAGCATTGGCGGAACAATTCTAGGTGTTGGACTTAGCTTATTTTTTTTATGGTTTGGCTATCGTTAGGAACATTTAATAGTTTACATTCGTGAACTTTTTACTATTATAATAAACGTTATGAAAATACTAACATTAAAATTGAAATTGGGGCTATTATCGCCCCTTTGTATATCAGCATTATTCTCGAATGGCTTCGCTTCGAAGGTTTCGTCCATCGATAATAGAAATCTCGCTCCGTTTGAAAATTGAAAAGTAAGATTCGATCTATCAGTTATTGAGGCTTCCCCTGAAAAAAAGACGGCAAAAAATTGGTTAGAGACCTTAACCCGGCGGTGAAAAAATTTAAACGAAAGGTCACCGCTTTGTATAATCTAGCTTTCCCGGGTAAATACCTATATCATTTAAAAAAGTGGGCATGGAAATTTTAACACCTGCAGATCCCTATTATTTTATAAATATTCAAACTAAAAAAACATAATCCCCATAGAAAAAATGAAAGAGGAAAGCATTAGCCAGTAAGATTGTTGCAGATTTGGACGCATTCCTCAAAGATATTCCCGATGCGGATCGAATAAAAAATGATGTTTTTTTGCAGTGGATCACCGCTTATGCCTTGAAGTCGAAATAAGGGCTTATGCTTTTAAAAGATATCAACGCAAAATTAAAGTGGACTTAATGAGATTGAAAAATTTCTGCCTGATCATTCCCGCGTTTTATCTCAAAAAAATGACGCATAATGCTATGGCATTCTTCTCGAAGTATGTCCGTCCTTATTATCGGACGATGATTAATTTCCGGAAGCGCTAAAAGCGAAATCGCCCCCCCTAAGCACCCCATCTTGGGATCGCGAAAACCATAGATCACTTCGCCAATGCGCGACATAATTGCCGCTCCAGAACACATGGGACAGGGCTCCTTCGTGACGTAAAGTTTCGCCTTATTGAGCCGCCAATCGCCAATCTTGTGCGCCGCTTGGGTAATCACCAATATTTCAGCATGGGCAGTCGGATCTTTTAACGCTCTTACGCGATTGTGCGCCAATGCGATGATCTGATTTTCATATACCATAACTGCCCCGACCGGGATCTCTTTTTCCTTGTACGCGTCAATTGCTTCGTTGTAGGCATGGGCCATGAAAAATATATCGTCCTTTTTGAGCTGCGATGGAAATAATTTTTGAAATGGACATTCCATACTTATAATACAGTGCGAGGCATTAAAAAATCAAGAAAAATTGTGCGATATGGGCCTATTTGGCCCCCGTGGTGAAGCCGCGGGAACTTAAAAAGGCCCGATCCCGAAGGGATCGGCAACAAAGTTGCAGGCCCGGCCCTTCGGGCCGGGCTGGGCCTTTTTAAGCCAGGGGATGGATCTCCTGCGGAGGATCCTAAGGACGAGTAGTCTTTAGGCGGAATAGGGATTGCAAATTGTTTTTCTTGCTATGTTATTGAAGGTTCGGCCGTGATTTATTTTTCCGGGGAATATTTTTCCGTTTCTGGAGGCGATGTCTTTTGGATTCTCCCAAGAGAAGCCTATTGCTTCGACGGACATTTTTCATTATTGATATCCTGTTTTCCAGAGTGGTCACCATCCCAATATAAAGTGATTTCTGATTCGAAAGAAACTGAGGTATAAAAAGGTAAATTCGTATTTTTTATCGATTTTGTAATTTCGTTGCCTTAGGATGAATTTTATTTCCATTTCCCAAAAATTATATATCGCTTAGATACATGGGAGTACGTGTTCGTTTTGCGCCAAGTCCGACGGGTTTTTTTCACATTGGGGGAGCGCGGACAGCGTTATTTAACTGGTTATATGCGCGTCACGTGGGAGGCAAATTTATTTTACGCATAGAGGATACGGATCGGGAGCGCCACGTGGAGGAAGCGACGGATGTTATTTTAAGTGGCATGCGGTGGTTAGGGATGGAATGGGATGAGGGACCGGAAGTTGGGGGCAATTACGGGCCTTATTTTCAGAGTCAGCGCAACAAAATTTACGAAGAATATCTAGAAATTTTACGCAAGGGAGATAAGATTTATGAGCGAGATGGTGCGATTTATTTCCGGGTATCTGGAGAACCACAATTGATCGATGATTTAATTCGCGGGCCAGTACATCGCATGGAAGAAAAGGATTTCGTGATATTTCGTTCCAATGGTACGCCAGTATTTCATTTTGTGAATGTGGTAGACGATGCGGCGATGGAGATTTCCCATGTGATTCGCGGAGAAGATCACCTATCCAATTCGAGTAAACACGTAGAACTTTTCAAGGCCTTTGGAATGCCGGTGCCGAAATTTGCACATATTCCGCTCATTTTGAAGACAAATGGTTCGGGAAAGATGAGTAAACGGGACATTGGAGCGTTGGTTGAGGACTATCGCGGGAAACAATTTTTACCGGAAGCGTTACGAAACTATCTCTGTTTACTGGGGTGGTCGCCCAAGGATGATCGGGAGATTATGCCGATTGAGGAAGTGATTCGCCTCTTTGATTTGCGTGATATTAACAAAAATAATGCTCGTTTTGATGACAAAAAGTTAGCGCACATGAATGCGGCGTATGTAAAAAGCATGCCTTTGGAGCAGTTTTTAGAAAGAGGGAGAAATCTATTGCCGGATTCGAAATTGGCAGGGGAGTATGGGGATCAAGTTTTGGCAATTTGCCAGGAAAAATTGCGATCTTTCGAGGAATTGAATCATTTTGTTTCCTATTTTTTCAATGAAGATTTTGAATACGACCGAGAAGTGTGGTCCGATTTGCGAAAGCGCGATCCCGTTTTACGAATTGGAGAATTTCTCGCCAAAATTGAAAATATGGAAGGTTTTTCGGAGGAAAAATTAGAGGAAATAGTTGTAAAACTAGCCGAAACATATGGTGTCAAAACGGGGGATTACATTCACGGGGTACGTTTTGCGTTGTCGGGACGTACGGTGGGGCCGAGTTTTTACAGAATGATGCTTGTTATGGGACGTGAGCGTGTTCTAAAGCGCCTCAAACGGGCATTAGTTGAGATAGAAAAATGGAAATAATTTTACGAATATTACTTAATAAGATGTGAAATTTTCTAAAAAAATTCAAAATTTAATTGCTAACTTCCGTGGATTACCGGAAGATAGCTCGCCGTCGATATTGAAGGACGAGTGGCCTGCCGCACAACTTTTTCGAGATATTTTAAAGAAGTACGTAACAAAGTCGGATGTGGAAATTGGGGCGGAAATTTTTGAAAACTGGCCTCGGATTGTTGGAGATATGTTTTGTAATTTATGCGCACCACATAAAATTACGGCGACGGGCGCTTTAGTGTTGAAGGTACAAAACAGTGTAGTGCGCCAGGAATTATTTTTACGAAAGAAGGAAATTTTACAACACATTTACCAATCATGCCCCCGATGTGCCATTAGGGACATCGTCTTTTCTCTGTGAGTACGCACGGATAATATAAGTTTTCTGTTCCTTGAAGATTTTGTTTCTGCTTTTTAAGATCTAGTTTATTACTCTTAAAGTGTTCTTAATCTTTCGTCTATTCGACTTTGTACTGTTTTCAACTTCCCTAATTCCTCGTTAAGGTCGATCCACGCACGGTTGGGCTGTTTTGGACTTGAGGATTTATATCCAGAAATATTTATGGCTGCTTGATTACGTATCGCATTACGTTGTTTCTCTAACTCCTTATCTTCTTCTTCTAATTTCTGGACTTCAGTTGAGTCTTTGTTCATGGAAAGGCCTATTATGTTAGCTACTGTGCTCACTCCTGCTCGAGCAGAACCTGCTAGCGATGATCTTTCCTGATTTATTTGATTATTGATCTCGGCTCTCCGTAATTTTATCTTGTCCGTTTTTTCCTGTACAGTATTCATTTTCTGTTCAAAAGTGTTGGCATGTTTTTGGTAATATTGCTTTAATTTTTGGAGAAATTCTTTTCCGCCTTTTGCTTTATAATCCAACTCAGGAATCCCACCGGGTGGCAGAAAGTTATGTAAATCTTTGTCATGGTGCTCATAATCATTACTATTAAGTTTGAAAGAAGCTCTGTCCACTTTTTGAATTCCGGCTTCTATAATTTTTTCAGTAACTAATTCCGGAAACATATTTCGAGCTTCTTCGAAGATAGCTTTTTCGGTTGAATCTGTATAGCGCGGCTCGCGAATAAATTGTCTATTACATATATTAGTGCAAAATATTTGCGAAAAATTCACATTTTCTAGTCCTTCCAAGACTTCTTGTCCTCGCGCACACTCTTTTTGTAATGTTTGAAATTCCTTATTCATATCTTCGAATATTCTTTTCATTACATTTATATTATCTTGAGATGTTGCTACTTGGTTACCTTCGTTTAATGGACCTTTGGCATTCATTAATACTTCATGTAAAGTATTTAAGTTTTCCTCTAGTGTAGCTCTGGATTTTCCTGGAGGTGAATTAAATTTATGTTCTACTTCTGTCAACCGTTTTGAAAATACTTTTTTTAAACGATCATTACCATTAAGTGTGCTGTGTAGAGCAGCCATTTGATTTTTTAAATCGGAAACCTGATTTTTTAAATTTTGAATGGCAAAAAAGCGCTCAATTTCACCTCTTTTATCTGAAGTATTAAGTATTGCAGCAGCTGTGTACAGGGATGTTTTGAATTCCGAAAGATTGCTTTTGCTTATTTTTTCCTCTTTTATAAGTGCGATAGCTTTCAACATTAAATTTTCTACACCTTTGATATTATTTGCAAATGAATTCCGAAAGATTGCTT
>JAISXO010000028.1 GCA_031270475.1 Puniceicoccales bacterium | reverse complement strand
ATTTATATTTTCTTACTACGAAAGGAATGCCATCTTAAATAATGAGAAATTATGGGTGCGGTTCATTTATTATCGATTGTATTTTGGTCGTAGCAACCGGTGGTTTATGGCTTATTTGGATATTTGTAAGAGAAATGCGACTGCGAAAATAAAATCCTTGAAATGAGGGGGTATTTAAAATTAGGCGAGATTGTACTGCTCTCCATTGTCAAGACAGTAATTAGAAAAAAATAAGGTGGCCTCCTTTATGATGCGAGAATGGTACTATTCTGAAAACGGCCAAATGTATGGTCCGCTTCCGGAAGATCAGATACAAACAATGATTTGGGAAAGACAACTAACCGAGGACACACTTGTTTGGTGCGGGGAACCTGATTTTGTGGAACGCGGTTGGGTTCGTATCGCCGATACTGAACTTTCTTCGCAAATTCCTACAAATAATGATAGCTCCTTAAACGAATCTCCACCTATATCTAACAATCCGCATTACAAAAAAATGGAAAACGCGCAAACTTCGACAAATTATGTTTTCTCTTCAAATCGCCAATTTAGCAATGAGCATCGCGGGCACCAATTTTCATCAAGACACGTGGAAGAAAAGGTTATCAAAGGCGCAATTGCAATATGTATCGCGCTAATGATTGCCACAGTCGTTGGAGTCTCATTCTTGTATATCCAGCAACAAGCAAACGCAAAAATCATGCCACATTCCGCTAAGGAACTTGAAGGCAAAAATTATCAGGACGTGATTACCCGGTTAAAAACTGCCGGTTTCACGAATGTCAAGACAGAAATCGTGGACGATTTGGTTATTGGGTGGCTGACCAAAGACGGTGAAGTTGAGAGCGTCTCGGTTAATGGAAAGACTAACTTCAATTCGGGCAGCAAATTTCCCATAGACGCGAAGATAGTGGTTACATATCACACGTTTCCCGCAAAATATAATACGGGTAAACAGACGTCCGCTGCAACCCCTGGACGTACAGACGAAACCGCACGCAATAGAACCGTCAGCGGTTTTAATAAGGAAACCAATCGGTCGCTTTCTTTTTATGGAATCGATTTTTCGTTCCCCGCATATTTTGATGTTTTGGGTAATGATTCGACTGACACCAAGAAACATTATTATCCTGAAAAACTGGAATATTATGCCACCCTCTTATTCTTCTGCGAAGATTTAACAGTATCACAAGAATCTTTCAACGCTCAAAAGTCAGTAGTCGTTAGTAATATCATGGAGCGTATTGGCGATGACGCCAAGATCCAAAAATCGGAATCGGCTACGATTGCCGGGATGTCCGGTTGGACACTCACTTGCAAAACCACAGGCTCAACTCTAAACTATTCATTCGCTTATAACGTTAGTAAGGGGAAACTCATTTTTGTTTATTTGGTATATGATGACAAAGATAAATCAAATTATGATTATTTGGGTGACTACGCAAAGATATTAAAAACTGCGATTCTGTCTCCTACATTGCAACCTGCTACAGTAGAAAATAACCGAATTGAATTTAAAAATGGCGACGTTTATGTAGGTGAATTGGATCGTGGCCTCATTAACGGACAAGGTACTTTAACGTTTAAAAACATCGGGAAATACGTCGGAAGTTTCAACCAGGGAGTGAGAGAAGGCTCAGGTATTTTTACTTGGAACAGTGGAGAAATTTATCAAGGTGAATGGCAAGCTGATAAAATTTCCGGCGAGGGCCGTTTGACGATTTCCGATACAATCGGAATTTCTGGTAAGTTTTCAGATACTCGTTTAATTCAAGGTAAATATGTAAACACAATTAAGGGAACTAAATACGATGTCGCTATTGACAGTCCCTCTAATATTTCAAATATCACAATCACTTTTGCTAACGGAGTGAGGTATGAAGGGACTTATTCAACACAAGATAATGCCTTCACAGGGAACGGGACTATCACTTATCCTAACGGAGACACTTATAAAGGAGATATAGTGAATGGGCGAAAAGAGGGCACTGGAGCTTATACTTGGGAATCCGGCGCCGTTTATTCTGGTGAATGGAAAAATGATAAAATGAATGGCCGTGGAACATATTTTTACCTTGGAACGAATGATCCAGTTAAGCTACGTGGTTCTTTCGCCAATAATGTGCCCAATGGTTCGCTAGAATATGTAGACGCGAAAAAGAATGTTTTTGTCACGACATGGAAAAATGGTAAATGCACGAAAGTCGGTCGCAAGTAAGCGGAGGTGTTTTTTTTGGATGACGAGAAGAAATTCCCGAGCCTTGATAAATTTAAAAAATCAATAGATACGTTTCTCTTCGAAGAGGAGGGCAATATCACCAGAAATAAAGTCTTGCTGATGGGCTCAATGATGATCCTTTTGGGTCTTATCTTGGCAAAAGAAACCTTTGCCGCTCACAGTTCGCACCGTTCCCATTCCTCGCACCGTTCCCATAGCAGTGGTAGTGGTGGACATGCTTCACATTCGTCGCATAGTTCCCATTCCTCTGGAACATATCATAGCTCGCATTCTTCGGCTCCAGCTCATAGCAGCCATAGCTCTGGCACAGCTGCCTCTGAATTTCCTGCCGTTGACCCAAAACCTGTTCCAGCACCTCCTGTACCAGTAATTCCTATTCCGAAGGTCGCAGATATTAAAATGCCACAGGTTCCCCAAGCAAATAATTTTCCCGCCAATATTCCGGCAGTAGTACTGACCGTACCGCCAGTGCCTAAAACACCGGAGGTTTGACAGATGCAAATGAGAGAAAAGGCCAGTGTTCATTCCCTGAAAAGGAGGGGACGCAAAGATATCTACAAAAAACAGACGAAATTAGGTACTTTTGTGCGCATATCGTCAAACTCAATAATAATTTAGGAATAATGGGATCTTCAAATCAACAGATCCGGGTTTTGAACCAGCATTTAATGGATCGCTATCATGGTGGGCGAGAGTGGAAAATAAGTAGTCAAATTGTCGAAAATAAATCCAATTTGATCAGCATTGGTATCCCTTTAAAAACTCCAGGAGATGATCCCAATGAAGTCCAAGCTATTTAAGATTATTGCATTATTACTATTGTTCATCTTGCCTGGAGGTATTTCTGGCACCGCTTCGGGTATGGATGAAAGTGCATTTACTATCTATTTCATCGATGTAGGACAAGCCGACAGCGCCTTGGTTCTTTGCGATGCTCAGTCAATGTTAATTGATGGCGGTAATGTCGCGGATTCCGACCTTGTTTACACCTTCTTGAAAAAACACGGAGTCAACCACCTTAATTATATTATCGGCACCCATGCCCATGAAGACCATATCGGTGGTTTGGCAGGAGCCCTTAATTTCGCCACAGTCGATAAGGCATATTGTCCCGTGACAAATTACAACTCAAAAGCGTTTGAAAATTTTAAAAAATATCTCGAAAAGCAAAACGTCAGCATCACCATTCCCTGTGTTGGAGACGTGATTAGTTTCCTGGATTCCCGGAAAGTTATGACATGGTAATGAGAGCTAAAGCGAGTGACAGACGGCAAAATCCTCTATAAAATAGGCGTATATTAAAAAAGCATCGTACCTCTGTAGATCGATAAT
>JAISXO010000026.1 GCA_031270475.1 Puniceicoccales bacterium | reverse complement strand
ATAATTTTCCTCAAAACCGTCTCACAGACCATCGCATCGGACTGACGCTCTATAATTTATCGCAAATTATGGATGGAGATCTCGAAGATTTGCTCAATGCCTTGATGGAAGCGGATCATAGGAAACGCATTGAAGATTTAATGGAACGTCCTTAAAGCAGGGGGAATTTTGAGTCCGATCCCAATGGGATCGGGTTCAGCCCCGCGGCGTAGCCGCGGGGCTGAAAAATTCAGAGGGCAAAGCCCTCTGGTATCCTAGCACAATTTTCGAATCCACAGTAAGGGCATGAGAACGAGAAAGCAAAAAGGAGCCAATGGAACATACAACCAATAGACGGTACCACTTGCTCCCAAAGCATATAAGGTATAGGAAAGAGTACCGTAGACCGAAAGTATAACTCCCAATCGCATTACACCTCTCCAATGATTTCTTCCGAATGTTGAAAACAATACGGGAAGGACAATCCAGCAACTGAGAAAACAAAAACTAGAACTTAAAATTAAATCCCAAAAACGCATTTTGTAAATTCCCCCCATTTCTCCTTGTACTTTGATCACTGCCTGCAATTGTGAAAGTGAAAGATTTTGGAGAGGCATTTGAAATAGTGACATCAATTTCGGCGAATCCCGGAGCTCAAAAAATACGCGCCGTTCAAAGACATATACTTTTTCGGCAATTTGCTTTTTTGGATGAAATAAAATCTCCCGTCCCCGTTCCAATGTCCAAGCGTTGATTTTCTCATCAAAAGACCCCAATTGAGCCACAATTCTTCGGCATTCTTTTTCTCTTGCATCGTATTCATGTATGGCAATTTCAAAGGCGCGGCCTTCCACTTTATTGTAGCGATTGATATACCAAAGGCGATTGGAGGTATTAAAAGTCAAATGTTTTACAAATAACGCATCTCCATTGACTTCGAGGCGTTCCAGGTGATGGTTTGAATATTCACGGGCTTTGGCAATCCATTCAAAATTTCCCCACAATAGTATTGCCGATCCAACGAAACCACACAGCCAAAACACGCGTGTTATTTTAAAAAAATTAATTCCAGAAGACAACAGCGCGATAATTTCATTGCGGCGCTGCATGGCAACAAAGATAAAAATCAATGTCATTACAAAAGTAAGCGGCAATATTAACGGCAAATAGACGATTCCCTGGGTCATGTAATGGTAAAACATATCGCCAAGTGATACGCGATGTTTTAGAAAATTTTCCAAATATTTATAAGTGTCGGCACAGAATAGGAATACATTTAAAGTAATAAAAAATAAAGTGAATTTCTTTGAAAATTCCGCAAAAATGTATCGATCGATGCATTTCATTTTTACAGTATTCCCAGCTCCATTTTTCCCACTTCGGTGATCATATCCCGGTTCCACGGCGGATCCCATACTAAATTAACAAGGATTTCATGATCCGGATGGATCACTGCAATCGTTTTTTTGACAGATTCCATTAAAAAATCGCCCACGGGACAACTCGGCGACGTTAGTGTCATCGCCACTACGATAGAACCATCGAAAATTTCTTCAATACCATAAATTAATCCAAGGTCGACCACATTGACGTGTACATCGGGATCTTCGACCGTCTTAAGCTGCTGAAATAAAAATTCACTATCGATCATAAATAAAAATCATTGCCACTAACTATCAATCACAAATGGGATACGATTTCGGAATGGTGTACGGGATAATCCTTGCGTTGAATGGCGTCGCGTAAAATGATATCCTCGCGGCCATCGATATACTGCGCCACCCAACGCGCTTTGATCGCCTGTTTAAATTGCTTGTCCCGGGAAAAATCACTTTTTAAAACGTAATTTACGGAAAATCCTCGCCTCCTTAAATCATAGGCATCCCCCATTGCAAGGGCCTCGCTTTGTGGATCAAAGACGATGAATAAATCCGCTATTGGATCAAATGCCGGCATTAACTGCCGATCCATTAGCATATTCCCTAGCGTGACGTCGCCAATCGCTAATCCGACAGCCGCCGTCCTAGGATAGCCAAATTTCTCAATCAAATCGTCATATCGTCCCCCGCCCGCAAGGGCACGTGATTTTCCTGAGCGCTCGAAAATCTCAAAAACAAATCCCGTATAATAGGCCAGCCCACGGACAATTCCTAGGTCGAGCGTCATAAAAGATGCTAATCCAAAATACTCCAAACGCGCTAGTAATGACCGCAGCTGATCCAATCGTAAAATCATTTCATCGTTTAAATCTTTAAATATTGTTTGCAAAAAATTTTCCAAATCATTCACATTGCGCATGTCCTGGAAAGTTTCGATATTTTCTAAAAGTCGAATGCTATCTAATTGTAAAGCATTCAATTTTTTTATGCTTTCATCCCGAAATTCCCGCTCCATCTTGTCCACAATCGATAGCACATTGCCCATTAAATTTTCCGGTACCCCAAGCCCCCGCAATAGCAGTGTCCAAAGATTGCGATCGCTTAAACGTATGTGAAAATCATCCGCAGTAAGACCAAATGCTTGCAAAATCGCAACCGCTAGGGCAATGATCTCCCCGTCGGCATGGATACTGCTTTCGTCAAAAATATCCACGTTGAGCTGGTAAAAAGAACGCAACCGACCCTTCTGCGGACGCTCGTAACGGAAATTCTCTTCGATGGAAAACCATTTCAATGGCCGCTTTAATGCGTGAATTTTTGAACCAATCATGCGCGCAACGGAAGGTGTCGTCTCCGGCCGCAACGCTACCGCACGCCCCCCGCGATCCATAAAATTAAAAAGTTGAGCCGCAATCTCTTCCCCCGATTTCTCCGTAAATAGTTCCAAAGATTCGAGAATCGGTGAATCGTATTCGCTAAAACAAAAATTACGGCAAACTTGACGCATCTTCTCAAAAATAAAATTCCTTTCAAAACAATTTTCCGGATAAAATTCGCGAAACCCGGGTAAAATTTCAATGGGCATGAGGTCAATGCTAACAAAATTATTGGACCGTAAAGCATTATTTTAGCCAGTAAGGGGGAATCCATTCCCTGGCCCTCGGAAAGAAGCAGCCCGGACCGAAGGGCCGGGCTGGAAAATTCAAGAATCCCGCGGCTTCGCCGCGGGACTCATAATCATTCGCGCACAGGATTCGCAAATCATAAAGGGAAAATAGGGATCCGTCGTTTGATCGTTATAATCTGACAATTTCAGATGGCAGCCACCGCAAACATTGCCGGGTCTAAATGCGACGACACAGGGCATTTTATGAATTGCTTTTTTTGTTTTATCGTAGTGTTGCAACCAATGGACATGATTTTCCTGCAGAATGCTACGCATGACCGCAATTTTATTTTGAATTTCGACTCTATTTTTTTCCAAATCTACGGTCCGCTGCTGCTGGTATTCCTGTTCACTTTGGATTTTAAAAATTTCGTCCTGTGCGGTTTGTTGGAACGCAGAGAATTCTATTTTTTTGTCATCGAGTTCGAGCATTGTTTGGAGCAATAATTCTTCTTGTAGGGATATTTTACACTGTTCGTCTTCGATTTTTTTTGCTAGACTTTCGGATTCTTTAGGGTTTCTAGCGAGTGCAAGTTTATATTTATCGATAGCAATCTTTTCTTCGATTCCTTGAATTTCTTTTTCTAATTTTTGTATATTCAGTTTGACGCTTTGAATTTGTTCTTTTTCTCGAACGATTTTCCGGTTCAACTGGGCGATATTCGTTGCCAAATCGGCGATATTTTGCGGAATATTGCTCAAATTTTGCTCCAACTCACTGAGACGCATGTCATAATTTTGAAGGGTTAGGAGAAATTGAATAGCTTCATCCATGGGGCTTTAATTGAAGAAACAATAAATTAAAATCAATGCGAAGTTGCAAAGCGCAAGGAATACGACGGTTCTGGCAATATCTTTAGCTTTTTTAGCGAGTGGATGAATTGGAAGGAATTTAGAGGAGAAAAAACATAATGTCGAAAAAAATGCCCAGCATTTTTCCGAAAACCTATCAAAGCAAAAGATTTTTCAATGAAGAAAGAATATAAAAAAGACATAATATATATTATGCGAAATTGATTGGATTGGATCTTTTAGAGGGGCGGAAGTTGAAGAATTTAAGATGTTGTCACCCGTACAGCAGGCGAAAGTTGAAGATGAAGAATTTAAGATGTTATCACCCGTACAGCAATTGTCACATTTACAAGAATTTAATTTGCAAGGATTTAAGATAGATTGGAATTTGGATTCAGCTTTCGGAATGAATTTATGTGCATATTCTGCCCTATTTGCAGCTCTGGAAATAGATAAAATGGCTCCTAGTTGGGTAGTAGGAGATAATCCTGGGATAGTAGGGAATATTACCATTGATATTAAGTATAGCGAAGTTTATAATTTTGCTGAACAGTTATTAGAGCAATTAAGGAATTATTTATTGGAACATCCAGAGATCCCCTCTCTTCTTATTCCCCTTTTTCTAGATCCAGATTCAAATCCCCCTCTAAATAGTAGGATTAATGAGCTTACAATTGGTGCTCCTCTAGATGAGGTTTTTTTAAGGCCTATAGCAGAAATTATGGGATATCGCATTATTTTGGAAATTGAAACTCCTTATGATTCGCCTTTGCATTATGAATTCAATCCAGGAGCCCAAAAAATCGTCAGGCTCTATCTTCACGTGAATTCACGCTTTGGTCATTATCAAATCATCACTCCTGATAATGTAACCATTCGTTATATAAACGACCTCCAGTTCGATTGGGTTAACAACGATTGGTTTGACGAGTGCGTATTTCAAAGCATTGACAAATGGTAAAAATCTCATAAGGGAATTTGAATATGGAACCAACGCTTTTGAAAATACGACATTCCGCAGCTCATATTCTGGCTGCAGCTGTCCAACGTTTGTTTCCGTCAGTAAAATTCGACATCGGTCCCGCAACGGACGACGGATTTTATTACGATTTCGACCTTGACCATAAATTTACGACGGACGATTTCCAAAAAATTGAAGCGAAAATGCAATACCTAATCGACCAAAAACAGGCCTTTGAAGCTCAGGTTATGTCCCGCACTGAAGCCCATAAAATCTTCTCCGATCGCCAGCAAACTTACAAATTGTCCCGCCTCGACGATATCCCCGATGGTGAAACGATAACCATTTATCGCAACGGTGATTTTGTCGATCTTTGCCGCGGCCCACACGTACAAAATTCCAGCGAAATCAAGGCTTTTAAACTACTTTCCATCGCCGGAGCCTACTACCGGGGCGATGAAAAAAATCAGCAAATGCAGCGCATTTACGGTACCGCTTTCGATTCAAAGGAGGCCCTCGAAAACCACCTCATTCAACTGGAGGAAGCCAAAAAGCGCGACCATCGTAAGTTGGGTAAAGAACTCGAATTATTCATGATCGATGATGCGGTTGGTCAGGGTCTCATTCTTTGGCTCCCCAAGGGGAATATTATTCGTACGGAATTGCAAAAATTTATTTCTACGGAATTGCAAAAATTGGGCTATATGCTCGTTTCAACACCCCATATCGCTAAACTGGGTCTATTTCGGACCTCTGGCCATTTCCCCTACTACAAGGACGCGCAATATCCGCCGATCGCCGAACGGGCAACCCTTGAAAGTAGCAAGGATTTGACCTGTGGTGAATTGTTAAGTGGTCTCGAAGACGGTTCATTGGACGGATTTTTATTGAAGCCGATGAATTGTCCGGGACACATAAAAATTTATGCTTCTAAAACGCGCTCCTATCGCGATTTGCCCATTAAATTGGCGGAATTTGGTACGGTATATCGCTGGGAACAGTCCGGCGAGCTCAGTGGAATGACACGGGTGCGTGGATTTACTCAGGATGATGCCCATATTTTTTGTACGGAAGAGCAATTGCCGAACGAAATTTTAGAGTGTCTAGGCCTAGTAAAGATGATTTTTGCGACGCTTGGTATTATCGATTTTCGTGTGCGCGTCGGCTTACGAGATCCGAATTCTGAGAAGTACATTGGTGGTAACGATTCCTGGGAAAAAGCGGAGGGTGCCCTACGAAAGGCGGCCGAGGTAATTGGAATCCCCTACTCCCTCGAAGTCGGCGAAGCGGCATTTTATGGGCCCAAAATTGATTTTGTTATCAAAGATGTTATCGGTCGCGAATGGCAATTAGGAACGGTTCAGGTCGACTACAACCTCCCGGAGCGCTTTGCGATTAGCTACGTTGGCAACGATAACAAACCCCACCAACCGGTTATGATTCATCGGGCACCATTTGGTTCCATGGAACGTTTTTCCGGCCTCCTCATCGAGCATTTTGGCGGCGATTTCCCGACCTGGCTTTCTCCGGAGCAAGTACGTCTATTGCCCCTCAATGACCACAATACCGACTATGTACGGGACGCATTTGAGCTTCTACGTGAAACAAATATTCGGACTTCGATCGATGCTTCTTCGGAAAAACTCGGTGCAAAAGTGCGAAAAGCGGAAATTGAAAAAGTTCCCTATATATTTGTTATCGGCGATAAGGAAAGTGAAACTCGAAGCGTCTCCATACGTTCTCGCCGCGATAAGAATCTCGAGGGCACGTATCCCATCGATGAGGCAATCGCTCTCATCCGAGACGAAATTCAAACTAAACGCCTATTTTCTAGGGAATAAATAGAATTTTTTATTGCAATAATTGTAAAAAAGTACATATTTCAATCATGGATACAAAATTTAATATAGTTTTTTGCGATGTTGATGATCTGGCCTACGATTATTTGGGGAAACATAAAATTGCAGAACAAGCAAATTGTACCTTCCTTCGGGAAAGTTTGAACGATCTGCCCCCAAATCGTTTGCAAGAATTGGCTAAAACGGAAATTATTTCTACCTTTGTTTATTCTCGATTGACGGCAAATGTTTTACAAAGCTTCAAAGATTTAAAACTGGTTTCCACCCGTTCGACAGGGTATAATAACGTCGACTTGGATTATTGTAAGGCTAACGGAGTCCAGGTGGTTAATGTCGCCGGATATGGCGAAATAACCGTCGCGGAATATACCATGGGTATGCTCCTCAATCTTACCAGAAATATTGAATTTTCTCACAATAAATTAAAAAATGGGATCGTGAAAGTCGATGAAGATATGGGCATCGATCTGTCCGGAAAAACAGTCGGTGTCATCGGTACGGGAGCAATTGGTAGACATTTTGTCGGCTTATGTCGTGCGTTCGGTTGTCATATCCTTGCCAGCGATCCCTTCCCTAATCAAAAATTGATCGACGAAGGAGCATGTCAATATGTCGATTTGCCCCAACTCTTTAGTGCTTCGGATATCATCAGTTTAAACTGTCCTTCCACAAAAGAAAATTATCACCTCATTAATAAAGATACTATTGCCCAAATGAAAGATGGCATATATATTGTCAATACGGCGAGAGGCGAATTGGTCGATACCGTCGATTTGTACGCAGCGATCGTCTCCGGAAAAATAAAGGGTGCGGCCCTGGATGTGTTGGAATATGAAGACGTAATTATTAAAAACGATGTGGATGCTGTAAAAAACAATGATAAAAATTTTGCACTTTATTCCGTTATTAATGCTAAGCTTTTACAACTTCCGAACGTAATCGTTACACCCCATATCGCTTTCAATTCTTTCGATGCGGTATTGAGAATTCTCAATTCCAATATCCAAACCATTTCCGATTTCATCGACGGTAAGGCGGTAAAATCGGTCATTTGAAGAATTTATGATTTTGTGTACG
Organism: Puniceicoccales bacterium; assembly: GCA_031270475.1. Classification (GTDB taxonomy): domain Bacteria; phylum Verrucomicrobiota; class Verrucomicrobiia; order Opitutales; family LL51; genus LL51. The sequence continues at coordinate 10,434 of JAISXO010000026.1, read as the reverse complement.
AGGCTCTGCCCCGTAACCCCGCAAGGAGTCATAGACTCCTTGACCTCTTTACAAGAGTCCCGCGGCTTCGCCGCGGGACTCTTAGAAAAATCAGCCCCAGCTTTTGGGATAGCTTAGGCAATATCTATGAACGCAGTGCCGTCGCTTGGATAAAAATTTCTTCAAGGGTCGTCGATTTTTCTGCAAGATTGAATAATTTCCAGCTTGTCTCATTGACAATTGTTTTCCAAAAGTACTCAATATTTTCCGTTGGCAAAGCAACAATTAATTGGTGTTGATTGGTTTTCAAATCAACAAATACATCGCGAATTTTGATTTCCGGGTGTATGGCTTTAAAAATATCAATTGCCTTAGATTCGCATTCGACGCAAACGATGAGAACCCGTTCTTCAAAAAATCGCTGTCGCAATTCATTAATCATGCCATTGGCGACGATCGTTCCATTATTAATGATGATAAAACGATCGCACAGACTTTCAATTTCCGGAAGAATGTGGCTCGAGATAATAAACGTCCGCCTACCCTTTTGGGAGGCAACAAACTTACGAAATTTTATAATTTGATTGGGGTCCAAACCGATAGTAGGCTCATCGAGGATGACGAGATCGGGTTCGCCAAGGATAGCTTCGGCGAGGCCAACGCGCTGTTGTATACCCTTCGACAGAGAACCAATTTCCTGATGGCGGAAATGGCGTTGAATATCGACCTGACGCATAATTTTCTCCGTATGGACGCGCACATTTTTTGCATCAACGCCCTTGATTACTGCTCGAAAACGTAGATATTCTCCGACTTTCAGATGGGCTGGCAATGGATTATTTTCCAGCATAACACCGAAAGAACACCGCCGATGACAGGATCCATGGGCAATATTTTCATCTTTAATTTTTACAATTCCTGAATTGGCGTTCAGGAGACCCGATAGGATTTTAAGCGTTGTCGATTTCCCAGCGCCGTTCGGGCCCAATAGTCCCACAACTTCTCCCGTAGCGATTTCAAAAGAAACCTTATTGAGCGCTCGAAAGCGTCCATATTGTTTTACGAGATCTTGAACTACAACGAGTGGTTTCAACGTTCTCCCATCTAGAAAAAAAACGCCGTCGCTCAAGCTGTTTTTTCGGTATAGCGAACTTCCTTATCAATGAAATCAAAAACCAACGGACACCCCATAAGGTCAAAGGCTTCGCGAATATTATTTTCCAGATATTGCCGATAAGATTTTATCAATCGTTGAAAGCGGTTACAAAAAATTTTTAACTGGAAGGGAAAATGGCCACTTTGTACTGCATAATAAATTTTGAAACGCTTACCGGAAACCAATGGAGGCGGCTGAGAATTGACCAAATCCTGGATGACGCGATTGAGTTTGCCCGTAGAAATCGTTTGGGATGCGCGTTCAAAAAGACAGATTCCTTCCCGTAAAATATTTTCGACGGCGAGGCCCGTCTTCGCAGAAACAAATATCACCGGAAATTGAGATAGAGCAAAACATGCCTTCTGAATGGCTTGGGTAAATTTTTTTTGAAAATCGGCTATGGAATGATAACCAACGATGCGATTACTTTTAATCCCTTCACAGGCAAGGTCCCATTTATTAACAACGATCGCAAAACATTTTCCCCGCTCTAGGGCGTAGCCGGCCAATTTTTTGTCCTGCCGTGTGATACCGGAAAGCGCATCAATGGTAAGAAAAACAACGTGTGCCTCGTCGATCGCATGGAGGGAACGCATGGAGGAAAAAAATTCTACGGAAGAACTCATTTTCTTTTTTTCCCGTAACCCAGCCGTATCCGTCAATCGAATACGATACTCTTTTCCTTCATTCTCAAAGGCTATGTCGTCGCTAATAGCATCGCGGGTCGTTCCAGCAATGGGGCTAACAATCATACGATTTTCCATCAGAAGCGCATTGGCAATGGAAGATTTGCCCACATTTGGTCGACCCGCTAAACAAGTTTTGACACAATTATCGTCCTCGGATGAAAACACTTCTCCCCCCCTTTTATCGACGCATTCATCGATGAATTTCTTCAAATATTCCTCTCCATAGCCGTGTTCCGCAGAAACCGAAATAGGTATGCCAAAACCGAGATCGTGAAAATTGTCGCTGCGGTAAGTTTCTCGTTCCGAATCAATTTTATTGACAATAAGCAATATTTTTTTACTAGATTGGCGCAATTTTTTTGTAATTTCATAGTCCAAAGGCGTGCAACCTGCCCGTCCATCGACGACAAAAAAAATAATGTCAGCTGCCCGAATCGCAAAATTAATCTGTTCCTCAACCGCTTGCGTCACCGTATCTTCTTCCTGGCAACTGGAAAAGCCAATCCCCCCCGTATCCATGAAAACAACGCCATTTTCCATTTCTTGAATGATGACGTCGCGCGTAATTCCGGGTTGATCGTGCACAATCGATAATCTTTGCCCAATGAGTCGGTTAAAAAGACGACTTTTACCAACGTTCGGACGACCGACCAATGCAACGGAAAATTTCACCATTCCACTTCCTAAATATATTTCATTCCGCGCAAGTTTAATTTTCTGATATTAAATTTTCTCAGAATTTTATATTTTAGATCATTCGGATTTTAAATCAGCCCCCGGCAGCCTCCCGGGCAACGCCCGGAGGCTGCCGGGGCGTAAAAAAGGCCCGCCCTCGTCGTTTCACGACGAGGGCAAGGCAACTTTGTTGCCTGATCCCTACCGGGATCGGGCCTTTTTTCCCCGCGGCTTCGCCGCGGGAGCTGAAAAAGAAATCAAAAAAATCAAAGAAAACGAAGTATGATATTTTTTTTGATTTAAAAATCTTTACAAACGCAAAAATATGATTAGGAGAAAATATTTGTCACAATAATTTTATAAGACATAACAAACGATGAAATGCAACCCCTTTGAATATTACGAAGCGACGGATTGGCAAGCGATGTATATCGAAGCCGAAAAACATGAAACGCCCTTTCTTGTGATCAATTTGGACACCATTAGGCGCAACTATATCAAAATGAAAGAGTGCTTTCCCTACGCCTCGGTATACTATCCGGTCAAGGCCAATCCAGCGCTACCTGTCTTGGAGTTATTGCGCGATCTGGGAAGTTGTTTTGATATCGCATCCATCTATGAAATGGACGCCTTATTGGGAATAGGTGTTTCTCCCGATCGCATGAGTTACGGAAACATTATAAAAAAGATTTCACATATTGAATATGCCTATGAGAAGGGCGTACGACTTTTCGTGTCGGACAGTGAAGCGGATTTGCGAAACTTAGCTCTGGCAGCCCCCGAATCGCGCGTATTCATTCGCATTTCGTCGGAAGGAGCCGATACGGCGGATTGGCCATTATCCCGCAAATTTGGTTGTCATCCCGACATGGCAATCGATCTTTTGCTTTTAGCCCAAAAATTACATTTAAAACCCTGCGGCGTATCCTTTCACGTCGGCTCCCAACAACGGGATATCGGCGCTTGGGATTCTTCGATTGCCAAGGCGCGTTATATCTTCAATTATCTAAAGGACGCCAGTATTCCCCTAACACTGATCAATATGGGTGGCGGATTGCCCGCGCGATATATCAATAAAACGTGTGATATCGATGTTTATGCCCAGGAGATTACTCGCTATCTACGCGAAGATTTCTCCGAGGAAAGTCCTTTAGAAATTATCATGGAGCCGGGACGTTCTTTGGTTGCGGGATCGGGCCTTTTGGTGACGGAAGTGGTACTTATTTCACAAAAATCGCGGGTTGGTGTGGATCGTTGGGTTTATCTGGATACGGGAACATTTAACGGCCTAATCGAAACCATCGGCGAAAGTCTGAAATATCCCCTCTATTGCGAAACCAAAGGTCCTTTGAGCGACAGTTTTATCATTGCAGGACCGACCTGCGATAGTCAGGATATCCTCTACGAAAATTTTCGCAATCCTTTGCCCCAAAATATTAGCATCGGTTCTAGGGTTTATTGGTTGACAACGGGCGCCTATACGGCGAGCTATTGTTCCGTTGGATTTAATGGATTTCCTCCTCTACAAACCTATTTCGTAACCAATTCGTAATTAGGGTTGATCCCAAGGAAAAATTTGGAAATTTCGGATTTTATTTATGATTTGAGAATTTAGACAAAAAAAAGACCACGGAACTAGATTCTTCCTGAAATGAAAAAAGAAAAGAAAAAAATTCTTTACGATTAGGCAAACATCAATAATACAGCAGCTCTATTATGTCGGATAAAATTGAATGGTGTATTGCAAGATTAAAAAATGATTACAAATGGTGGCTTGAAAAAGTAAGTAATGATACGCACATTGATTCGGATTACGCGGGCATTATTGATCCACGGCAATTTGAATATCTTATAGAACTCATGTTGCCTCTGTTTGATTATGGATTGCGCAATGAATTTGTGGAAGGAGCATTCCTAAAATTTCGAATATTGGCCGAACTCTCCGATAATCGGATAAAATTAGAGTTTACGCCAACAAAAATACATGTTTCCGAAGAACCTTTGTTTTTATTGCCCAATAATATCGCGGATAACGAAGGTCCCTACGCCGAATTTATTGATCACATCATCCGTTTTCGCGTAAAGTTGCTCAACGATTCAATCGATTTCAAGGTCCCCATTAACACGGAAGAGGTCGAAGAAACCTTGCGCGAGCGCTATCAGGAACGCTACATGGAGAAAGGTAATATGCATGTCTTCGATGAAATTGTCGACATTTTGGAGTATACTCCCGAAGGATACGATATTGTCCATAAAGGAGAATTTGATGAGGAACTCGATGAAAGGGAAAACGAAGGGTACATGGAAGATGAAGGTTTCGAGACCGAAGAAGGTGCCGATTGGGATAATGAAGAATTACAAAAACTGGAAATTGTAGAGCAATGATCGATATCAAAACGACGATACCACACCGCGAACCCTTTCTCTTTGTTGATTCGGTGATTGATATTGGCGAACGGACAATTGTCGCCGGAAAAACATTTTCACCCACAGAATATTTTTACGGGGGCCATTACCCCAGTAATCCCATTACGCCGGGCGTTATCCTCTGTGAAACCGTATTTCAAACGGCGGCAATTTTAGTGCTGAAAAATTTTCCAGAAGCCGCAGGAGTGCCCGTTCTTGCGAAGATCGAGGAAGCGAGATTTAGATCGATTGTAAAGCCCGGCGAAGCGCTGAAAATCACCGCCGAATTGGAAGAAAAATATGGAAAATTTTTTCTCATGAATGGTAGCATTCACAGAACCGATGGAACTTCTGTCCTCAGAATAAAATTTTCACTGGCCGTCAATTAAGGCCATTGTTGTGTAGTTTTTTGCTAATTAAAAGCGATAATGCTTTGAGGACCCGCGGTTTCTCGCCGCGGGTCCTCAAAAAGGCCCGATCCCTACTGGGATCGGGGGCAATGAAATTGCCCCCTGCCCGGCCCTTCGGGCCGGGCGGGCCTTTTTGATTTAAAGACTAATTTTCAAGATTTTTAAATTCCTGTTCAAATTCGTAAGCTTCGTGAAAATTTTTATAAATACTGGCAAAACGCAAATAGGCAATAGAATCCATTTGTTTTAACTCTGCCATAACGAGTTGACCAATCATTTCAGTTGATATTTTTTTAGGGTAATGGGCGTAGATATTTTGTGAAATATTTTGCATAATTTTTTCAATTTTATCTTCACTATGTTCATCTATCCGGATTGCTTTGCGCAAACTAAGTTCAATTTTATCGCTATTAAACTCTTCTTCTCTTCCGCTGCGTTTAATTACCGTCAGTTCCGTTTTACAATAAATTTCCATTGTTGAAAAGCGATAGCCACATTGGGGACATTTGCGCCGTCGCCGAATACTCGTATGATCTGGAAAAACGCGCGTATCGGTGACTTTCGTATCTGTACAATTACATTCGGGACATTTCATAAAAAATTAAAAAACACTTAAAAATAATATCCTTTTCATCTCTTCCAACGATGTAATAGGATCGTATAAAATGCGGTATAAGGTATTAACAATGGGCGTAATAATTGCTTTTTCTTTAAAAATATTATAAAATATTTTTGTAGAACGATAGCCTTCCACGGCAGCTATGGATTCACTAATAATTTCCTGAGGATTACGATTTTGCGTAATTGTTTCGCCAAAGGTACGATTGCGGCTCCAGCTCCCCGAGCAGGTCAATAAAAGATCTCCCAAGCCACTTGGCCCAAAAAACGTTTGTTTTTGTGCTCCCAAATTGGTACCTATGTGAACCATTTCGCGAAGACAGGAAATAATATAGGCACATTTGGCATTGTCGCCCAATTTCAACCCATCGCAAATACCTGCACCAATGGCATAAATATTTTTTAAACAACCGCCAAGTTCGACACCGATAATGTCGGTATCGTAGAGGATGGCCATGTTATTGAAGGTGATGCCCAAATCTTTACAACAATTATTTTCCGAAGCGAGCACGAGCTGCGTCTGGAAATCGAGTGCCACTTCCCGCGCATAGGAGGGACCGGAAAGTACACCAAAAATATTTTTTGGAAAATGCCGTCTAATATACATGCTAGGCAACTCCCAGGTCGAACCAGGAAGGCCCTTACAAAAGGAGATAACGGGAGCAGAAATCGAAATTTTCTCAGCTTTAATGTGGCTACAAACATCATCGATGGCAGCGGAGGGACAAATTAGAAAAAGGATATCGCAACGACTGATGGAATCATAGCGATGGGTCGCTCCAAGTTCTTCTGGAATTTTAATTCCGGGAAAAAAGGTCAAATTTTCATGATTGGTATTAATTTCATCGGCATCGGCATCGGATTTCGTAATGAGCGTAACGGCATGCCCCGCTCGAAAACTACTCAAAGCAACCGCCGTTCCCCAGGCTCCTGCACCGATAATAGAAATATTCATGTCGAATACTTAAATTTATACAAAAAATAAAGTCAACAAATGCTTGATGTTTTTTGCAAAATTGAGAGTTTTATAATACACCCGTCCGCGGGAACCGCGGCGATCTTTCAAAGAAAGATCGAGGAGGCAAAGCCTCCTACGGGTGCATAAAAACGCAGTGCAGCGTTTCAGGAACTTGATTATGTTCATAATACCCATTTTACCCGGATCAATGGCTAAAAAATACGGTCGTTAACCACTACCTGTTCGACGATATTATTATGTAACCTAAATAAATTGCTCGAGCTTTGAAATTAACTGTACACAACGACAGCTATATCCCCATTCGTTGTCATACCAACTCACCAATTTGAAGAAACGATCGTTTAATTGAATACCGGATCCCGCATCGAAAATTGATGATAAATTGCAGTGTACGAAATCCGATGATACGACTTCGTCCTCCGTATATCCCAGTATCCCTTTCAACGAACTCTCCGCCGCTTCTTTCATCTTCTCGCAAATCTCTTTATAGGAAGTCGCCTTCGTCGTCTTTACCGTCAAATCAACCACCGATACTGTCGGTGTCGGTACACGAAATGACATCCCCGTTAACTTGCCTTTAACCTCTGGCAATACTAATCCAACCGCTACCGCTGCTCCTGTTGCCGCTGGAATAATGTTCGTCGCCGCCGTACGTCCACCTTTCCAATCCTTCCGCGATGGCCCATCTACGGTTTTTTGCGTCGCCGTGTAACTGTGAATCGTCGTCATTAATCCCTCTTCTACACCAAAGTGATCAAGCACAACTTTCGTAATCGGCGCTAAACAATTCGTTGTACACGATGCGTTAGATATGATATCGTGCTCCGCTGATAGTGTGTGGTCGTTGACTCCAATTACTACCGTCTTTACCCGCTCTCCCTTTGCCGGTGCCGAAATAATAACCTTTTTCGCTCCAGCTTTTAAGTGGCCTTCGGCAAGCGTGTCTTGCGTAAATAACCCCGTCGACTCAACGACAATGTCAATGCCGAAATCCCCCCAAGGCATCGCCGTCGGCCCATCCTTTATCGCAAGGCATCGAATCCTCTGCCCGTTAATAATTAATGCATCCTCTCCCTCCGCTTGAACATCTCCATCAAATCGCCCCTGCGTCGAATCGTACTTGACGAGATATGCCAAATTGTCCGCAGGAACGAGATCGTTCACTGCTACAACTTCAATTCCATTGCCCAATTTCCCGGAATCGACAATCGCACGAAACACAAGGCGACCTATTCGCCCAAACCCATTAATAGCTACTTTTACTGCCATGCTGGATATGGTAAATGCAATTCTAAAATTTTCAAACTTTATTTTTTCATATTTAATGGGTTATCCCTCGACGCTCTGAGTTTTCAAAGTTTCGACCTTCAAAACCTCCTGCCTCGAAAGCATTTCGAGGCAAAAAAGAGCAAAAGCTGGGCATCGTAGATGCCCTAAGGCATGGCCGGAGAAAGTCGGCCATGCCTTGCGCGCTTCGCGCGCAGCTTTTGCCCCTCCCTCGCGGCTTCGCCGCGGGGGGCTAATTTTTAATGAACCCAAGCCCTAAACCTCTATCAACTCAAACACCTTTAGCGCGTGCGGTTTCAATAGCGATCCAAACGAGATTGACATCGACGGGACTAACGCCGGAAATACGTGACAGTTGGCCCAATGTCGCAGGGCGAAATTTTTCCATTTTTTGGCGACTTTCCATGCGCAAACTTTTCACACAATCGTAGGAAAAGCTTGAAGGAATTTTGACAAAATCCAGTTCTTTCATTTTTTCAATTTGCCGCAGCTCGCGCGCCAGATAACCCCCGTACACAATGCGATACTTCACTGCACCCTGGACCGAAATTTCTTCCCTTAAAAACTCTGGAGGGAATACAATTTCTGCATCGTTACGCAATAGTTGTGCCGCGATCGAATCGCCTCCGGATAAATTTTTATCAAAAATAGCGCACCAATGATCGATGATCATTCGTTGTTTTTCGATGGTTTCGGTGCGTGATTTTGGCAAAAGTTGATATTGTTTCGAGTAGGAAACAAGGCGATATTCTGCACTTGCGTGGTTGAGCAGCAGGCGATATTCCGCGCGGCTCGTAAACATTCGATAAGGTTCCTCCGTACCCTTTGTAACCAAATCGTCAATGAGAACACCGATATAGGCATCGTAGCGTCGCAATATTAGGGGATTTTCTCCAAAAATCTTTGCAGTGGCATTAATTCCGGCAATAATTCCTTGACTAGCAGCCTCCTCATAGCCAGAGGTTCCATTAATTTGTCCCGCCAAAAATAACCCTTCGATGACCTTCGACTCCAATGAAGGGTACAATTGTGTAGGCGGTGCATAATCGTATTCCACCGCATAGGCTGGACGAATGATCTGTGCCTGTTCCAGTCCGGGAATTGTTTGTAAAATTTTTATTTGTACATCGATCGGCAGACTCGTCGATAACCCATTAATATACCACTCATCGCTATCATTACCCTCCGGTTCCAAAAATAATCGATGGGTATCCTTTTCCGGAAATTTGACATATTTATCCTCAATACTGGGGCAGTAACGCGGTCCGATTCCCGTAATTTCACCGGAATAGAGCGGCGATCGGTGTAAATTTTTTCGAACGATATCCCTTGTATCGGCATTCGTATAGGTGATCCAGCAGGAGCGATTTCCCAAAGTGTCCCGGGAAGAACGTGGCCTAAAAAATGTTGAATATTTAGCCATTATTTCGTCATTTCGAGAATTGTAAAACGCAAATTTTTGCGGTATCGTATCGCCGATTTGCTCCTCACATTTTTGGAAATCGATCGTCGAACCGAGTACGCGCGGCGGTGTCCCTGTCTTCATGCGGCCCAATTCGATACCACAATTTTTTAGCGAATCCGATAGTGCATCCGCAGCAAAATCCCCCAAACGTCCACCATTGATTTTCCAATGGCCGATGTGCATTAGTCCTCTTAAAAATGTTCCCGCCGTGAGAATTACCGTTTTGGCTTCGAAATTTGATCCAATGTTTGTTTCCACCCCATGGATTCTATTTTTTTTGACCACCAATGCCCGCACTTCAGCTTGCAAAATCTGAAGATTTTTCGTACGCTCTAAGACGTACTTCATTCGAAATTGATAAACCTTTTTATCGCATTGTGCCCGCGGAGACTGCACTGCAGGACCTTTGGACGCATTGAGCAACCGGAATTGGATGGCCGTTTGATCCGTATTAATCGCCATTTCGCCACCTAGGACATCGATTTCGCGGACAATTTGTCCCTTCGCTTGGCCGCCAATCGCCGGATTACAACTCATCTGTGCGATTGTATCGAGATTCCAGGTCAATAACAAAACTTTTGCGCCACGCCGTGCCGCGATGATCGCCGCTTCGCAACCCGCGTGTCCCGCTCCGCAAACAATGACATCAAAGGTCTCCATTTTTAAGCGATCCGTTTAGCGAATGAATCATCTCAGCGAATTCAAGTGCTATTTTTCCACAAAGAAGTCGCTGTGGGGTTCTGCCCCACACCCCGCAAGGAATCGTAGAT
>JAISXO010000051.1 GCA_031270475.1 Puniceicoccales bacterium | reverse complement strand
ACGTACCATCGGCCTTCGCATAGGTTGCGCTCTCCGAAGAGGCGACCGTATAAAATTCAAAATATCCATTTCCCGAAGTATATTTCCCATTTAATTCATCAATTTGTGCTTGAGTCTTTCCGACTTTATTATAACGATCGATTTTAACAGCTTTTTTCGCATCATAGGTATTGAGATCGACCCCAGCCGGAACGATGTACGGTATCATATAAGTACCATTGCTACTCAGCAATTCGGCTACAGTACCGGTAAATTCCGTCAAACTCCCATCTCTTTTGACGACCAATTGAAAATCTTCCAAATTGTAATATTGGCCTCCAGAAGTGACAGCTTTATCAGGCTTTGAGCCCCGAAGAATTTCATAGCGATGCTCAACCGCAAAATTATATGCATTAAGGTCTGTATTATACTTAGCAAGGTCCTCATTGTACTTAGCAAGCTTAGCAGGATCGGACTGTTCCCAAAAAAAGAGCTCTTTGGGCTTACTGGGAACAGGAGGTATGACAGGGGCACCGACTGCAATCGAATATTGTTTAAATAAACCCAACTTAGTAATTCCGTCGACTTCAAAAGATTTGACCCGAATATCATCATCCGTATTCAAGTAAAAGGGAATGTTGGGATCGTTGCCATCCAATGTTCGGAAACATTCTTGTCCTTCCTCATTTTTATATTCCATCTTTAGCGTGATATCGTCGCGCCGTCGGTCATAGTATCTTGAATCTATTTTTATGAAATTTCCACTTGAATTTTCCGCTATTTTATATTGGTCCGTTGGGTTAGAAACACGTATAAATTCCGTGCCATTTTTCACAAAAATGTTGCTCAACCCATTTTTATCGAGCGCATCACCTTCCCCTCCTTCTATATCTGTACTTTTTACCTTCACGGCGTTGAGATCATACAATCTCCCATTTTCTCCTTCTACTTGTATGGCTTTTGTCCCGTATAAATTCTTATCTTTTACCGTTGTTATAACTGTTTGATCAGCCCTAGCCACAAGCATGCCGTCCAATCCCGCTATCCCATCGGAAGCTTTCACTTGTTTTTTAACCATTATTTTGCCAAGCGCATCCTCAATGGCTACATATTGATCCGAACCTACACTTTGCCCTATATTGACATATTCTTTTTCTCCCTCTTTTATTTGTACATTTGTACCACTTTCTATTGTAATATAACGATTTCCTGGGAATAATGTCTTAGTATCCGCCTTAACGGGAGTGGTTGTTCCAACGGTTTGAATCGCGTAATAGGCTCCCAAATATTGTGCATAAAGTTTTTCCTTTTGGTCCGACATTAGCGAAATGAGGGAAGACCCTTGTAAGAAAAACCAATTGTCTGTTCCCGATACCAGATTATAATCCGCATATAATAACTTACCGCTATCATCACTCATATCATGATAAATACCATCCTCCCCCCGGACATAGGAACCAGTTGTACTTTTGAGAGGAGTTACAAAATCACTTGAATCCCCCGTATTTTCATTGGCACGTATCAATTGCTTATTTGTCGTATCCTTGACAAAAAGGTTATTATATGTTGTTTCCTCCAGAGCATAGGACTGCCAATTATTAACGATAAGTGATGTAGCTTCACCTGTATTATATAAACTCGGATCTTCTAAGTTTGTTACAAATATTTTATTATTTGTATTAGCTATAACCATACCAGAAAAACCAGCTATTCCATCCAGTATATTTGTGATTTTTTTCTTTATTTTCAAAGCACCGGATACATCTTTAATGGTATCATAGGTATTTTCACCTGCTAGTTTTACATACTCCTTTTCTCCATTCAGTATTTTTTTATTTTCTCCAGATACCGTTATGTAACGATCTCCCTTTTGCAAAGGCAGATCATCGGCTAAAACGTCATCCGTCTCATCCCCTGTTACCGTTTGAATTGCGTAATAGGATGCATTGTATTGCGCATAAAGTTGAACAGAATCCACTTCAACTAATTTAACACCCGAATCATCTCGAAGAATATAACAGGGATCGGTATCCGTCGACAACTCATAATTGGCATATATTTCATAGTCTTTGACAACTTCATAATAATTTCCATTGATACCGCACACAAAGGTACCGGCTGAACTTCTCTGCTGCACTCTTTTAAATTCATTCGTATAGGAAAATTCTTGGCCATTTGTTGCCTTAATTTTCACATCACTCAACTTATAGTATCCACCATCGCTTCCTTGCACATAGTCATTATTTGGATTTATATCTGAATCTGACGCTTTATTTGCAAATTTTTTTATTATATTAAACTCACCACTTTTAGCTATTGGTAAATATTGACCACTTGTATAGATGCAATCGCCAGAAATAACTCTTCCTCCTGGGTTCGATTCACTATATCGGCTTTCTGGATGAGGAATGTATAAATATTCACCATCCTCATTCTGCGCATAACGGCGATCGGGAAATTCTATACGATACTCTTTCGTGCCTTGACCTTGCTCTATTGGTTTTTCAAAATAATACTCATCCGTCTTTCCAACGGGAACATATTGCTTTAATACACTCGAATAGATGTACATATCTTTACTATCTGCTGTAAAACCGTCCGGAGTTTCACTAGCTCCAACATACCGTTCATAGGTAACGGGTACCACCAAATAGGGATTATCGCGCGCAACATATTTTTCGCTGACTTCCCATTGGTATAATTTCATACCAAAAAACTTTTGTTCATTCTGTATTGAACGGTAAAATGGTGTCACTGAACATCTACAAACAATAAAATTGTTCTTATTAAAACTTCCTACGCTCTCACCCTGCCCCTTTTGTATAACCTCGTCAAGAGATACATCCTTGGATAATTTATCCAAATCGACGTCTCGCTGGAAAACATAAAGCTGTTTATCGACCAAACTACTAATATTTCCGCCAAACGGCTTAAGTTTAGAATCATCACCTTTATAGACAATCTTAAAACTTTTTAAATTGTAATATTTATTGTTAATTCTAACTGCCTCATCCACATTTCTACCGGAAGCATTAAATCCTGTTACATCATATCCCAAAATTTTATAGCGATTTGATGAAGGGCCTGTGACCTTTTTCGGAACACCACTCGTCGACAAAATATATTCATCACCGATTTCAAGCTGGTTCCCTGTCGTAATTTTTGCATTTAGCTCTTCTTTCTCTAAAGTTGTGCTAACAGCATTAATTTTGTGATACAAAGCGTTTTCTAAATAATAGGCCCCATTAACCACAGCTACAGACGGATCTTCTTCAAATACGAGACCGGTATTATCTCGCTCGAAGATTTTATCGTTATATACGTTACTGATTTTCTCTCCGTTATCTAGGGAATATTCTCCATTCGTTTCGCTTAAAATCTCAAAGTATGTCCCTTCGACGGTGTTTTTCTCTTCCTCCGACGCATCTGCAGACAATTCGGCTTTTTTGTAATAATATTTTGCGTAAACATCGCCCACTTTATAGTATTGCTCTTCATCTCCGACAATGAAATAATCTCGGCCATTGGCGGGGTTCCCTCTAAGATCGGGCAAATCTTTAGTAGGGACTTCGGCATATCCCTTCATGGTCGCCTTATAGTAAAGTGAGTCATTGCTATTCAAATCGATATACTTGACCATATCCTCATCGTACACCTTATATTTTAAGTGGTAACGATTGATATTGTAATATTGGCCATCCTCTCCCAAAGCAAAATAACTTTTTAAATTATCCCTTGAAACGGGTTGCGTTACCTTATCCGTCGTTAATTGGTAGCCCTTAGTGCTTTGTTCATATAATATATTGGGAGTTAGGACACGAACGTGTTGTTCCGGCGAAATTTGTATAAAGGCAACATCCGGTTCAACCAATTCAAAATATTGGCCATTACTGTAAACATATTGTTTGTTTTGTTGTACATCGTACTGAATATAACTTCCTTTTTCCGTGGGTTCCCGGTAAAGCCATCCCGAAATATCAACCCTATGTCCGGTCATTGCTCCACCATCCTTGCCTTCGAAATAATGCGGATGAGAATCGATGATTTTGATATCGCCCTGATAGGGTTTAATTTTTCCTAAAAGTATCTCTACATTATCATCGCTTCCACAGGTATAGTATGCTGCATATGTTTTAGTAGTAGTAAAAATAGCATTATACTCAGCTCTAGCTTTATCCAATTGTTCTTGATCGCTATTCCATACGGGATATTTCCTTTGGAAAAATATCATAAGACATGCCGTATTGAATGCTCTGAACATATCAGCAACGGTATCCTCCGTTGTCAATTTGCCTTTAATTGCATTCACAGTGGCCTTGATTGCTTTACAAACGTCTGTATCTTCATAATTCACAGCATCCTTATAATCACCATTGACTAACTTTTGTAATGTCTCGGACAAAGAATCGGCTCCCGGAGCTGTTAATTTTCCTAAAATTATATTATAAACGTCGATCAATTTGATATAGCTGCCTTTTGCGAGATAAACAACATTGGCGCCATGATCCCTCGCTTCCTCTTCTTCCTCGCTGCTTATTCGTAATGCTTCTGGAACTTCGAGAGCTGTCAATTTCGACGAATCCCAGATGTCTTTTATTTCCGTACCCGTCGTGGAGGATTTTAGCGCATTCCACAGCAACATATTTAATGCTTTAAATTTTGACTGTAATTCCGTCAATTGCTGAAAAACAGCATTGACATTGCTATTTACGTTGTTTCTGAATTTATTCGCATTGGTTAGTAGTGTGTCATTAAAAGTGAAAATCTTATTACTTGCGCAATATTTTTGTAAAGTTTCATCCTCACCGAAAGAATTAAATATGGTTGCAACTTTATCATTTATATTGTCAGCAATTGAACCTGAACCGCTTGAAGAAAAAGTATAATCATATTTATTCTTTAAAGCGCTTCTTTCGGATGCATCGGTGGCAAGATTGGGATATAATTTTTCCAACAATATGAGATAATACTGGGGCTGTGCGTCTTCGAAAACTTTTTTAATTTCCGTGAGACAGCTTTCAAATTTATCAACACTTGTCTCGGAAATTTTGATTTCAATTGCATCAATAATCGTGCTAAAATTTCCATTGAGATCATCTAATTTTGACTGTGTTGGGGCCGCTACAAAATTTATCAGTCCCTCATTGAATGTATTTATTTCTCCATTTATTGTCCCTGTAAGTTCCTTCATTGCTTTGACTACCGACAATGGCACCGCCGAAACCGCCAAATCGTGTAACAATTTATCCAGAGAAACTTCGGTAATATTCTCTATCTTGGGAGTTGTTCCATTTATGGCAAATTTGTAAAACTCATTATATATACTCTGCACACATTGCGTCACTGCCAATTCATAGTTGTCAAATATTTTGGGCAATGTTTCAAGGGCATTCTGATTTATGTTTGAATTAATGCCTACCTCAATGTTACCTAGGTCGACGTTTTTAATGACAGGCTGGGGATATACATCCTTAAAAATCTCACTTAATGTTTTCCCTGAATTCCCATCTGCGGCAATATAAGCCTTATAAAGCAACTCCTTCAATTCACTTGTTTTATTCCCTCCAAACAAATACTTTCCAAAAATTTCCTCATCCGATTCCTCCCATTCTTCCCAATGTCCAAAAACGGATCGGAGATAGGCGATATCCGTCCTAGTTGCGTTATTGCCGCTATCACCACCATTAAATTTAGGAAAAATTCCGAGATAGGTTAAAGCTTCAAAGCGATACAAATTTTCAATTAAATGACTCATGTAAGCATTGTGTGCACCAATTTGACCCCCGTTCCACCCAATGGGTTGACTCCCAATGTATGTCCCTTGTGCCGGTATTTGTATGCAAGAATATTCAGCCATTAATGTCCGAATTTTCTCATTGATTTTCGAACGCAACTGCGCGTGAACCATTGAGAGTACCTCCCGATAGGCCGGCGTATTGGCGGAAGGATCATTGAAAATATCTTCAAAAATTGTTAAAAGACCATTCGCATAGGCAAGACGCATCTGTAATACCCCTTTCTGCAAAGCATGATCATTTGGATTAGCCTCATCATAAACATCAACAAAATCAACAATGTCAGCTTGAACCGTTGTTAGCGCATCGGCTTTGATTAACGCATCGCTATGAAAAAACCTCACCGCATCATTGTAGGCTTCAACTAAAACGCTCAAACTATGATTTTCATCATTTTTACTAATATCGTCAACGGCAAGATTTTCGATGAATTCGAGACCGAGAATAGGAGTATCCGTCAAAACCGGTGAGGAGTTAAACATTTCATCCGCAAAGCCTTTTAAAGCACAAAGGAGTTCACTGGAGGGAGCTATCACCCCTAGGGCATTTGATATATCTCTCAAATTGTAAATATATTCAATTTCACCGGGAACTGCCTCAAAAATCCCTGCAAGAGATGTTGCATTGTAGGTTGTATTCAGGTCTCCGACTTTTCGTATACTATCCCCCAATAATGCGGCACTCGAAATATTTGGAGATTTTATCAGCAATGTTAGGACTTTATCGAGTGTAAGAAGCATCGAGATATCGTCTTGAAACGCCGTGAGTGCTTCTTCTTCGTATAAAAATTTTTGGACCATTTCTTTTTTGGCTGCATCAAGCGATTCGCCGGTATTACACAATTTTCCTTGCAAAACATTCAATAGTAACAATTTTTCAATTTCTTTACTGCAATTTAAAATATTCGCCATTGCTTCCATAACTTCCGGATCGGTAATATCATTTTCCGCTATTTCTTTTCCCAACACGTTATTTAATTCCGTAGAAAATTGCTTTAATTTCGACAGTTCCAGAGAATCATGAAAAAGCTCACTATTCATCCTAAACAAAATACCGGCAATTGTCGTATCTTTCCACACTTCCTCAGACAGAATATCTTCTTTCCCATCCATTCGAGTTTGATAAACACCATAGTCTCCATCCAAACATGATACAACATAGTCTTTTAACGATTCAAAGCCATTGAGGATGGCTTGCATATTTTCCAAACGATCGGCAATAATTGCTTTTTGTAGGTCATCGGCCGTACTTGCATTGTTCGATAACGCATTAGTGACCGCAGTTTTTGCTGCATCTAATTTACAATCTTTCAAGGCTATCAACGCAGTATTTAAGTCATTTGCTTTAAAAATAGCTTTTAAAGTATCCAAAATAGTTTTTAAGTCTTCATGAGTAATATTCTCAAAAACCTCGCCCAATACATCCTTCAAACCCGAGCCAGATCCGCCAATTTTACTGGTATTATCAAATACATCCAACAGTTTAAAAATATTGTGATTGTTCCCAAAAATTTTATCCGATCCGGTTATTGCTGTGTCAGTTAACACACTCCTAATCGTAGCAAGATCCAATATTTTTCTGGAATCATCAGCGCTATCATTATAGTAATCAGCCAAAGCATTTACGATGTCGTAACGCGCTTGTTCTTGCATCCGTAAAACTTGTTCATCCTTCAGGGTATTTGCTTTGTTCGTAATCGCAGTTTTCTCTTCATCGGAGAAAGTGTGGCTGTCGCTTCCCCATTTTCCTGATGGGCCCACGAATATGTCAATCCACGCATCGTCCACATCCAATGCATCTAAATCAGTCGAATTCAACGACACTGGGGTGGTAATGCTTATTGATGATATTTCGCCATATCCTGTTTTTAAAGCTGCAAAAAGATTTTGTTGACCGGAATCTGCATTATTGTAGCCTCTTTCTCGGATGTCTGCTATGAGCGCTTCCAATGCGGTTTTAAAGGCTTCTGCACCTCCTTCCACACTACTGGCAAAAATATTATACGCACAGACATCTAAAATGTGTTGCCAACAGGTATCAACATACTGCAGATCATAGGTATTCTGAAACACGCCAATATTCGTGACATCAACGAGTGGAATAACTGCCGCACTCCCCGGATATTTTTGAAGTTCAAGTTTAATTTCCGTGTCGTTCCAGGTATAATAAGCTTCGTCCGGAGAAATTTCCGATACAGGGTTTAGCGCTATCTGCAAAGCTGTCTCAATTGCATCATTACTTCCATTTGATCCAAGAAGAAACCCTGTGCTATCTATTAGCTCATCGCCTACATTTACATCAATTCCCAAACAATACTTATCAAAATTTTTGAGTATGTCTTCCAATTGAGTCTTATTGCTGCTAGAAAAACTACCTACTTTGACTTCGTCGAGTGCTTTTAAAAACAAATATTGATATGCTTCACGTGCATTTGAATACTCTGCTTGACAACCCATGTTCTCTGCCAATGAACCACCACTATCCCCCGCAGTTTGGCCCCAAAACTCCTCCCAACTTGTTAATGGACCGGATCCCCAGGAACTTGGAGTTGCTCCAGTATTATAGGTAACGTCTTTAAACTTCCCTACAAACACACCTATTTTCGCAGTTATACTGCCCGCGGTCTCTGCCTCTCCGCTGGTACCTGCAAGCCAACTATTATAATCGAACCCTGTTTTTTGGAAAAAGTAAGAGCTCGCCGGATGATCTTGTATATACTCATTTTGTTCCTGCAATTCTCCAATTCTCGTATTCAAAAGATCTATCAATAAATCTTTATTTCCGGGCTCTCCAAGGTCGTCTTCGTTCTGACCATAAAACACGTAAGGGTTCGCAGTATTATCTGCTGAAAAAAGATATACGGCGGCATCATCGGCATCATTAGTTATGCCACATAATAGGGTCTGGAATGCCTCCAACTGTTCCTTCGTATGTTTCCCACTAGTTTCAAAAGCCGCTTTTAATCTATCAACAACTTGCCAACGGAAATTCGCCAGCGCCTGATTGCTATAGGTCTCTAAATCGTCCCGTTCTTCTTCCATATCGACGTTCACATCCTGCGGTAAACCCGTTGTATCCGCATCTAACGTTACCAATGCATTTTCACTAAATGTCGCATCACCTATTTTGGTCAAAAGCTCTCCAAAAAGCTCACTGAGTTCACCCATCCTATCTGTTTTATCGGTCTCATTTTTATTTATTATGGCAGTATTAAGACCGGTTAGAATCGCATCCGCCTGTACCAGAGTATCGTAAATGCCTGTTTTTAAACTTTTTATATAATTTTCTTTGGCTATTGCTATGGTACCAAGACTGCAATCTAAATTATCGACTGTCTTTGTTGTAATCGTAGCTTCGGGATCTACTCCAGCAAAGACCTGTTCTGTCGCCAATTGCCAAAAACTTGTCACATCGATGAGTTTCTGCAATACTGCGCTGGCATTGTCGATTTTTACATTTGTTCCATAGGAATACACTCCGCGATACATATCCAATAAAGATAAATTATCTTTCGCAACCAATTGATTACTCTGATCGTTAAATTCAGCCGTAAAAATTTTCGTCGTAGTCTCGATAATATGACTTTCTAAGAAAGCACTGACATTATAACCGTCGATGCTGTAATCACCCAGGCGATCAACAACATTGAGGATCGCTTGGTTATTAAATGATTGGTATAATTCAGTTTCAGCCGTAATAAGGGATTGCAGCCTTTCCGCATCACTTGCCGTTAAAAATGTTTGGATCTTATTCGCCCCACTTCCACTTTGGACGATATAGAATATTGTTGCAGCTGCCGAATCATTAAATTTTGCAATCTCGAATGATTGGCCATTCAGTGCAATCGTTCTAGTATTTGTCTTTCCCGATATATCGCCAATCGAACCCCAATTTAGGGCATCATCGATATCCGTCTGCGAGAGCTCTTGTATGCTTGTCTTCGCAGCCTCAAGTACAGCTAATACACCGCTTGCTCGTGTATGTAAATTCGTTGCCGTAACACGTAATGCGGTTTTTTTCGCAATAACATCACTTTGGTTAGTTTCAGCTTCCGTCAAATCCGCGAGATTAGTTTCATATGTTTTCACGGCCTCTGCAAAACTACCCCCAGAAGGATTCGCACCATTTAACCAAAAATTTTCAACAATTGCATTATGAGCCAATACAAACTGCCCTATGAGCCATCGCGAACGATCATAGGTACTATCGAGGTTTCCAATAATTACATCACTTCCATCTTTCCTAGGAGCAATCTCCCCAATGAGATCAATCGTCTCATTGGGACCCTCTCCGGTGCCAGCAATAGTATGAATGGCCGTATACAACGCATGCAAATCCAACGTCCGAGGAAGGTTTTGCACATCTGCTAAATATAGACCATTTTGGGGGACAAGATCCGTTAAAGGAGGATTAGACGTTGTGACCGTATCCATTGCGTTCTTGAAGTCCGAATACGATCGAGGTGAAGAAGAAGTATCATGAGTAGCAGCATCGATTGCATCGAGTAACTTTAGACAATCCGCTTTGGTGAGCGAAAAACTCGTGTCCGCATAAATACCACCACCTTCGACAAACCCTTTTAATTGCACCTTCAAGGCCTCTAAATCATCAAAAGTTTCCGCCCAATTGGAAGGGCCTATCTTATGCAATAGATTGGCCAAAGTTATTTTTTTACTTTGTTGTAAAACATCGAGCAACCATTGCAAAGCTGCCTGGCCAAAATTCGCTATTGTTTCTGTCAATTTATTGCTTGAATCACCGTAAATTTCTTTATCTTTTTGGACATTGTCCATGTATGTGGTTTTGATCGTGTTTTCCAACCCAGCCAATGCGCCATGTATATTTTTAAAGGCTGTTATGACATCACTTGATTGTCCTACAAATGTCTCCGAAAACACTCCTAAATATCCATTAACTGCCCCTCCTTTAAGTAAAGCAACGGCAGCATTGTAAGCACTTGCAACCTGATTGAATACGTAGAAATAGTGATTTTTTTCGGCGGAAGTTTCGCTGGAAAGGCCATCAGCATCGTAATCCGAGGAAAGCAATTCTATGGTTGACAATTGATAAATATTATACTGCACATCTATACCACCAACCGATGAATACACATCCATTAAACTCGCCATGGCGGTATTCAAAGCCATGAATTGTTCCGTATAGCCACCAAATTTGATTATGGGATCATAGCTTGCCTGATTAAAAAGTCCCCTTAAACTATCTTCTTTGTCACTTTTCCAATTCGATAAAATACCCGGTACACCCTCAACGTCACTCAAATTATAAACTCCTTTTAGCGGCAATAGAGTAGTATCCAAAGCATCTACTAGTGAATAGCTCGCATCGCTACTTCTCAAAAATTTAATCAAATTATTTAAAATAACTGCAAATTTTATATCTCCACCTGCAAAGTTTTCTAAATCACCTAATACTTTACCATAGGCTCCATCGTTTCCCCTATCAATGTACCACTTGGGATATTTTTTTTGCTCTTTTTCGATGAAAAATGCGACTTCAATGTAGTCTAAAATGGTCAATAAATCATTGATCGCATTCTTAAGACTGGCTTCATTAGAAACGCCTCCCGTGCTCGCTGAACTAATTCCTGTATATATACCATTTATTATACCTCGGACACCATTTAGTTTCCCTTGAATATTTGTAAAAACAGTATCTGCTGTAGTATCATTGGCATCTTTGAGGGCCGTTATCCAATCTTGATCTTGAGGGTCAACAAGGTCCTTCAAGCCATTGCAAAGCGTATTATACGCAGCAATAAATTCGTTAACGATATAGGCATAGCCTCCTCCACCCTCAAAAGTTTTAGTCGCAGGAGTTAAACCTGCTAAGCTGCTTGCAAGTACATCGTAACGCTCATCCGTACTCGCTGGATTTACAAATGCTCCAAATATATTATTATTTAAAGCTTGAACCCTTTGATAAACGGATTCCATTTGATCCTTGATATCTTGTTTTGCATTCGTCAAAACATCATTTGTTAAACTTGTGATACCGGTCGGCACATAGTCATCTTTTTTTATCGTTGAGTAAATATTAGCAAATAACGTCAAAAGTGAAAAATCAATACTACTGGAACTGATATATTTTGTTAAATGTTCAAATAGAGAAGTGCCATCCGTATAGGGAATGTTCTCATGGGAAATAAGTAATCGCTTAAATTGCGATAACAATTCTCCTTTGCCGGATAAATCCGACGTTCTATAGGCCTTGATCGCATTTAAAATTTCCGCAACGGGAACATTGATATCTTGATCGATATTATATTTGTCCAGATATTTGACAAGCTCTTGGACGTATTTATATGCCTCTGCATCTTCATTGTACTCTTTTTCTCCACTTAAACTTACAACGCTTGTATCGACCGTTCCTGACCCAAAGCCATCACCCAAAGTGCGCATAATTCCAAGGTCAACGGCCAAAGAATGAATTTTAGTAATGAGTACATTGAGCTTGACCTCATCTGAACGCCATCCGGCAATCATCTCGTCCAAAAGAAAAGTATTTAACTTTTCTTTAAATGTAGTAGCTTTTTGATATTCTAAAAACAAATCAATGGTTTCCAATTCCCGTTTTAAGGCAATTAGTTCGCTGCGTATCCCTTTCAAAATAGCTTCCGCAAAAATATCATTGCTTAAGTTTTGATCTCTAGTTTTTAAATCCGCATATTTTTCAAGTAAATTCATTAGTTCAACACTGTAATCACTGATATCATATTTCTTATAGTCCCTATAACACTTGATACCATATTGCTCGTAAACATTGATATAATCCGCCAAAAGTTTAGAAATGTTCAAATCAGATTGATCTGGCTTAAAAAATGTGGAAAATAAGTCATATTGATTGTCCAATTTGGGATGGAAATAGGATGTACCATCTTCGAACAGATAAGCTTCTCCACGGAGCGGAAAGGATTGTATTGCGTCGTAATATTTACCGTAACCCTTGCGAAGTTCTTCAATTTTTTTTATTAAGAGTGTAATAACATCTTCTTTACTTTTTACCTGAGTCGTTCCAAACCACTCTCCCAATAATTTTATATATTTTACGAGATCGTTATGAATAATGGACTCGTAGTGATCCTTCAGAATTTTGGCATGGGCATATTCTAAAAATCTCTCCGTTTCGTTATTGGTCGCTGAAATTTGAACACCATTAATCGTCGCAATTTTTTGCCCTAAAATGATGGATTGTAAACTTTGTAATTGGGCTTCAACTTTATCTTTCATTGCCAATACCAAGGTTTCCTCTGAAATTTGTTCTTCAATGGCAGTAACCAAAGGAGAATCCCCTTCCATGCTCAATATTTCTCTAATGATTGTATTGGCATGAGCACGCATGGTTTCGCTCCTAACGAAGGCATATTTCATTTCCAACTCTTTCCGAGTGATATCATCGGTTCCGCCGGATAAAAATAAATTTAACCCTATATCAATCCATTGTTGAATTGGTAAATCCGCAGTCCTTTCGTTAATCAATGAAGTGATAAGGTCTCCCGCACTATCGTTATTGTTAGTGCCCTGGAGCGTAGCATCCAAAACGCGATTTACGATATAGGCTTCCAGATCGGGAAGAAAATTCCCAGACAATGCATAGCGTAACTTTTCTCGATTCCCTTGGACAGTATTATCTCCCGCTGGAAAAATTTTCTTAATTACATCGCGAATTTTTGAATCTTTCATTTCGCTAACAAGCACTTTATGTACAGCTTTTTGGATTGGTTCTCGTATGCGTTGATTGACATACTGATTAATGCTAAAGGCACTTCCGTTTAAATAATCTGTAACATTTTTAAAGACACTATTACTTTCCGGTACGGGTTTATAATCAATAATAAGGTCATTTACGGTTAATTCTTGGGGCAAATGGGTTTCATTTTTTAATAAAACCAACTGACTTTTGATATATCTTAACGCTTTTTGTAAGGTTTGAAATTGGTCTGTGGTCAACTTACTATCCATTTGGGAGAGTTGTACTCCATTGCTATCTGGATCATAGGATTCTATATTCAAATAACGATCGATTTGACTAATTTGGCAGTGTAATTTATACTTGCGCGACTCTTCAAGTACAAGATCTCCCATCAATGAAAGAAATAAGCCGCGAATTCCATCGCGCATAGCCAATAAAGTATTTTCTTTATCCGTTGCTTCAAAATAACCTTTATTGATAAAATCATCGAAAATTTCGCTAGAAACAGAGTAAATAGTTTTACCACTACCATAGGTCACCGATATATCACTACTGCTCACGGCACCACTTGTAATATAAGTATCGATTCGATTTAAAATTTCTTCCTTTATTTCACTATCTGAAATTAAATCATTCTTATGGCTTTGTAAAGATTCCAATGCTGTCGACACACCAATTTTTAATAAATCGTAACACAATTCATCGGCAATAGTCGCACTATCCGAAACGTCGTGAGCTTTTTTTACAAAAAAACTTCCTAGAAGTTTGCGAACATTATAGGCAATAGTCGCATTAGGTAAATCGATCGCACTAATTTTATCTTTATAGAGTAAAGTAGAAGTTTTTTCCGCAATAAGCTTTTGCAGGTAATCTGTGGGCACCGTTTTTGTTCCTTCTATCTTTTCTATATCCGTAGCATCATCGTCCCGAACAATTTTGTCACCATTGACATAGATCTCTTGCGTAGGCGCGAAATATTGGTTAACCATGAAATAATTCACATAGGCAACAATTTCCGCCCAACTCAATTGACCAGCACTTCCCGTAAAGGGTAGATCGGGCGTAAAAACAATCTCTTTTAAATAACTTTCACTTGTATTTTTCCAAACACTATTTTCGTTTTGAAGCCGAGGATCAGTTAGTCGTGCACGTAAAGAAACATCTTCCTCCTTAAGCAACGAACCGTACACTTGATGACCCGTATCAGAAAAAAATGCATCGAAATGACGAAATGTAAGCCATTCGACACTTTTTTGGGACAAATTTCCCTCCCCCGACATAGGATCATGCCACTTATATTTACTATCCGTTGGAATCGGCTTACTCGGTTTTACTGCGTCTAATTGTAATGGTTTAAATCCTGGTCCATCCGCTGCCGTTAACATTTCAGGAATAGGATGCAATGTAAGTTTAGGCAACGTGTCTATATTCTTTGAAGTATCCCAATCGACGGCACTCGCGCGCGGTCTAGGCTCACCAACAATGGCTACTTCCGGGGCATTTGGAAATAGGTCATTTACAACGTTTCTCGATGCTTCCGGCTGAGAAAATTTCTTTACAGCCTTAATTCCTAAGCTCACAGACGTAGGAAGATTGCCCGGCTTCTTAATTGTTGTAGGTTTCGGACGTGGTGTATCCTTTGTAGCATCTACTTCAACTTCCAAAAACTTGTATATCTTATCCGGATTAAATGGATTATTTTGAGGATCATTTGGATCCAATCCACTTGGAGCCATACTCCCTATTGATCCCACGGGATACTCCTCTTTTGGTTTAACTATTTCTACCATCTTTTACCCTCCTATTTCTAATTTTTTTATAACTTACGTTTTTCTATCCGATTTACTTATAATTATTTTTTTTTTACTTACAACTAAAATTTACAACTGAAAACGATGGGGACCTATTTGACGCCGACACGCTGCGAGTGTTTTCGATTGATTTTCACCGCTCTGGGGATCATCTGCCTTCGACAATACTTTACCAGAAAACGGTAACCCGGGCAATGTCACTCCATTAAATAAATTCACAGCTAATTGCTCTTCCGAGGCTTTATTTTCTTCCATCATATGTTTCCCTTTTTCGTTTTGTATCTTAGACTTTAGTGCCAAAATCACGACACCATTGGCCGGAGTAACAGGGACTTTTCGAATAATCTTTGGCATCTCCTCATCGCTGACCACATCCGGAGAGAATGTTTCTTCCGTGGCGATGTTGTGATCCGCAGATGGTCGACCAATTCCATTTTTTGAACACATGGTTTCGATGTCCTTTGCAATCGCTTCCACCTCTCTCACTTGCAATTTTTCCGAAGGCCATTCCGGCACATTTTCCATTTTAACATCCATGTCTATCTCGCGATTGACGGCTTGGGCTGCATTTTGCGGCAATAAATGTGTCTCGGCTATGACTTGGGGTTCTTTGTGGGGCATGATAACTTTTAACTGCTCCGAATAATGACGTTTAAAATCAGCGTCGATGGTACGTTTTTCTTGGAAATTGGACAATGCGGCAGTCGGTATAACCTCCGGTTCACGTTTAAGAGTAAAAGGTAAAAGCGGCATACTCATCACCTTTCTTTCTTTTGCGGTTGCAATCTTTACCTCTTCCAACGCCGCGGATAAACGTTCCTGAATTGCTGCAATTTGTTCCTGCGCGCTCTGATCAAAAATCTCATCCACGTGAATTTCTTCAACTTTTTCTGCTTTTTTCTGTTGGAATAATTTTTCAAGAATTTTCTCTGTTTCAGCAAACTTCTCGAACGGTAGCGAATCCCAACCGTTGCGTGGCGCTCCGAATTCCAACTCCAACTCCATACGTTCCTGAACTACACCGGCAACAATTTCATCTAACACTTGCTGTATAATCGGCATTTTAAAGAGATTTTCCTGGCCTTCGGAAGTTAAACCGAAATGGGCAAAGAATTGCTCCACTTCTTCGATGGTCTTTTTTACTCTTCGCTCCAATTCTTCCGGTGCAATGGGAGCTACTACTGCTGTTGTCACCGCTTCTTTTTCCTCCTCTTGTTCATCCAATGGGAGCAAAGGACAGCCCATTTTTTTCATAAACTCTTCGGTTTGCATCCGAACTAATTTTTCATGTAATGTTTCCATAGTTTTTATCCTTATGTTACGGCAATTCTTCCGAGGGGTTGTATGGTAATCTCTTCAGTAAGTTCCTGGTGGGAGAGCACCGGCAATTCGTATAACTCTAACTCAATTAATTTACGGACATAGCGACGAATATCCATGGAAGTGAGCAATACGGGGCGATTGGTTTCCTGGGTGAAATCCCCTACTTCTTCTCTTACCGTGGTGACGATTTTCTTCGCCGTATTCGGTTCTAAGGCTAAATAGCTCCCTGCCGAAGTCTGGCGAATGGATTTGCGAATGACATCTTCCGTGCCGGGATCCAACAAATAAACACCTAAAATGTTTTGCCCTCCACTATACTTGTAGCTAATGTAGCGCTTTAAACTCGTCCGCACGTAGTCAGCCAACAGAATGGGTTCTTTTTCTTTTTGCCCCCAATCGATAAGACATTGCATGATGAGGCGCAAATTGCGAATGGATACGTCTTCCTGGACCAGTCGTTGTAAAACTTCTCCAATCTTTTGCACAGGCAATACGCGCTGGACTTCTTTGACTAATTCCGGGAAGTTTTTCTCAAAATTTTCCAAAATAAATCGCGTTTCCTGTAATCCGATGAATTCGGAAGCATATTTTTTCAAGATAAATGAGAGGTGGTAGGTCAAAATCTGAGGCGACGTCATATAATTGATACTCGCCTTATCCATCTGCGGAATGAGATCTTTTGCAACCCACAGCGCCGGAATATTGGGCAAAAACGCCTTTTCTTCCTGATAAGGAATGTTTAAAATGCCTAGACTTTCTTTTGTCTCACGGACCAGTACACTTCCCTTTAAAATACGTCCCTGAGAAACCGGAACCTCCTGCAATAGGATTTGATACATCCCATCCGTTAAATTTTCATTGAAGCGCAGGTGAATTCCTGGAAATGGCACGCCTAAATCGAAATATAATGCCCTTCGAACTTGGATCAATTGGTCATTGAGAACCATCGGATCCACGGATTCTTCGATGGAAGTCGCCACATCGAGCAGTAGCGGAACCGTAACTGAAAACTCGCCCTTTTCCTCCTTAAATGTGGGAGTATTAGGCGCAATATCCGAAGGTAATCCGGTATTTTTAGCAACCTTAGCAATCTCGCCACCTCCCTGTGGTTTGCCTTCCGTCTGCATCAGTGAACGGCCGGTTAAAAAGATGAGTGTCCCAATTATGATAAAGGGAACCTTCGGAAATCCTGGAATAAGCATAAATCCGATACTCATAATTCCCGCAATAACCAGCGCTTTAGGCCGAGATAATAATTGCTTACCGATATCATTACCGAGCGGTTTCGCATCGCTGGAACTCACCCGCGTTACGATAACACCGGCCGTAATGGAAATGAGAAGGGACGGTAATGTGGAAACGAGACCATCTCCAATGGTGAGAATGGCATAGGTTGTGATCGCCTTATCCACCGACATTCCCTTCTGAAAAACACCGATAACGAGTCCCGCAACAATATTAATAGCGGTCATAATCAAGCTAGCAATGGTATCCCCCTTGACGAACTTCATCGCACCATCCATGGCACCGTAGAGCTGATTTTCCTGCTCCAAATCCGTACGCTTCTGCTTGGCCTGATCCGTGTCAATACTTCCAGCTCGCAAATCCGCATCGATACTCATCTGCTTACCCGGCATAGCGTCCAATGTAAAACGGGCCGATACTTCCGAAACCCGTTCCGCACCCTTCGTGATGACGATGAATTGTACGATGAGTAAAATACCAAAAATAACCGCACCGACCACGAAATTTCCTTGGACAACGAAATCGCCGAAGGTAAAGATGATTTCACCGGCATCGGCCGTCAATAAAATCATTCGCGTACTGGTAATATTCAATGACAAACGAAACAGCGTCGTAAATAGCAAAATACTCGGAAACGTCGATATATGGAGTACACGCGGAATATACATTGACAGCATCAATAGACTGATACTCATCGACAGGTTAAGCGCTAGCAATATATCGAAAAGAAAAGTCGGAATGGGCACGATCATCAACATAATAACGGCGACGACGACCAATGCCAAAAAGATATCGTTATATTTCGATACCGTTGCCAACATGCTACTAAATTTCGTACTGAAGCTCATGATGCGGCCTTTGTTTTAGATTTTGGACAGGCAATAGCTAAACGGAGATCCTGTTCCTGCATACCGAGAAAATGGGTATAGGCGGAACGGGCTTCCACATCGCGCCCCAAGGCCCATAGAACTTTACTTTTTAAGACAAAAAATAGTTTATCCAATTCCTTTGATTTGGGAAGAGACTCCGCCGATTGGAGAGCTTGCAAGGCCGCATCGGGCGTATTCGACTTCAACGCAGCGAAGGCGAGCGAAAGATTGACGAGCGAATCCTCGGGAAAGTATTCCGCGAGAATAAGCGACAAAGCAAATGCATCATCAAACTTATTATAGCGTAAAAAAAGATAAACCAGAATTTCCAAAAATTCCTTTTGCGAATCATCCATAACATCCATCTAGGTGCCGAATATACGAATAGATGAAATTTTTGCAACTTTTTTGTTTATAAAAAAATCGAAGAAAAAGCTCACAAAAAAACCGGAAACTTTCTATAGAAAATCTCCGATTGTCGTTAAATGATAAAACTAGATGTTATGGATAGGGGAAAATGTGATATGTTGATCGCCTACCCATTTTTTTCCTTTTTTTAATTAAAAAGCATCTATATATCCTTCTCCATAGGGATCTAATATCCTCCAGCGGGATCATAATATCCTCCATCGGGATCATAATATCCTCCATAAGGATCACAATATCCCCCATAAGGATCATAATATCCTCCATCGGGATCATAATATCCTCCATAAGGATCATAATATCCTCCATAAGGATCATAATATCCTCCAGCGGAATCATAATATCCTTGTGGCTCATTTTCTGGCTGACTTTGACCGTTACTTGCATAACAAGCAGCATCAATTCCCATTATTCCGGTTGTACAAAATAACCCTAACGTTATTATTTTTTTCATATCCATATCTTTTTCCTTTCTATATATTTTTAGTTGATTTAATTCGAAAATTACCGTAATCTTCGAATTAATTTTCAAATATAGTAAAAAATAAAAATTATGCAAGTTTTTACGAAAAAACAAAAAAATATAATAGAAAAATTCACAAAAAAACCGGAAACTTTCCGCAGAAAATCCCCGATTTTCGTTAAAAATTAATAAATAAGGATTTTATGATCTATTCCAGGACGTTGCCCAATCCCACCAAGATTGATGAACTAGATCTCCAAAAAAAAGTTCACGTTGTTCGCCATCTACTTTCATCTTACATGGGGCTTCAATTTTTTTATATCCTTTCACATTTTTCACTACCCAATCATGTAGAGGGAGAGCTCTTCCCACTTCATCCGGAGGTAATCCCAATCTTCTCGCAGTCTCATTAAGACGAATTATCGGATTATGGAAGATGCTTATGGCGTTCGCCACAGCCGCTGCCTCGTCGTCATTCTCCGGTAATATATCTATTGGCTCAAAGTCCGAGCGTAATTCCCCTTTTATCAAATCGTTTCGTCTGACTTCTATGTAATCATGATCAGTTTCTATCCAACCGGGAAACTCATTCCGATAAAAGCCCCGAATATTCTCCATCTCCTCATGCAGGTTCCAAGCTAAACGATCAATAGTTCTATCGGAAACGCTATATCCCTGCCCGTTACATAATCGTCTGATTTTATCTTTGGTCTCTCGTATGGAAAGTACCAAACTGGTTTCTGCCCGACACACTAAATCAAATTTAATTGCCCCCTGGAACATTGCATCCTCCTGGAACTGCCGTAGTGGAACCGGTGTCGGCGTTGGTGGCGGCGCATTGCGCTTCCACTCCTCCTCAAGTTTTTCTTTTACACGTTTCGCTATCCTCAACCGACCGCCTAGCCAATTCCTCGCTCCCTTCGTATACCGATTATCCGCTTTCGCCATACACCAATCCTTTATATCTTTGATCCATCCTTCCCCATGGAATGTCTCAAATATTTTGTCCGCTGTGGCCTCCTCATTTGCGCTTAGCGCTACCGTTGGCTTTGGCGTCCTCGTCGGTATTGGCGTTGTTGATATTTCGCGAGAGAATCGTCGTCGCTCAGGGAAAGGAGATCGAGTGGATGCAATTTCATTTGACCCCAATGACGACGACAACGGCGTATACGACGGTGATAACGGCGTATACGACGGAAACGGCGACGGCGACGGCGTCATTGTAGCCACACTCGCACTATTTAATAAACCTCCGACCACTACCATGGCCGCAATACTTTTACTTTCTTTTGTATCCATATTATCTAATTAATTTGATTGTTAATTTTATTCAATTTTGAACATTTTTCAATGTAGTAAAAATTTTAACCTATACAAGTTTTTTTATGAAAATAGTCGGGATATTATAAACGCCACAAACAAATGCCCACAAGAGTACCTCTCTCTCTTTTACTTGAAGGTACTCGTCGAGGTCCTTCCCACCGGAAGTCATCATCATTTCTATTATTGAACCATCATAGGCCCCCCACAAATACCTTCATTCCTACACTGATCACGCGCAGTCCTGTGAAAAATTTCTCTTCCATTTAGTTCAAACTGCTCTTTCTCGGATGTGGGTACTGGTCTGTCACATGGTTGCTGAACCCCTAGGAGCCCATACAGAGGAAGACCACTCGCACCATAGATATTCTAAATTCCAACTACTCGGTTGTAAAAAATAACCCCAATGCTATTATTTTTTTTATATTCATATTTTTTCTTTTCGAATTTTTTTATTAAATTTAATTCAAAAATTACTGTGATACTCGTTATGGCAATAAAAATTTTCTACAGAAAAATTAACAAAAAAATCGGAGACTCTCCGCAGAAAATCTCCGATTTCCGTTAAAAATTAATTGATAAGGATTTTATCATTAAAACAAGGATTTCATCCAAGAGAACCATCCAGGTGACTGCTCCGATGACTCGTCAATTGTTTTCTCCTCTCATCCAAGAGAACCATCTAGATGACTGCTTCGATGACTCGCCAGGCGTTTCTTCTTTTAAGTCGTCAGGCGATTCATTTCTGTTACGTATACAATCAGATACATATTGTGCTATTTCTTGTGTCCATCTTATACTTCTACGTA
This sequence comes from Puniceicoccales bacterium, assembly GCA_031270475.1. GTDB lineage: Bacteria > Verrucomicrobiota > Verrucomicrobiia > Opitutales > LL51 > LL51. The sequence continues at coordinate 1,584 of JAISXO010000051.1, read as the reverse complement.
ATGTGTCATCTGTATTGTGCAGCGTCTCCTTCGCTTTATCTACTGTGCCCACCACAGTATTTACTGTGCCCACCACAACATCTCCTATTTTCTTCTGTGTTCCGGATATCGACGACTTACTTGTTGACGGCCTTCGCGTCCGTGTTGGCGTTGGCGTAGATAGCACATTCATTTCGCCTTCATCGTCAGGCAATCTCATACTCATCCTATTATTCGGCGATATACCCAGAGCACTCATATCCGGATTATCCATAGACAACGGCGACGACGATAGTGACAACGACGACGACGGCGCATACGACGACGACGGCGCATACGACGGCGACGGCGACGGAAACGGCGACGACAGCGCCCATTCTGTAGCCACACTCGCACTATTTAATAAACCTCCGACCACTACCATGGCCGCAATACTTTTACTTTTTTTTGTATTCATATCATTCTCCTTTTTATATATTTTTAGTTGATTTAATTCGAAAATCACTGTGATCTTCAAATTAGTTTTTAAATGTAATGAAAAATTAAAAATATACAAGTTTTTTTATGGCAATAAAAATTTTCCGCAAAAAAATTAACAAAAAATCGGAGACTCTCAGCAGAAAATCTCCGACAATTGTTAAAAGCTAATTATAATAATTCTGAATTACTTCAAATTAATTTATATTAATTTATTAATACTTTAAAGCTTTAAGATCATTCATTATATACGGCAACTTTTCTTGCAACATTTGCGGCAACTGCGGTAACACTTGCTGCAATACAGGAATAGCTTCTTTCAACAATGAAGGATAGACTGCGTCCAATATATTCTGGAACTCAATCAGTACATCATTGCCTGCTGCATCCAGATCTTCCCGAAACTCTTGCAATTGTCGCAGCGGTAACCGACCATTGAAAGCATCGTACAATTTAGCTACAATATCTTGCCTTTGATTGAGCATATTGTAACACGAAAACGCGAAAGCCAACATGGGTGCAGCTAACATCTGCCCACTTGTCGGATTATCGCCAACGAGTATATGTATCTTATTGATTACTTCTTGAGCTATGCCTTGGAATTCTTCTAATTCCCTGCAATTAGCTCCAGGAAAGCAACCTAAAGAAGCGGGAGAAAAACCTCCAGCTGAATAACTAACCGGACTAATTGAAGCCGATCCATTTAATGATAGTCCACAAAACAGTCCTATACCGATTATTTTTTTTACATCCATATTATTTTCCTTTCTTATTAATGATGAAATTTAATTACTTTTTTTATATTCATATTTTTTTTCTTTCTACACTTCACAATCTAATGAGGAATGGCTAGAAGGTACTCTCTCACATGTACTTGCTCACAAACCAAGAAAAAGCTCCCATTGCCACCATCCCCATCATTTCACCGGGCTTACCAGAAACCGCGGATAAACAGGCTAGTGCTAGACTGATCCCCGTGACATATCTAAGATCATTCCGTATCCTCCTCTCTGCTTCCGTCTCTCCTGGCCTGCGTGGAGTAGCTTCCCTGGACGTCGACCTGCTGGCTGGCGATACCGACCTACTGGGGTGTTCTTGCCGGGGAGAAGCTCCCGCAGCATAGGTATT
>JAISXO010000018.1 GCA_031270475.1 Puniceicoccales bacterium | reverse complement strand
CTTATGGGAAAAAATGGAAGACGAGAAGCGCAACGAGATGGAAAAATTTTACGGCGAAAAGGGAGAAATGGGATGGGGGTATCAAATTCGCAGCTATGTTTTCCAGCCGTATCAGATGGCGAAGGATTTACGGAGAGAAATTTAGCGTTTAGATTGTCATAACTTGTCAGGTCAGAATAGAACGAGCGTTCGCAGTACAAGAACAAAGATTGTGCGATGAAGACGTTGCGTTCCCGCTTATATGTTCCACATGGAACATTAGCGAGATGAATTGCGTAGCGCTAAATATTTATAGCTTGCCGTTTGCCGCGAAGTTTTCAAATGATAGCGAATGAGAATTATATCGTGGAATGTAAATGGTTTGCGCGCGATTTTAACAAAAAATTGCGAACGCGACCTTCTTCGTCTTGATCCGGACATTTTATGTTTGCAAGAGATTAAAGTGAAGCCAGCGCAGTTGCCAACCCTTGATTTTTGGCCACAGTTCGCCTTTAAATATTTTCATTCGGCAGAACGCCCCGGCTATTCGGGAACGGCGATTTTTTCGAAAAGCGAACTCACTATTGCATTTACCGGTAACGATCGAGGCGATACTAGCCATGTTCCATGTGGAACATCAGAGGAGGTACAGCGCGATGGAGAAATTTTGAGACAGTATATTGTGACGCCAGACGCGCTCATTGAACCGCAGGAGGGGCGGGTACAGGTTGCGGACTGCGGCGATTTTTTTCTTGTCAATGTTTACACGCCCAATGCTAATGGTGGAGCGGAACTAGCGCGCTTATCATTTCGCCATAGGATTTGGGATCCGGCTTTTTTTGCGTTTTTAACAAAATTACGAGTTCAAAAACCGGTTATTATTTGCGGTGATTTCAATGTTGCGCATCAAGAAATTGACCTTGCGCATCCCGAGCGCAATCATTTTTCAGCGGGGTTTACGGACGAGGAACGAGAAGGATTTTCGCGTTATATCGCCCACGGTTTTAGTGATATTTTTCGGCAATTTTATCCTGACAAGCCGGATTGCTACACGTGGTGGAGTTATCGGATGAGGGCGCGGCAGAGGAATGTTGGCTGGAGGATTGACTATTTTTTGACGTCGGAGACGATTAGTCGGTGCGTGAAGAGCGTCGAAATTTATAATACTATTTTGGGATCGGACCACGCTCCGATTGGTGTAGATTTATAAAAACTTAGATAATTTCCGTTGATATATTTTCCTTTTGTTATCGGATGAGGGCATGGCAGAGGAATATTGGCTGGAGGATTGACTATTTTTTGATGTCGGAGGCAATTAGTCGGCGCGTGAAGAGCGTCGAAATTTATAACACTATTTTGGGATCGGATCATGCTCCGATTGGTGTAGATTTATAAAAACTTAGATAATTTCCGTTGGTATATTTTCCTTTTGTTATCGGATGAAGGCGCGGCAGAGGAATATTGGCTGGAGGATTGACTATTTTTTGACGTCGGAGGCGATTGGCCGGTGCGTGAAGAGCGTCGAAATTTATAACACTATTTTGGGATCAGACCATGCTCCAATTGGTGTAGATTTATAAAAACTTAGATAATTTCCGTTGATATATTTTCCTTTTCCGGATGACTCGTCGATCGACATAGGACGAAATATTAGCTTGAGATTGACTATTTTTAAATATCGAAAATGATCGATCGGCTCGTAGAGATAGCAATTTTTACAATAGAAAGTATGGACAAAGAAGAATAAGAAGCTAAAAGCAATTCCATGGCGGTAGAAGGAGGAGTGAAGCCGAAAGACCGGGCCATCCAGTTTACGGTGAGCCGTGAAACAAAGGACGGCTGGATAAGTAATCTCGTAAATTTTATCACGGCAAATGGTCATTATATTCTCGGTTTTTCCGCGGAATACGGTGCGGAAATGAGTTGTATGCGTTTCGTCACCGAGTCTCCTGACGAAGTACGCGCTCTGCTCAAAACCCATGCAATCCATTTTTGCGAACGTGAAGTTATCGTCGCCCGCCTCAAAGGTCTCGGCGATTTGGATGGAATTTTGCGTTGCCTAAAAGCAGGAGAAATCAGCGTTTTATATGCCTATGGACTTATTATTAATGCCAGAAGTTTAGCGGGTATTGTCCTTATGGTTGACGACATTGCAGCGGGGACAGAAATGCTAGTCCGGAGTCGATACGAGGTACTGGAGCAGGGCGATTTAAGCCGCTAGGGAATGTGATAACTGAATAGTATCCGGAGTTCATGACGTTATATCGAGTGTCGAAGTGTTAGTCCGGAGTCGATACGAGGAACTGGAGCAGGGCGATTTGAACCGCTAGGAAATGTGATAACTGAGTAGTATTCGGAGTTCATGACGTTATAATTTCTGCGAGGAGAAAAGAATTCATTTTTGGATAACATTAAAAAATTTGGGAGAAATGGAACTTGACAGTTCCATCATATCGTTTTTGATCGGGATATCAAGGGATTATGGCTAAATATTCAAAAATAGGAGTCGGTTGCTTATTGATGGCTTGTGTAACATCGGAAACAATGGGCAGTGGTAAAGGCAGTGATCATAGAAATGCTCTACGAAAGCTAGAAAACGGAGTTCCGGTACCTCAAATTGCCGGAAAAAGACCACTGGCTGGAAAAAGACCACCGAAAGAAGAAAAATCAGATCAATCGAAGCGGACATTTAAAGGGTCATTGACATTGACGAGCATATTGGATCGGTATCGGCAGATGCGATTGGAAGACATGCGCTACAAGGAGATTATCGCAGATCTCGAGAGGGATTGTGAAAAATTTAAACAAGATTTTAATAGGCAGGTTGCATTGGGGCATAATTTATCGATAGGTTATCGGGATGCCCTCTTTATTGTCGCCATGATATGGTCCGATCGGGACAGTATGGAGAAACTTGTCAATGTAAAAATAGACTGGAATGACGATCTATTCATGGGGTGGCCAGCGTCCCATTATGCCGTATTTCTAAAACGTCATGATTATTTGCAATTTTGTTTCAATCATGGAGCCCATCCCAACGATAGGAACAGTAAGCGGTACACTCTCTTAATGGCGATAGTAGAGCAAGGTGACGTGGGTATGCTTAAAGCTGCATTAAAGTTTAACGAAATCGATTTCTTTTTCAGGGATATAAATGGGAAATCAGCATTAGACTATGCCTTTGAAAGAGGAAATTCAAAAATAATAGCATTGCTGGAGGATACATTGGTACCGCCGGATGCACAAATAGTGGATTCCAGTGCGGAAGAAGACAATACTCAGAATACGCAGAAAGGCGATTTAGAAGATCCTGACGCGGATACTGATATCGATAAAAATAAGGATACTTCAGAGGAAGAAGAATATTCTCCCGTGAGAATAGATAAAAATGGTTCCGAAAGCGAGGAATACGATTCCAAAGAAGAAGAGGAAGAAGAAGAGTATTCGGAGGAAGAATAGTCAATAAAAATTCCAATGGGATGGATAAAGTTTTCCATCACTGGCTGAAATGTGACGAGTTATAGTGCGAACGAAAAAGAAAAAAATCTCCAAATAATGACAATAAAGAGAACTTTCGCAAGATCTGCTCGGTAAGACGAAAATTTTACACTAGAAAAATGAATCGCATGTGTTGTCGATGAAATGAATGAGAAATGTTGACAAAACTTTCGATTAGGCTTGAAGTGCAAAATTTTTGAAATAAGGATCTCAATATGTCCGATAATGTATCGAAAAATAATTCCAATAATCAACCCATAGACCAGGCGATTTCCGCTGTAAATAAACAGTTTGGAGAAGGATCCTTAATGCGAATGGGGGATGCGAAAAGGATGAATGTTTCGGTAATTTCTACGGGATCGCTGTCCCTCGATTTAGCACTTGGAGTTGGGGGATTGCCCCGAGGGAGAATTTGTGAAATTTTTGGTCCGGAGTCCTCGGGAAAGACGACTCTTTGCCTTAACGTCATCGCCGAAGCCCAGCGCCAAGGCGGCAATGCGGTCTTCATCGATGTGGAGCACGCACTCGATCCGAAATATACGCGCGTTCTCGGCGTAGATCTCGATAATTTAATGGTTTCGCAACCGGAAAGCGGCGAAGATGCTCTGAATATCGCAGAAACACTGATCCGTTCTGGAACAATCGACGTCATTGTGATCGATTCCGTTGCAGCACTCATTCCAAAGGCGGAGCTCGATGGCCAGATCGGCGACGCAACGATCGGTCTGCAAGCGCGTATGATGAGCCAGGCCATGCGACGGTTAACTTCCGTGGTGAGTAAGACGCAATGTATTTGTATTTTTACGAATCAGATTCGTGAAAAAATTGGTGTTATGTTTGGAAGTCCGGAAACGACACCGGGAGGTCGTGCGCTGAAGTTTTTCTCTTCCGTACGTTTAGATATCCGTCGCATCAACCAGATTAAGGATAATGCCGGGAAATTTTTAGGAAATCGCACACGTGTCAAAGTTGTAAAAAACAAGGTTGCACCACCGTTTACGGAATGTGAATTTGATATCACGCACGACGAAGGCATTTCACGGGCAGGTTCACTCATTGATCTCGGATTGGAGTATAATATTCTTGAAAAGAAGGGGTCTTGGATATCATTCGCTGGAAAAATGATCGGACAGGGGCGAGAAAGTGCAAAACAAGCTCTCCGCAACGACGCAGAATTATCGCAGGCTGTAGGAAAGGCGATTGTCTCGAAAGTCAATGTATCGGGCGGAACTGTTTTGGCAGAAAGTGTAAAAGATTTGGAAACGTCATCTGCAGAATAAAGAGATGCAATGGGTTGCCGAGCAATTCGAATCATGTACATTTTTAGAAGAAGAAAATGTCATTCGAAGTGTTGAATTTGAAGAAGCAGGTGGTATTCTTTTTTGTTTTTGTGTCCAATCGAAGGGTTTTTTGCGCGTAGATTTTCGCCCTTTAGAGAATCAAAAGATTGCCGTGCAATTAACTTTGGAAGAAGGGGCAGAAGCCATGGTTCGCCTATTATGCCATGGGCGAGAGCGGTCAGATTTTACATTTAGAACGCTCCAAAGGCATGTTGGGAACGGCAGTAAATCGGTGGTTGAGGTTAGATGTGTTTGCGAGGATGAAGCACGGGTGGATTATCGTGGAAAGATCGAAGTGCCGGAGCATATTACTGGGGTGAAAGCGGAGCAAAAGAACAAGAATTTGTTACTTTCAACCGAAGCTTACGTTTACACGGAGCCAGCGATGGACATCCGTTCGAAGGATGTAGAATGTTTCCACGGGGCGGCGGTTGGAGGGATTGATCCTGAGGTTTTGCGATATTTTTCCATGCGAGGGATGGAGAAACTTTCGGCACAAGAACTTTACATCGCAGGATTTTTGAATTAATGTTTCAATAATTTTTGGAAGCGACGTTTTATGTTTTTTTTCAACGTTTTCTCTCTTATTTTATTTCGTGGCGTCCTTGTAGAGGTTGAGAGCGTTTTCGAGGGAACTTAAAGCAACCGTTAGATTGGCCATTTGCGTACCATTGGAAGCGTAATCCGTGCCGTTGAGCGCCTCTGTAAATGCAGTTTTTATATTAGAATGCTTCGATGAGGTGGAGGAATTATTACCAGAGTTACCATACTGCGCCGTGTAATCGTTGGCCGCCTGAATCGCGTTGATGGAATTCTCATAGTCCGTTTTATTTTGTGTGGAGGAATTCGCAAAATTTTGTATCGCGTCCACCGCCGTATTGATCGCCTTTTTTGCATCACTAATGCTACTAGATCCCGATAAAGCATTGATTGTCGCGTTGTAGGCGTCTAAAAATGAACTGATCGAAGCTCCCGTTTGCGGATCCGTTTTTTTACTGTTGATTAAATTTTGCATGGTGCTCTGTGCGCTAATGTTATTGAGGGAATTAATATTTTGGGCGAGTTTAGTGGCGGCGGCATCCGCAGATAGGGATTGGAGATCACTTAAAAAGGTCGTCAAACTTTTGCCAATACCCTCCGCATAACCGGCGGTGGCCCATGGAACGCTGGTAGAACCACCGGTATGATCATAGGAGAGCCCTTCGATGGCCCACATAATCTGAACTTTGACGTTGCCCTCGTCGAAATTCGAGAAGATACTATTGCTGATTGGTAAATAAATTGTCAATGGGGGGGGGGGTAATCCATTTAATAGCTAAAACTTTATACCTTCTGCCCAGCTCTGGCTTGCTCGGATCAATTAACTCCGGTAACCGTTGAACCATGGCTTCGCAGCGCGTTTCCGCTTCAATATTGCCGTTGGCGTCGAGCGCGTTTCCATAGGTGTAAATGCAAAAAGTATCGCCGCGGGCGCAAAGGGGCGTAGCGGTTGATTGTAAAATATCAGCTTGGGTCAGATACCCCGGTTTACACGCCCAGAATGGTCCACTCGCCGCATCGTCGTCAAACCACGATTTGTTTCGATTCGATACCACATCCGTCCCCCCATAGCCATTATTGATATCCGTGTCATCAATGGCCGCTTGAAGCGTTCCCTTAAGTCCTAATTTATGGGCAGTGTCACTCCCCTTTTCAATTAATTTCCGATTGACGAATTCACCGATACTACCGGCAACACCACGCCATTTGATTTGCTCCACGATTTTCTCTGCCAGAGATTTGATTTGTGCTATATCGAGTGTACGTAGTCCGACATTGGAAATAGAATCGATCGTTTGAATGCGAGAATATTCGGCGTTCGTATCGTTATTCGTGAGGAAAGCTGCCCAGGCGTCTTTGGAAGTAGAATTGACGTTAAAGGCACCGTGGATAGCCATATTTTCTGCGGCGTTTTGGAAGGAATTGATGTCGCTATCGATTGCGTTGGAGAAGGCTTTTTGGCGAGAATTCAGGAGGACGGTCGGACTTGCGGTACCGGTAGCGGCGATGAAATACCCATCCCAAAGGATGCGATTGAGGCAGTAGGAATAATCATAGAGCATTTCGACGCGGTTATGAGATGGCCAGGAGGAATCGGGAATAGCGCTATTTTCCTGGAAAAATCTATCGCGCGGAATATGTGGATTTTGGTAGGAGTTCCCAAAGGCGTAGGTCGGGTGATAGGAGAAGCAGCCGGCATTCATATGTTGGAAGAAGCCGAGGTTAAGGAATTTGTAAGTTGGATCCGGCAGATCGAATAGATTCTGGAACTCGCTGTGAGCGACGAAAGGAATATGTTCCTCGTTACTACACTCCGTCGTATTGCCATCAGATAGTCCTAGCCAATGGGCGCACCAAGACCAATTACCAGGAATAAAATTATTACTCAAAGAAATCGCATCATCCTGATGGGCCGTTCGACAGGAAAGCGGAGCACGGGGATTCGCTTCAATTAGGGGTCGTACACCGACTCCATTGGTAGTGTATTGGTGGCCATAATTGGAAGAGGTCGAGGCATCTTGGCGGAGGCTGACGCAGGTGAGATAGAGCGGAATCTGTTTACTATACCATGAAGAAGTATTATTACATATAAAATTGCGATCGGCATTGAGCGCGTTGTGATTCATGGCGACATCGCAAATTTGTTGTACAATATTACCACTACTATCCGTACTTCTCAGGCACAATGCGGTCCATGGATCTGTGTCATTTTGCCAAGTGCCATTCCAGTCACTAGAATTTGCGGAGGGATAACTTTCCATCCAGCATTGGGTAGCCGTTACCTTTTCGTGTGGATTTGGTTGATAGAAACGGATATCATTGATACCGTAGTTTTTCGGATTATTTCCCTCGTCAATTGTTAAACTTTTGAGCCTTCCAGCGTAAATGTAAGATGTTGTTGAATTCAATTTAATGTATTTGGCTAAAGTATGAGAATACTTTGTTGTAATCTCTCCTTCCCAAACGGGACGCATGTATTTCTCGGGCTCAGAGCTTAAAAAGGGGAATACTTTATTGCCTGGGTTATCGGGATAGTCTTGGAAGAGGAAATCAGTAGCAGTTCCGTCATTGTAGAAAATTTTACAGCGAAAGGTAGGTTGTTTTTGGTAGCGACTCGCGGGACTGCCACTATCTAGGTAGGTATTTTTTACGAAGGGTGACCATTGTCCGATTTTCATTGTGGCGTTGGGAAGAGTATAGACGTAGGGATTTTCAAAGTAAAATCCAATTTGGAATCTTAAAGACTGGTAATAACCGGCATCTTGATCTCCCTGATTATCCGGCCTATGGCGATCCAAATAGTACAAACTGGCATAGCTTTTAAATTCCGTCCAAATGGGGTAGATGCCGCAGGTGGTCGCGATCCCGAGGTCGCCGCTATTCGTCCCAGTAATTGTTCCCGTCGTGTAACCGTTATCGGTTGCCGTATTTAATACGCAATCGCTGTAATTTACCCCCGCTTGCGGCCGGTATAGCGGAATCGTCGCCCGTATTGCGGGACTGCTGATATTGACGAAACTCTTTAGGTAATTCCAGGTCGTCGGTGGTGCCGGAAGGGTCGTCGGTGGCTCAAATATAAATGCCCCGTTTGGTATCTCACTCAGATAATCGCTACTCTTATAGCGCAGGTTTTTCCGAAATCCTCCATTGCGCGTATCCGTCAGTAGCCCCAACGATAGATTGGTCAAATCGTGGAAGCGTCGCTGCAAATACTGCTTTTGCCCATCGGAGATAACCGAGGAATCCAAAAGATTCGTGTAGCTAATTTCCCCTTGAATGTTTTTATGGTTGCTTAAAAACGTCTGCGTAAATGGACAGTTGGCGTAGTCATCTATTACCGATAGACCGTATTTCGTTTGGCACTGTTTTTTTATGAATTTATACGCAATGGCGCTAGAGGAACGCGCTAGTTTGGTAGAGAGTTCCTTGAAAGAGTTGCCGAAATCGTAGACATTTCCTTGAATTTTGAGGCTCTGGTCATCGACCCAGTAGGCATATTGTCCATGGGTATTGCCATTAGTTATATCGACGAGCTGGATGTAAACGGGATCAATATTGGTATATTTTGGATCAATAATAGCGATACATTTATCGGAATCGATCACTGTAGCGCAATCGTTTTCGGCGTAGTAATTACCGGAGACGAGCCAGGCGATGAAATTTTTTTTGTCCTGATCGGTTACGATTGTTTCGTTACATTTATCGACTTTCCAGACGCCCACCCAATGTTTATTTTCCGTTGCTCCAAGGATATCGGCTTTAGCGGTCGCGACCGTATCTTGACCGGAAGCCGCCTGCAATTTAGCGAGGGCTTCGTTGAGGGCGCGGAGAGCATTTTGTTTCGCAATACGGCTTGGGGAGTGCAGAGTATTCGCGATTTTTTTATTTTCCAGGTTAGAGAGCAAGGCAAATCCGACGATCAAACTAGAAACGATACCCAGTATGGAAATGACGATCATCAATGCAAAACCACCCTTTTGGATATTAGCCATGACGAGAAGCTATTGATTTCTCCGGTAAAAACAATGCGAATCGTTGGGGGATTTCGAAATATCTACGGGCATTAAAAAAATCAAAAAACACTTGGTGGGCTAAAACTTTGCCGATGTTGTATCGAACCATGGATACAAAAAATCTAAAGAAAAAATTGGTTGTACCTTGATAGCAGTAGGGTTACTGGCTGCTTTTGGCGTAAAAGGTAGTGCAAAAATTAGTTTGAGAGATTATGTCGTTTCGCCATATGTAGGTATGCTCAATGACAAGCTCAGTGATGGATGGGAAATTTGATTTTCAAGAGGCTATACCATGAGTTATCAGCGGGAGTTAATTCTAGATACGGATTCGGGCAAGAAAGAAGTTGGATGGCGATTGATCGTATTTTCGGCAAGCGGTAGAGGTTTTACGAAGCTCTCCGAAGAAACCCTTCTTAATGCAGGATATGTAAAATTAATTCATGGAATAGAAGGAGTATCAATTGAGATATTTGTTTTGCGCATACTGAAGGTCGAAGTTTTATCTGATATCAAAATGGTTGCCATATGTCCTAATTATATGTCTGCTGTTACAATTGGAGAAAACCTTTTCATGCAGGGACGATAAAAGCATCTCAGGGGTAATTTTGCGAAAAAAGTCATAGAGGGTTAGAGATAGTAAAAGCTAAGATCTAGGCTTTGGAGAGGAACCCCATAGGGATGGAGCAGGTAGTCGGAGGGTTGTCTGTCTGTATTATTCTCTTTTTTTATCGGGATACATCCGAGCAAAGGATATTTATGTGGGCTGTACTGGATTTTGCGAGTTATTTAATAAAGCGCTAGGAGTCGTTATGGAGGAAAATATCCACAGGGATTTGAAAATTTTTCCGAAAAATATATTTGATTTTTTTCTGAAAAAAGACTTGACAGTTATGATTTTTTACCTCAATGGCATTGGTCATGTTTTAGGAGAAAAGTTCTACTGAAACAAATTGAAAGGATAAAATTATATGAAAAAAAATAACGATACGTTGAGATGTGTGCTTATATGTACAGGTTTTTTATATGTGAATAGCTCTGTTTGGGGATCTAGTCAGGAAAATGCCCAATCCAGTTGTGTTCGCTTGGAGGATTCTTTCCTGGAGAGAGAAGTTTTAGATGTTATCCGAAAAAACATCCGAGATATTCTCGACACAGAAGATAAAGTAATCGATGGGCGTAAAGTAATAGCGAAGCCATTCGCTTTCTATGATGCTTTAAAGAAAAGTTTGGAGCCCGTATTTGGAAAATACAGAGATAGTTGTGCGGCATTGCAAAAGCGAATCTCAGAGCTGGAAAATGAAAATCAACGATTACAGAGGCGACTTAAAGAGCAAGAGGCCCAAACGGCACTCAAATGGGGAGAAGGTCAGGATGCGGCCATGAACTTCCGCTTACAGAATGATGATCTTAAAAAAGAAAATCAGGCTTTGCGGCAACAAATTACGGATTTACAGCGAGAGATTGAGGATCCCAATGCCCTATACCAACGGCGTAGGGTTGGCAGTTCACGACGAGAGGTTGAGGATTCCGAGGATTCCGAAGATTCCGAGGATTCATACCAACGGTATGAGGCATCCGGAATAAATGATGCGCTGCGAACAAAAGTTGAACGAATAGTTGCCCAATTGCCCAATGAGAATATATCTCAATTTCGATCGCAGATAATTGCTCAAATGTCCACAGGACAAGCTGAAGGCTTCGCTCCGGGGCTGGTAGTTCCAGCTGTTGCGAAAGACGTAGCAAAACTTATAGACAAAAAGCTATCAGGTTTTATTGCAACAATTGGAGCATTCATTTCTGGAAGAAACCACGAGGCCGGTGATGGCGAGAAGAAGATGATCGATGAATGCCATCAGATATTTGGCCGCGTTCGGGAAATTCTTTCTCCAGATGAGTTGAGACAAGTATTGCGATTATGGCCGAATCTACATGGAAAACGAGAGGAAAACTTTATATTTGTAATTTTTATAAGTTATCTATCGCGGATGGCCACGGATGGATCACTCTGGTCCGATGAAATGATAAATGAGGAAACGTTATTTGCCGATATTTTCTAATTTGGCGAGTAAATCACAATAGTTTAGCGGAAAATTGATAATTTATTTCCGATTGTTCGTTGTGGTGGAAAGAAATTCGATGGTAATAGGCCCTGTTCGTAGCGAAAATTTCACAGCAGGCCTTATTGCCGTTTTTTTATGATGATTTGGCGAAAGTAAGATGATTGGGAAAGTGGATGAAAATTGAATAAACACTTGAAAATTGAGGAAAATTTCTTGGCATGGGGGCAGGGCATGGTAGCCAAGTGGTAAGGCAGAGGTCTGCAAAACCTTTATCCGTCGGTTCGATTCCGTCCCATGCCTCCCAGTACTTTATTTTTGTCATTATATTCGATAAGGTAAGAGGTTTTCTCATGCCGGTTAAATTGAATTATGAAAAAACTTGAAAAAATATCAAAAAAAGCTTGACAAATGTTTTTTCTAAATGAGCTTAGTAGAAATTTCAAAATTATGGAAAAGTCAATAAAAACAGTTAGAGTATGGACTATCTTGATAGGTCTATGTGGTATATATATCGTGCAAAAAAGTTGCCAGGCAATATTGTGCTGGGGCCAAGATATAGCGGAAAAATGGGAGAGATCACTTAATATAGAAGAACAGTATTGGAGTGAAGCAATGAGAGCCGATTTAGGTAAGGGAAAAGGACCTTCCAATTAAAGTAGGAATATATGTAAACCCCTTCAAAGAACATATTCCTTCCCTAAAAATACACCACTTCCATTCTTAACCTTCGCAAGAATGGAACATGGGTCCCATACTACTCCGATTACTTTTACTTATTGGGAAAAAGACTCATCGAAATACTCGGTTGACTCATCTATGTATTCCGGGTATTCTGGTGAGTATTCCACTGGGAACTGCTGTTGTTCTTGGGGAAGCAATATAGGTTCTTCCTTTGGAGCATCATTTGCTGCCAAAATAATATTACTGGTTGTTAACGCAAAAATAACACTTATTAATAATTTCTTTTCCATATGATTTGAATGGTCTAAAGGGTAAATAGCCCCTTTCCTTTGTCAAGTGGTTTCTAAAGAACTTTTTCACTGAGAAAAATGGCCACTTGCAATGCTTTCCCATTGCGAATAACATGGATAGTGAGAGTATCATTGGGCCTTTTAAAGAATAAAATATCGGCAATGTCGCTTTCGTTGATAATGTTTTGTGTGTCGATTTTTACAATAATATCACCTAATTGCAAGGGTTCTCCCGCGCTGTACTTAATTTTTTGCGCGTCGATTGCAGAAATAATCACTTCTTTGCCGCCCGCTTCCGATAGTTGCCCACGTGCACTGAATCCCGCCGAACAATAGACGACACTTTTGTGCTGAACAATGTCGTTAAAAACGCGCGCCAAAGCATGCTTCGGAATAATGAAACTCGAATGCAATTCGGAGACCGATGCAATCAAAATACCACTCAAATTGCCCTCACCGTCAAATACCGGAGCGCCGCTTTCGCCTCCGCACATGCTGATATCTGCGCGAAGATAGGTCGTCATAAAAACACGGTTGCCAAAAACAATATTTTTTCCCGCGATAAGACCTAGCAATGGTGCCGGCTCCATGCCTCGTACGCAGCCAATTGCAATCACAATATTACCTTCGGAAATTACAGTAAAACATGGGTTTTTAGATAGTGAAAGCGGCGTAAAATGTTCCGGCTTCTTCAAAAGATTAATGACAGCTATATTCGTTACGGAATCCTTTCCAACGACGGTCGCCGCATAGGATAGCCCTTGATACTCGACCCATAGGTTTTCAGCTTCTGTTACAATCGTCGCAGTCGTCAAAATGTTGCCCTCCTTATCCGCAAAGAATCCTGTCCCAAATAATAAGTTTTCCGAATTCCCCTTTTGAGTTCCCATAACCTTTACAACGGCGTCTTTTTGCTGGTTCCATAGATGTTGAATATCCGCAGAAAGTGCACAAAGTACCGATGTCGGACGATCCGCTTTCTGGCTCGACAAAGCACCACTGACATCCGTTGAGACGGTACCATTCAACTTGGAGATATCCATAGCACGAACTGAAAAACCAAACCAAACGCAACTAACCAAAAGCCCAATACTTCGCATAGTCTAGAAAACTAGTTCTTTCATTGTAGAATTCAATTGCGATATGTGTATATTGTCGCAGATATATTGGATATGCTGCTGCGTAGAACTATCAAAGGCTAAGGTAACATCTGTCCAAGTTTTTGGAAAAGGGATAATATCGGCAATGGGTGATGAAACGCGAGGTATCTGCCGGACTTCTATTTTTGATGAACTAAATTGCATGACGCCAAAAACTAAGAGACAGCACGTGGCCGTTGTATAGGCAAAAGACCGAATCCACCTATCCCATTTTTGCATCATGGTGCGGCATTTCGTCCATAGCGAAACTTTCACTCCCTGTTCTAAAAATTTTTGTCGCAGTTGTCCATCAAAACGCTCCCAAAATGCTTGATTGGGTCGCTCCAAGCTTTTCTTCACTTGAAACAATTGCGATAACTTTTTGTTTTTGTCTTCGGATAACATCCTATAAAAACTCCTTTAAATATATTTGTAACTGCTGTTTTGCATAATGCAGACGAGAACGCACCGTCCCAACGGAACACCCTACAATCTGAGCGATCTGTTCCTGGGGAAGGCCTTCAATTTCAAACAAAACAAACACAATCCTATGTTTATTAGACAACATTTGTAGTGCTTCGTTCAATTTTTTTTGTAGTTCTTTCAATTTAGTTGTTTGATCGCCACCTTCAATGGTAGGGATGAAGCGCAGTTGCTCCAGCGAAATACCGGATTCATCCAATTGATCAATGCTGACGAAACTATGATTTTTGTGTTTGCGCAGGAAAGAGAGCGATAAATTAACGGCGATGCGATAAAGCCAGGTAAAGATCGCAGAATTTGACCTAAAAGTATGGATTGCATGGTAGGCTTTGATGAAGACGTCCTGCGTGATATCCGAAGCATCGTCGGGATTGTGAACAATATTGTAAACAACTGAAAAAATACGTTGCTTGTGGCTATCAATAAATTGTGCCAGCGCTACCTGAGAACCATTTTTAATCTCCGTGATGAGAGGATCTTCCGGAGGTATATTTCCTGAGATAGAATTCGAATCGTTTTCGTGAGGAGCGTTCAAAAATGCATCATTTTCATTTTCGGCAAGACTATTGAAATCCTGATGCCATGGATATTTTGCAGAAAATATGTCCGTTCGTAGTGCCGAGGCTTGGTAATCTGCAAAGTGGAACTTTCGAAGGAGGAACCCCACAAAACAAAATAAATAAAATAAAACGAACACAGCACAATAAAAAAACAAAGCGATTCAATCACTGGATAAATAAAATTTTATTTCCCTTGACTTTTTTATGTTTCTCCATAAACTATCTGCCTTAGATGGGGATAAACTTAGATTCGAATCCTGCTCCGATATACAATCCAAAAGTTGATAATACTGAGCTTTCAGTTGATACCGATGGAATTCATACGACAGCATTCAAAGGCAAAATTGTTCAAGCAACTTCCGATTTAAAAAAATCGGCATCGGCATTAGGTGGAGAAAGTGCCGTTCAAGGGCGTTCGCTTCCCGAGCATCAAAAAACAGATGAGCTGCAGGAAACAGCACCAGCGGAAGATGTATTGGTGGCCAATCCGGTACCTAAAAGTGGTCTATTTGGTGGATTGAAAATTGGAGCGGGTAAGCCTTCTGGTGCGACGAAAGGTTCAATGGGTAACGGTGCCTGTGTCCCAGAGCAGTCTCTTAAACGTCATATGGAATTGCCGGAAAACTGAGAAATATTTCCCATCGTTGTTGAGAATTTTTTTAGAAAGGATGAAATATGAGTGGAATACAAAATGATTGTACTAACTTAAGCCGATGGGATCTATGTCGCGACATAGCTCGTCAAGGTAAAGATGAAGTTGGTAGTTTGGGTTTTAAACAAGGGATGTGCGCAGTTGGGCTGTTTTTGTTCGGAGGGTCTAGTAATACTTTGAGGACGAAACACGTAAAAATTAAAGGACAGATGGGAGAAGGATCTCAGGTCCGGGGAAGTGGCGAACGCAATGCGTCTCCTGAAATGGTTCAGGCGAAAAGCCAACAGTTAGCCAAAGCGGTTCAGAATTGGAACGTAACTCCCGAGATGACAAGGAATACCTTAAAGAATGTCCATCCGGAAGGCGTAGCAGAAATTCTAGGGCAACATATAGGAGGTCTCGGTGGCGGTCAGACACTATTGACATGGTCTGCATCCAATGACCAAACGGCTATTTTCAATGCTGCGGTTGATGGCTGTCAAGGTAATAAAGAAACATTGAAAACAGTTCTAACTGGAGAAGATAGCACAGGCGATACACCGCTGGTCTGTGCTGCTACCCATGAAAACATTGCTATTTTTGAGACTATTGTAAAAAATCTTAAAGATGATAAAGAAGCTTTAAGGGACGCCTTATTACATCGTGGGAGTGTAGGGTTGACACCGATTGCTTTAGCTGCTACCAGGGGAAATGCTGATATTTTGAAAAGCGTAGCCGATGCTTTTAAAGATGATGAGGAAGCATTAAAGGCGATTTTAAGTACGTCAGTTGGCAGCGATAGATCAGCGATAGACATCATTAAAAATAACCATCAAGAAAATGAATTTGCATTTTTGGGCAAATTCTTTGAAAAACCACAATCGGAAGCAACGGCATCAAATCCAGTTTCACTGCCAGGAACCCCGCCTAAATTATCGACGTCTGATACTGTAGCGGGATCTGTGGGGTTAGGGAAGCCAGTTGCGCAGCCTGATCTAGCCGAAGAAGTAAAAGCAGGTGCACCGCCACCGCCACCGCCACCACCGCCTCCTCCTCCGGGAAAGATTTCCAAAATGCCGACGTCTGACGACACTGCGGCCAGTATACCGAAATCGCCGTCACCACCACGTAGAGAGGCACCAACAGGAGGTGAAGGTGTAACTGTCGATGCGATCCATGTAATTAAATTGAAGAAAGTTGACCAAAAACCAACCTCGCAAACGGAAAATACAACTCCAGAAGCAGCCAGAGAAGGACCGTTACTATTTGTTCCAAAAGAGGGGGCAAGCGATGAATTAGATGACGCATTAAAAATGCAAAGTGGATGGAGTGAGGAAGATGACGCAAGTCCCGAAATGAAAGCGATAACAGCGGAGACCAAAGCAGCGGAGGTAGCTAAAAAGGAGAAACAGAAAGAACTTGAAGAGGAATTAACTAAAGCGAAAGCGGAATTGACTAAACTTCCAGACGTACAACGGAGAGATCATGGAGGGGAATATAGTGATGATGCCATTAATAGTATTGTTCTTCCGGAAGAAGCAGGAAAGGTAAGATTGACCTCAGATATATTCGATCGAATGGTAGAAAATCGTTCTGCAGCTCGTAAATTTGTGACGGAAGTATCGCCGGAGCTACTAAAAAAAGGACAAGAGATCAGTGGCAACAAATTTGAAAGAGTTTTGCCTAAACTCCAAGAAGTGGTGAGAAGTGGAGTGGCGGAATTAAAGGAAAAGCGTCTCCAATTGCATGAATTGCAAAAACAAAAGGCGGAAGCCAGAGTGGCTCTTGCAGAAGCAAAAATAAACAGTAGCGAAGACGTCGCCGAGAAGCAAATAGCTTATGAGCAACTGCACAAAGAAACGGAAGAATTGGAAAAACAAGTAAAGATATTACAGAATAATATATTAGATAGTAAACTTTTAGCGGAAGATATCATCAAAAGCATAAAACCTAATGATAATGAGGTTAGACTGGAAGACATAATGCTGAAAACAAGTCTCATTCGCGAAGATATAAAAAATTCCAGTACTGAAGGAGATCCGCAAGAATCAAGTACTGAATGGAATTGAATAAAAATGGTGGCTTGAAAAATTCGGCTGCCATTTTTTTGTATATAAAATTGGGCTTAAAATGAAATTTCTTGCTGCGTTTGATAAGTTTTTTTTAAATCAATGAAAAAATACTCGAATGATGCGCTTTCCTCTTGTGAAAAATTTGTCTTTTGTTAGATTCAATGCGAAAGATTATGCCGGAAGATACGGAGTTTCCTATCATACGTTTTGTAGACCATGTGCTCGAATATGCCGTCAAAAAAGGAGCGTCTGATGTTCACTTCGAAACGTTTGCCAATAGTGTTCTCATTCGCTTACGCATCGATGGTGTACTCGTGGAATTGCCAGCTCCAGAACGTAGCCTTGGCGATGCAATTATCTCCCGCGTCAAAACACTTGCTGCCCTCGACCTCGCCGAAAAACGCCTTCCACAAGATGGTCACATCGAACGTACTTGTTTGGGACGTTCCGTCGATTTCCGTGTTTCCACTTTGCCCACGCAGTACGGTGAAAGCATTGTATTACGCGTTTT
The DNA here is from genome assembly GCA_031270475.1 of Puniceicoccales bacterium. Taxonomy (GTDB): domain Bacteria; phylum Verrucomicrobiota; class Verrucomicrobiia; order Opitutales; family LL51; genus LL51. The sequence goes on along the minus strand of JAISXO010000018.1, from coordinate 53,598 downwards.
AGATCAGGGTTCGTGGCATTTTAATTTGGATGAGATCGGTATTTCGCCAGAAATTTTGGTGGAATTTCGCCAAGCATTGAACTCTGGTTCGGGGATTATTTTGACGACGGGTCCAACGGGGAGCGGTAAAACGACGACGCTCTACAGTGCGCTCAATGAAATTAATGATGAGGAAACGAAAATCGTGACCGTTGAGGATCCCGTTGAATACGAAACCGAGGGTATGGTGCAAGTTAATGTTCGGGACGACGTTGGCCTAACATTTGAAAGTGCTTTGCGTGCTTTTTTACGTCACGATCCCGATAAAATTCTCGTCGGTGAGTTGCGCGATACAATTACGGCAAAAATTGCAATTCAAGCGGCATTGACGGGACATCTCGTGTTGGGAACGCTACACACCAACGATGCGCCTAGTGCAGTGACGCGGCTTGTCGACATGGAAATTGATCCCTACCTGATTGCGGATACGGTAAAGGGAATTATAGCGCAGCGTCTTTTACGGCGTATTTGTTCAAATTGTAAAGGAGAAATGCCCATGACGAATGAGGACATAGAGAAACTTGAACCTTATGGCATTACAAAAGTCTATCATGGTCGTGGTTGTGCCCAGTGTGATGGGAAGGGATATAAGGGGCGTTTTGGCATTTACGAATGGTTGCCGTTGGCACTTAATATTCGCGATAGCATTCGCAAACGTTTACCGTTGGATGCATTGCACGCACTTGCCGTTAAAAATGGTCTCGTATCGTTGAAAAAAGTCGCTGCTGAAAATGTTCGCGACGGTATTACAACGATCAATGAATTTGATAAAATATAGGGTGATGATTTGTTCGATAATTTTAAAAACAGCTTGACAAGTTTTTGAAAGATGACAAGGCTGGATGGCATAGGGGAGGGAGCAAGCGGCGCATTTGAACTCCGGCGCGCTATTTTTAATATTTTTTTGGCATTTTGCCGAAGTTTTTCTAGAACTCGAAGTGGTCTTCCGGTTTTAGCGTGTGCGCAAAGGCACAGATCAGGCGAATAACATTTTCAATATCGTCGAGATTAGCCATTTCAACGGGAGTATGCATATAGCGCAAGGGGATCGAAATGAGGCCCGTTGGCACTCCTCCGCGTGTAACTTGCATGGGGCGCGCATCGGTTCCCGTTGGCCGCGTATCTGCATCGATTTGATAGGGAATATTTTCTTTTTCGGCGCACTCAATGATGCGATCAAAAATAATTGGATTAATATTGACACCTCGCGTAATCATGGGGCCTCCGCCGAGCTCGACCTTTGAAAATCGTTTATTACTGCAGTCCGGAAAATCGGTTGCATGGCCGACGTCAACTGCGATTCCAACGGTAGGCATACAGGAATAGGATGCGTTAATTGCGCCGCGCAAACCGACTTCTTCCTGGACCGAGGCAACTGAAGTTACATTGCAATTCAAAGAATGCCGCTCGCTGATAAGCCGACGCATGACCTCCATAACGACGTAAGCTCCCGCTTTATCATCGAATGCTCGTCCCGTAATGTTACTCGTATCGTTAAGAGCAACTGTTTCAGGAGTTTCATAAATAACTGGATCGCCGATGCGTACGAGTTTTTTCGCTTCTTCTTCAGATTTTACACCGATATCGATCCATAGTTCGTGAATTTTTGGGACCTTATTTTCTTCATCGTCATCGAGGAGATGGATCGCGCGTTTACCGGTGATGCCGAATACGTCGCCCTTTTGGGATAAAATTCTGACACGACGTCCAGGAATAATACTCCGATCATGGCCGCCGATCGTATCGAATGAAAGGAACCCCTTTTCATCGATGTAGGTGATGGAAAAGCCGAGTTCATCCATATGACCGGAGAGCATAAGCATCGGGTTTTGATCATTGGTTTTAAGGGTTGCGAAACGGTTACCGATCGTATCTTTTCGATATTCGTCGACGGCATTTGCCATGTAGCGATCGATTACTTTTTGCGCTTCGAATTCATGACCGGAGGGTGAACGTGCGATCATGAGATCTCTTAAGAATTCTGGAATTATTGCCATAAAGTGAAAATTAGTGTGGATAAAAACTAAAAAAAGTCCAGAATTTTGCGCAAGAAATGTTATTTAAGCATCGATTTATTCAATCCATAAAAAGCACTTCCGAGGAAGTGCCTATGAAAGAATGTTTTAATTGCTATTCAAGTTCTGCCAGAGATTAGGAGGGAGAAAAAATAGCGGTAGAAGTTTAGCGTATGCTATGCGAGTGTCATCGGTCAGTTTGTAAGGAGTATGAGGGAAGAGACTGGTGCGAAGCCTTCGAAGGCCTTTTTGGGCGGCCCATTGTACTATAAACAATGGCGTATTGCCTTTTGGATGGTCTACAGATCGGCTTGCTACGTCTATTTTTGCGCCTCTTTGCAATAATTTTTCTATCTGTTTTGGGTCTTTTTGAAAATGATATAAAGCAACATGTAATGGAGTATCGCCCAAGTTACTTTGTGCGTTTACGTCAGCTCCCGCATTAAGTAGTAGGTCAGTTATTTCTGCATTCTTTGCATGAAACAATGGGGTATCGTTGTATTGATTTCGTGCGTCTACGTCGGCTCCCGCATTGAGTAGTAGGGCAGTTATTGCTGCATTCTCTGCATGAAACAATGGGGTATTGTTGCAGTCATTTCGTGCGTCAGCGTTAGCTCCCGCATTGAGTAGTAGGGCAGTTATTTCTGCATTTTTTGCATGAAACAATGGGGTATCGTTGTATTGATTTCGTGCGTCAGGATTGGCACCTTGGGCGAGCAATTGTTCTATTTTGCCAAGATCCGGCTCTGACTCTTTTAGGGCCTGAAATAGCTCCTCGTTGAGTGATCGTTCCTCGAGTGATAGTTCCATATCTGGCGGTTTTGCGGCAGTACGATGCTTCTGAGCTTGGCTGAAACTGGCATCGGTACTTCCCACAAAAATGCCCGGAAAAAAGATTCCGAGTGCGATATTTTTTAGTAATCTATTTTTAATATAATAATTTTTACTCATAATATTTCCTTTTGTTTACATTTGACATGTAATATGCCAAAATATCCATAGTATACTAACGGTTATTATTAAGTTGTCAATGTATTGCTGGTAAAATATTCGCAGAAATTTTAAAATTATATTTCGAAAACAAACTTGAACGAAAATCCACGATTAATATCTTCTAGTGGGGTGAATATTTACAACCAATTGGACATTACGGTAGATGTATACCATTTAGGGCCTTTGCGGACGAATGTTGGTCTCGTCGTGCGGCAGGGGGAAGGAATCGTGATCGATGCACCACCCGAATCTTCGGAAGCAATTTTTTCTATCGCAATGGAAAGGAAAATTCAATTGAAAGCGCTACTCATTACGCATTATCATTGGGATCATATTGGCAATGCGTCGATTTTTCGCGAAAGGGGGCTTGAAGTGTATGCCTATGCGCTCGATGTCCCTTTTATCGAACATGTGGAACGTGCAGAACCATTATTGTCCGCAGATTTTCCAATTGAATCCTGTAAAGTTGACCATGTTTTGAACGATGGGGCACGTTTCGAAGTGTGTGAATTATCGGTTCAGACACTATGGATTTCGGGCCATACGGAGGGTGGAGCGGCATATTATTTCAAGGATATTGGTATTTGTTTCGTTGGGGACACGCTTTTCAGTGGAACAGTTGGGCGCTCGGATTTTCCGGGTGGCAATAAGCATGCTTTGTTTAAGAATATCCGGGAAAAGTTATATGCGCTGTCCGATGAGACGCAGGTGATTCCTGGGCATGGTTGGCTAACGACAATCGGTAAGGAAAAGAACGAAAATCCTTATGTTCGACCGAGGAAGTAGCTATTTTCCAACGGAATACCAATAAAAGAGTATCTGAGAAAAGTTATATGCGCTGCCCGATGAGACGCGATTCCTGGGCATGGTTGGCTAACGACAATCGATAAATCCACATCTCTTCCTAGTGTTAGCTTTCGGAGGCCCATCTAGGTCAGGGGCGTTGCATGGGAACGATTCTGTTGGCATGGCCCATTTTTATTAAAAGTTTTACAATTACAATGTAAATTTCTTTTAGTCTGACATATATTCTGGACCGAAAGTATTGCGATTAAAGTCGTAATGAAAAGTGTAGATAAAAAGCATTCTATGGACGAAATGCTTTTTTCGGTAATGTTTTTTGGACCACTCCTTAGTAGTCCTGTGCGCCAGCATCAAGCAATAGGAACTCTATTTTTCTGATCGTCTATTTCTTTCTGATTAGGGGAATCTTGCGTTTGCCTATAAAGACTTTGCATTCTCCTATAGAGAGCTAATGGAGTTTCGTTATTTTCATCTGGCAAGTTAACCGCGATATCAGGAACGCTAAGCAATGTCGATATTATTTCTAGCGATGGATTACGATGCATTAAAATTCCGTGTAAAGGTGTACGGGATTGCCTTCCTTTCATATTAACGTCGAGACCAAAATCAACCAATGTTTTTAATAGGGGAACCGATTCCATTATTATAACTCGATGTAAAAGCGAATTCCCATATTGATCGCGCGCTTGATTAAGCATTTGTTGCAATTTCATTTGTTTTTCTTCATCTACTTGCTCGAACAGCGTGCCGTTTCTGATTAACGGTATTATTTTGGAGAAATCGAAATCGGATGGGTTCCTATCACATAGATCATGAAGTGATGACATTTCATCGTCTTTTTCTTCCAATACATCAGTGTCTTCTTCTATTGGGGCTTCGGCTTCCGGTATATCGGCGGTTTCCTGTGCACCAGCATCAAGTAACATACTCTTTATTTTTTCGAGACGTTCCCGCCCGTTCGAAAACAACCAATAGCGTTTCTCCCTGCTTATCTGGCAGATTAACGTGAATATTAGTGGAAGCGAGCAATATCTGTATTGCTTTTAGGGATGGCTCAAATTGTCTTAAGGCTTAACAGCTTCCGAAAAAGGAGCTAACATATGCGATATACTTTAGCATCTGTTTATTTTTTGATATATTCACGCTACACATTTTTTTATCTAAAGATGTACTTAGGCTATTAAATTATTGTTACATGTTGAATGTTTTTTAAACTTATTTTAATCAATTGAATTGAATGGCCAAAGAACGTTTACGCAATGGATATTTTGGGATTAAATGATGATCACGAATCGCACTATTTTTCTCGGTTTTTTCTGAGACCCTGCAATTCGCGATAGTGTTCCGCTAAGACTTTTTCGGCGCCAATTGCCTTCGGCTCGTAGAATTTTTTGGGCGTCAACATATACGTTTGGCCGGAAATGTTTTGATCGAAATCGTGGCTATATTGGTAGTATTTCCCGTGTTGGAGTTTTTTGGCAGCTGCGCCATGTCCATCGCGTAGCCAAATCGGTACGGCCTCTTTCCCATGCTTTTTAATGTAAGCCGTCGCGGCCCCAAGCGCTAGATACGTCGAATTGCTCTTTGGCGCTAATGCACAAAATACCGTCGCGTGTGCTAAACTCAAGCGACATTCCGGCAATCCCAACCGCTCACAGGCATCAAAACATGCATCGGCAATCAGTATTGCCCGTGAATCCGCTAATCCAATGTCTTCCGATGCAATAATCAACAACCGACGTGCAATGAATCGAGGGTCTTCTCCGCCCTCTAACATCACCGCTAACCAGTATATCGCTGCATCCGGATCGCACCCACGAATACTTTTTATGTATGCGGAAATCGTGTCGTAATGCCCGTCTTCGTCGGCATCGTATACGAGCTGTTGCTTAAATAGAAATTTTCCAGCCCGCTCAACCGTAACGAATGTCCCCGTTGGCGTATTGAGTACAATCGATTCCAAAACATTGAGCGCCTTCCGTGAATCTCCATTGCATTGTTCCGCAATCAGATGCAAAGCCTCCTCCTCCAATGCACAATTCATAGTCCCTAACCCGCGTTCCTTATCTTCAAGGGCGTTCTTTAAAATCATGATGATCGCCTCGTTCGATAATGGCTCTAACTCGATCAATCGACAGCGACTGAGTAGAGGATTGATAATGTAAAATCCCGGATTGTGCGTAGTCGCACCAATCAACTGAATCGTTCCCGCTTCTACGTCGGGGAGTAAAAGGTCCTGCTGCGATTTGTTGAAGCGATGAATCTCGTCGATAAATAAAATGGTGCGCAACGAAGGATCGTATTGGGCTGATTTTAAAACATCCCGCAATTCGGTTACATTCGACAAAACGGCGTTGATTTTGATAAATCGGAGATTTTCTTCATTGGCTATCGCTTCTGCAATGGATGTTTTTCCACTGCCCGGTGGACCGTATAAAATTAAACTCCCTAGCGATTGATTGCGTACGAGATCGATAAAAGGTGATTGTAAAAGTACGTCTTGTCCAATGATTTCATCGAGATTGCGCGGCCGCATTCGTACCGCCAGTGGCCCCGATCCCATCCGACAGGTCTCAAAAAATTCCGTCATCGGAGTAATATCCTATGGGAATAATCCCGGGGTTGTAAATAGCATTTTGTGCACCCATTTGCGGTAAACCGCAAAACCTTCGAAGAAGGTTAAGGAGATTTCATCTCCTATGGGTGCACATACAACCGTCCTTACGTTTCGAATGAAAAACGGTCATTTGTTTTAAAATTAGCTGTATTTTAGCGGCAAAGGAAAGAAGTATTGGGCGTTTGGATATCGGATGGGATAGCGTCAATCCAGGAGAGTTTTTCGATCAGTGTTGAGGTAGCGAGGATGGGGAGGCTATTGACGATTGCGAGTGCGATAGCGTCACTTGGACGGGCATCGAGACACAAGCTTGTGCCTTTGTTATTCAGGATAATTTTCGCAAAAAAGACACCTTCAAAGGTATCGTCGATGACAATGGTTTGAATAGTAGCACCGAGTGACGTGATACAATTCGAAAGCAACGTAAACGTATGGGGGCGTTTAGAAGTTTGTTTTTTCAATAGATTGCGGAGAAGAGCGCCGGTTTCGCTTGAAACATGAATCAAGAACTTTTTTCCATTAGCATTATTTTGCACAATTAGGGAAGAAGCTCCGCTAGAGAAAACAATATCAGAAATAGAAATCCCAACCAAATCAACATAAACCATATTCCTATTCTGTCGAAATTAAATTTTCTAGCAAGCGGAAAATGTCTATAAAAATTTTCTCCCATTGCAATGATAAAAATATAAAATTTTCACAAAACAAAAAAATTAAATTAATATCTCTGGAAGAGTTATGAATTTTTTAAATTTATTGGAGGCTCAATTTATTCTACGGTGACGGATTTAGCTAAATTACGGGGGCGATCGACGTCACAACCCCGCAATATTCCGACGTAATAGGCGAGAAATTGTAAAGGAATAACTGCAACAATGGGATTAATCCCCGGATGTACTTCAGGAATGGTGATGACTTTGTCGCAAAATACTTCCCAGGCGATACAATCATTATTAACAATTGCGATTACTTTTCCACCGCGCGCTTTCACTTCCTGTATATTATTCATTGTTTTATCTAATAGATCGTTTTGCGTCGCGATAAATATGCAAACGGTTTCCTCGGAGATGAGTGCAATGGGACCATGTTTCATTTCCGCCGTTGGAAATGCTTCCGCGTGAACATAGGCGATTTCTTTCAATTTTAATGCTCCTTCTAGGGCAATCGGATACATTGTCTGACGACCTAGAAATAAAAATCGCTCGTATTCATAATATTTTTCTGCAATCGATCGGATCGGATCGGATAATTTTAATATCTCGCCCGTAATGGTTGGCAATGACTTTAGCGCCTGTACATATTGTAAGCCGGAAATTGCGTCCATGTCATGTATCCGGGCCAGTAACAATGCTAGCATTGATAAAATGGTAATTTGGGAGGTAAAGGCCTTCGTTGAAGCGACGCCCATTTCGAGTCCTGCGTGCTGATAAATTCCGGCATCCGTCGCGCGTGCGATCGTCGATCCGACGACATTGGTAATTCCTAAAACCATGTGTCCCCGGCGTTTGGCTTCATGGAGTGCGGCCAATGTATCGATGGTTTCTCCGGATTGGCTTACGACGAAAACGAGCGTATTGCGCTGTAAAGGGGTATTGCGATAGCGGAACTCCGAGGCATACTCGACATCTACGGGAATGCGTGCATATTTTTCAATGAGATATTTTCCCACCAAACATGCGTGATAAGCGCTGCCACAGGCACAAAAAAGAAGGCGATCAACCATGCGTAGGTCCTGAGGTGTTAGCGAAATACCTCCGAATTTTGCCGAGCAACTATCTGCCGTGAAACGTCCGCGCATAGCATTTTCGATGACGTAAGGCTGTTCAAAAATTTCCTTCAACATATAGTGTGGGTACCCTTCGAGGTCCATGTCGCGAACTTCCCAATCGAGTTCGTGGCAAACCACATCGACCGCATTTTCGTGGAGTGTCGTGATTGAAAAATTGTCAGAACGTACGGAAGCAACTTCACCGTCATTCAAATAAACAACACGCTTGGTATAACGAGCAACGGCGGCGGCGTCGCTGGCAATAATGTTTTCGCCGTTACCGAGGCCGATTAATAGTGGCGAACTTTTACGTGCAATTACAACTTCATCGGTGAAAATTTTACTAATTACAGCAATTCCGTAGGTACCTTCGATGTGCAATAGCGTTTTGCGAACGATTTCTGCAAAATGTAAATAGGGTGCCTTTTGGTAGTGGTAGTCGATAAGATTGGCGAGAACTTCCGTATCCGTATCGGAGGTGAAGCAGTATTTTTTTTCGCTAAGGAAGGTCTTGATTTGTAGGTAATTCTCGATGATACCATTGTGAACAACCGCGAAGCTACTGCCATCACTGAGATGGGGATGGGCGTTGCGTTCGGAAACATTGCCGTGGGTTGCCCAGCGGGTATGGCCGATGCCGATATGGCTGCGATGGGAAAATTTAGTTTGAGCCTTAGCAAGTTCTGCAACTTTTCCAACGCGTTTGAGTGTACAAATCGCTCCTTTATCCAAAACAGCAATTCCTGCAGAATCGTATCCCCGGTATTCCATGCGCTTCAAACCGTCAATTAGAATACTATTGGCTTTCTTTTGACCGATATATCCGATAATTCCGCACATAATATTTCTCTAATTTTTTTTAAAACAACAACAATACTACCCGCCATTTGCTGGGAACTCGACCTTTTTGCAATGGGAAAATAAGCATTTGTTTCTCAATTGATCGACCGTAAAATCGGAGAGAAACCGCCAGTCAAAGATTAGACGCATAACAAACATAGATCTCTGTTATGATTCTTGCTTGTGTCAACGGTTAATTTTTCTATTAAAAAGTTACTTATTCATTAAAAAAACGCATGTAATCCCATACATCCGGCTAATGAGAAAAAACCGCTGATGAGCCAGAAACGCATTGTGATTTTCGTCTCGTGATATCCCGATAGTTCAAAATGATGGTGGATGGGCGCCATCCTAAAAATGCGCCGCTTATTGCAAAATTTGTAGGAAAAAACTTGCAAAATATCCGATAGAGCTTCGATTACAAAAATACCGCCCGCAACAACGAGATGGAGCGAATGATTCGTCAAAAATGCAATAATTCCGATCAGAGCCCCAAGGGAAAGTGAGCCCATATCGCCCATGAAAATTGCTGCTGGATAGGAATTATACCACAAGAATACAACCAGAGCCCCCATGGTCGCAGCACAAATGACCGCCAACTCGCCATTCCCAGAAATGGCTACGCGAGATATGAATGGCGCCGTATACGCATTGCTCGAAAGAATAGCTACCGTGGCCAAAAACAATAAAACCGGAATGGCGCAACCCGTTGCAAGTCCATCGAGCCCGTCCGTCAAATTGACGGAATTACTGGTACCAGCAAGGACGAAAAAAAGAAAAATAGCGAGTAAAACAGGGGATGAAATGGTGAAATTCCTACCGGTAAAGGGAATGGGCATGGTTGTGTATGGTTCCCAAAGATTCGGCACGTGGTATAGCGCTCCAATGATTCCGACGGAAATAAGGAGCTGGATCAATAATTTGATGCGTCCAGGAATTCCCTTGGTATTTTTAGCGCGAATTTTAGCGAAGTCATCGATAAAACCCATGGTGGCACAGAGAAGATAGCTGCAAAGTGCAATGATAACTTGCCTATTCCAGTGCACGGCGATGGCGGTTCCGACCAGCGTTGCCGCGACGATTATCATCCCTCCCATGGTCGGCGTGTGTTCTTTGGGGCTATGGAGTTTGGCGAGATCGCGGACTTCTTTGGGATCGCGTAAAACTTGTTCCAATTTTAATTTTTTGAGATATTTGATCACTACTGGAGCGGAGAGGGCTGCCACTAAAAATGATACGGAAAAAGCCAAACACATCCGTTTCAATACTTCTACTAATTCCGTGAGATTGTGGAGTATCTGTCCAAATGCTTTGTCAAAGAAAACCATAGAAGTGTAATCTACCTAAGCATTCGGTGATATTTTTCAAGGTAACAATATTATTTTCTCGTATGTTTTGAAAATTTTACAATCTAGTGAACCTATGAATGCCTTGGAACTCTTATGGGAACGCTATCCGCAATTGAGTATTTGCCGCGACACGATTATGCGAGCGTACGATATTTTGGTCGCTTCCTTTGAAAATGGTGGAAAATTGTTGCTTGCCGGTAATGGGGGCAGTGCGGCCGATGCGGGACATATTTCGGGAGAGCTATTGAAAAGTTTCTGTAAAAAAAGGCTTATCCCTCGGAATATTGCCACAAAAATCGCTCGGGAAATAGTTCCAAATTTGGAGGGAGCGTTGCCGGCGATTCCGTTACCGGATTTTGTTTCTTTTCACACGGCCTACGCAAACGATCGCAATGGGGAATATAATTTTGCGCAGCTCGTCCTCGCTTTGGGCAATGAAAACGATGTCCTATGGGCGCTATCGACTTCGGGAAATTCAAGAAATATTATCCATGCGATAGAGATTGCTCGGGCGAAAACCCTGCGAGTAATTGGTTTGACTGGGCGTAGCGGTGGTATGATGCGCGACCTATGTACGGCGTGTATTTGTGTTCCTGAAGAAGAAACATTTAAAATCCAAGAATTGCATTTGCCGGTTTACCACGCCATTTGCCAGGCCCTCGAGGCCCATTTTTTCAAAAATTGATAAAAATTACCCATTGGGTACCGAATATCTATTCATTACACTTTATGGTATTTAAAATCTTTACATTGTATCGTTGGAACGGAAAAAGGAAAAGAAAACTTGCAATTTGGACGCAGGTAATTTCATAGAGGTCATGTTTTTAGCGACAGCAGTGGAACAAGTATCGGGGCGTTCTCCGGGGATGGAAATGTTTATCATGCTATTTTTGTTCCTCGGTATGTGGTTTATTCTCATTGCTCCTCAGCGGAAAAAACAGAAAAAACATGAGGAGATGATCAATATGCTGAAATCAGGTGACAAAGTTCTAACCGCAGCGGGCATTTTTGGCGAGATCCGTAGTGTGAAAACCGACCGTTTTGAAGTAAAAGTTAGCGAACATACTATCCTAGAAATCCACCGATCTTGTATCACTGCAAAATTATAATTTTTTTTCTTGCATTTCGATAAGTTTTCCGTAATCCAGAAAGGTACGGCATATAGTGTCGGTATTTTTGTTTTATATATACTTTTCTATCTTGTTGGGCCGGTAAGTTTCGAAGATGTTTTCGAGCTTACCGGTTTGAATATATCTATTACTCCGTGTTTTTTATGATTTTATAAATGGCGAATTTTTGCCAATCGCATTTGTATTAAAAGTATCTCAATGACTCAGATGGGGGATATTTTAATAATTTTAATAAGTTTTTCTTATATTTATTTTTTTGCATAAATATGTTGTAAAAATAAATTCACATGCTATGCTTAGGTCATTCAATTAGAAGGATGTATATGAAGGAAATGATTAGTATAGGATTGATGGCATGCCTGGGAGCGTGGGGATGTGGATCATCGAATGATAGCGATTTTGAATTTGGCGATAGATTGCCGTATGCTGCGTCGTCGTTGCAAATGGAAGTTCCCCATTCCTTGGTTCGTAGAGATAGGGATGGATTTCACGTTGCATCGTGGTTTAGAGCAATGCAGCCCGATTTGCTACATTTGATTAAGCGTAGTTATACCATTACGAAACGGGAAAAAGACTCGGAAGGTAATGGCAAATTTCGCAATGAATGTTTGTTATTGTCGGGCGATCAAGAATTTAATGTTTCGGAGACCGATCACGAGTATAATTGTGATCGAAATTTTACCGGTATACATGGAAATCTTAGAGAAGGTTCACATCTCGGAAATGCGTTAAATGTCTCTTTGGAAATGTTTACGCTAGGGAGATTTTCTCCGGAAATCGATTTGGCAGGGTACGTTGCTATTCTAAAGAATGGGCAATATCCCGTCATCGTTACTGTATTTCGCGGGAGCCAAGGGGAAGATTTTCAGCCGGGATCGGGAGCATTTAGTGCGAGTTGGGCGACAAATTATGATGCAAGCCCAATGGAAGTCGATCCGGAGTTGTATGGATTTGAAGGAGCAGTGCATGCGGGCTACCTGGCTAAAATAAACTCCTGTAATTTGTCTCGAGATGTATTGGAAGCGATGGTTGACGAAGGCAAGATTAGTAATCCTTTGCAATCGCGGGAGGATCTAGATTTTATTTATCCGCTTTTTACAAGTATTCAAAATGCCATAGACCAAATCCCGGAAGATGAACGGAGTAATATTCGTTTTGTTGTGACGGGCCATAGTCAGGGGGGCGGATTAGCGCAGATTGCTTTGCCACTCATTATTAATCAATTTAAAGATGCGATTCCTGAGTTTATCGATAACATTAGAACACCACGATTTTTTGGATATTTCCTATCAGCTCCACGTATTGCCGCCGATCAAACAACGGTAGATAATTACAATGCGTTTGTTGGTCACGAAAATATGATTAATCATTTTGCTTTTCGTGATGTCGTCACGATGGCTTGTTTACACGGCTACAGAACGTTGGGATATTTGGCATGTGATTCGGCGAGAGATGTATTGCATCGCGGTATTTGTTCGGAAATTGCCTATAATCATCGCATGTTTTTATTTAATTTTCTTAAGGCATGCATTAATCCTAGTGCCTTTGATATGGATGATGATCAACATTGGATTTTGCCTGAAAATCCGGAATTGATCATTTGTTGGGATGAGATTAAACATCTGTTGGCACATCAACATTTTACCTATGAGCGGATTAATCCGGAGGGAGTTGTCGATTTATGCAACAAGGCACTCGATCTATATCGTCAAAGGCATAGCATTGACGTGGAATCACATTTTACGGACCTTCCCTTTTTATTGGATTATGATTGGGAAGACATTCAAAGAATTTGTCGTGGTGACCTATTTCCCCATGAAATTCAGCTCAATGAGGAAACTTGTGCCATACTCGATCTAGTTGTCGATAATATTTATGGCAATACGGTTATGTTCTCATCGCAGGGACGTTTTAACATCATTTCCCTTGTTGATACGGCGTTTGACTTGCTAAATGCTGGAAACGGCGGAAGCAATCCTGGTGGATGCTGGGAATGTCTAAAACGTTATTTATGCTGTTGTTGTTGTTGTTGCTCTTCCCCCATTGAATCCACCTTTGATTTTGATCCGGAATTTCAGAGAATGCTAGAATCCAGAAATGTTGATACTGATGGTATGGGGATGATTCGATTGGGAGGCATTTCGTTGATTGTATATTTACATTTTGGTTCGGGAGCTAATGGTTTTCAGGCGAAATTGTTTGATAAATTTTTACCATCTCGGAATTTAAATCTTGCGCTAATGAATGGCGAAATCGTGAGGACCAATCAGTATCCGATATTATATTCGGAAATGAGTACGAGAGGACCTTTGCCGGAAGTCTATATGGGACATTCCGATGACGAAGCTACGATCCATCGGTCACCGCGTACTATTTTAAAAATGAGAGAGGCAGCAGGAGCTGCAAAACCTGTGCAACTTCCAAAGTGTCGAAGTGAATCGAACATGTCATTATTCTTAGAGTTGCCCCATTAATTGTAAAAACTTTTCCGGGAAGGATTTCCCGTAAAACAAAAAAACCATCCATCATAACCCAAAGGGCCTGCTCTTCAGAGCAGGCCCGTCACACATAGACTAGTAAATTTTATTTTAAAAGAGTTTTCAAGTCAATTCCTTTTGGCTCTTCAATTTTCAACATTGGTTGAATGATTTCATGAACTTTAATGGAAAAATCTAAAACCGATCCACCGGGAATTGGTCCAACGGTTTCATCTCCATAGGCTAAATCTGGCGGAATAAAAGCTTGCACTTCGCCACCTTCACCGATTAGTTTAACTATTTCGCTAAAGCCGGGAACGAGCGAGCCCACATAGACAACGGCTTTTTCGTTGCGCTCGTATGTGCTTTCGAAAACTTTCCCATTGGTTGACTTTCCTATATAATCAATGCTGATGTTAGAATCATCATTGGCACGCTTCGCATTGCCTGGTTGGATAATTTTGTAAACCACTCCGGAAGGTGTTTTTTGGAACCCTTGTTCAGCTAACTTTGCCTTCAAGAACACGTCGCCGAGTTTTTTATTATTTGCAACTTGTTCTTTTTCTTTGTCTTCCAAAAATTGCTGCATCTTGTTTATTTCCTCCTTCGTGCTTAGAATAGGGTTTTCGCCATTAAGTGCGGATTTCATGCCGGCGATAATCTGCTCAAATTCCTGAGCAGTTAGACCGAAGCTGGTAAGTCCTGTGTTGTAAAAAATAAATTGACCGTAAGCTTGCCAATGACGATCATGCTGGGTATTTTGCCCAACAGTAGTAGATAAGACATTCTTGGCGGGTGCTTCTGGCAAAGATGCGAAAAGTGCTTCTTCTACAACTACGGGTTCTAATGCGTGTAACGACAATCCACTATAAAGCGTGGATACAACGAATAAATCTTTCCAATTATCCATCATCAATTCCTTGAATAGGGCTCAACTTAAAGAAATAGAATGAAAAGCAAGAAAATAATTACAAAGATTTAGAAAGTAATTTTTCATGGTATAAATATTCAACGACAACATTGAGAAAAGGGGAAAAACAACTCCGGAGGAACTTCTTCCACCAAAGGCCCTCGGTCTTTCAACCGAGGGCTGGATGGGATATGGATGGGAAATTCTTTAAAATATAAACTTAGCCATCATGCTCTTATGACGCGAAGCCTTATTATGATGGATGACGCAAACCTTCGCTGCCTTATCCAAGTATGAAACATACTCAATTGCTGCTTCTCGAACGGCACTATCACCGCTTTTAGCGAGTGCCATCACCTTCTTAAACTGTGTCCGCAGCCGACTGATAATCATACGATTCCTTTCCGTACGCCTACCCGTTTGCTTAATACTCTTCAACGACGCTTTATTGTTAGCCATCCTATTTCTCCTTAAATTAAATTATGGGAAAAGAAATAGCAGCGTCACTTGGCCTTGTCAAGTACTTTTTTTGAAAAAAATCCAATTTCTCGAAAAAAAAGTTTTTTTCCGAAAAGTTTAACAAACGGCGGTTGGAATGGGGGCTGTAGAAATATACTTTGGGAGCGACTTGGCATTTATTTTGCAGAGAACATTTTGGATAGACTTTTGCAGTTGTTCGACGTTACGCGTGGCATATTGCTCCGGCAAAATCACGCGAAACGTAATCGAAATGCGTGAAAACGGTTTGGGTAAATAAAACCGATCCCACGAACTAAACCGCCAAGCGTGGTGCATGTGTATGCCTGCAAGTAGGATGGGGACATGTGTTTCCATGGCGAGCATGGCGATCCCAGGCTTGACTAAATATCGCGGACCACGGGGGCCATCGGGGGTAATTGTGACCGTATGGCCTCCCCTAATGACATCGGCCATCTCGAGAAGAGCATTGCGACCGCCACGCTGCGTCGATCCGCGAATTGCATGGATCCCAATGTTGCGATAGATTTCTGATAGCCATGCGCCGTCTCGACTCGGACTAATCAACCCATACATTTTGGTTCCTTGGAAATATTTTTGAAAAAGGTAGGAGGCGATAAAAAGCCGATTATGCCACAGAGCGCACACTTTCGGCGTATGGCAATAGGTTTTAAGTAGTTGTAAGCTTTTTTCATCGATTTCGATGCGAAGGGTTTTCGACCATATTTTCAGTGGGATAGCGAGTAATTTTACGAGTAATTTTTTAGTGGGTGATAGCCAGTTGACACAAACACGCATGGAAGCTGAGTAAAATCCTTGAAGAATATTTTCAAACAAATAAATTGAAGACAAGGCGATCATTTCCTTGATGGTGAAAATTTTAAATTAAATTTATTTTAAATCGATGGATATATTTTTAAAGAATAAATATCATTGTTAAATTTTGGATTGTTTTTTTGCGAAAAAAATATATTCTTGGGACATAATATGGAAAATTGTTTGGATACTTTTAGGACGTATGTTCAAATACTTGGTGACAAATTGAAAATCGAAGGACTGGACTTGGATGAAAGTAACGACTGTTATCTTGCTTTTGATGGAAAATATTTTGTTAAATGTTCCATTGATATTGAAAAAGAACAACTTTGTTTTTTGGCTTATATCGGTGCATTACCAGCAGATGAGGCAGTTTTTTACCGTGGAATTCTTGAAAGTTGTCATTTTTGGCGCGATACGGCCGGTGCAAATGTTTCGCTCGATCCATCCGATGGTACACTTTTACTGACACAATATTGCGATATGAATATGCTTGATAATGATATTTTTTACAATATTTTAGAGAAATTTGTCAGTGCAATGGAACATTGGGATACGAAACGCTTCGAAGAATGGATGGCGATGACCGATAGCGAAGCCGAAGGAAGTGCCATTGCGGCTGATGGCGGTATTGGTATGCCGGGAATGATGATGTTTGGAGCCTAATGAAAAGAGGAAATGTCCATTGTTAATACGAGTGGCTTAGCGAATTGTCCTGTTGTATCCTCGGAGCGCCTGACGTTACAACCAATACGGGAAGAAGACTTAGGTGCTATCATTAATCTGCTCTCTGATTATGAAACCGTTTGGATGTTAACCTATGCGCCCTGGCCTTATACGGTTCAAGCCGCTGCCAATTGGGCCAACCACATCAATAATATGTGTGCGGCAGGTGTGGGTTGTTTTTGGGGAATCCACGATAGGAAGAATGTATTTATCGGGACGGTAGGGTTATCGATTTTTCCGGAACATGAAAAGGCGGAGTTGCATTATTGGTTTGGAAAAGAGTATTGGGGGCAAGGTTACGGAACAGAAACTGCCCGTCGCATCGTGAGATACGCCTTTGAAGATTTGAAATTAAATCGTCTTGAAGTAAATCATATGATACGCAATATCCGTTCGCAGCGTGTCATTGAAAAGTGTGGCTTTAAGTTTGAAGGTATGTTACGCGCCTACGTGAAACGTTTTGGACAATTTGAAGATGTGAAATTTTACAGTCAGTTACGCGGAGAATTTAAGGCATGAATTGAATTTTTTGTTGTTTATGATTACCATAATTGGAGAAAAATAATATGAATAAAAAATCAAGACGTTATTATTGGATTGGTGTTACTGCTTTTTTGATTGCTTTGGCTGGCTTTGCCATTGGGAAGAGAACGGTAGGGAACAAGTTTTTCCCGATCCATTGTGTTCCGCGAAGTGATAGGGCGATTTCTGCGGAGAAAAGTTTTGGTCCTGAAAAATATGTTCTCAATCCCGGGTCGGAGGTTTTGCGAGTACTAGAGGAAAAGGCGAAGCATCCTGTCCTCGAAAGCGATCCAAATTTCAAGGGGTTAGGAATAGCTCCTGTTTTGGGAACGGAGCGCCTAGTTTTACGTGCTATACATTCGAAGGATTGGGATGATTTGACGGAAGTCTTTTCGGATTACGAGACGGTATATATGCTTGCTTTTATGCCTTGGCCATTTGATCGCGATCGTGTAAAAATATATATGATGAATTTGAATTACGCCATGGAGATGGGGCATTCTTTATATTGGGCGATTACATTGCCAGGGGAAGATCGATTCATTGGAGGCATTGGCCTTACGTTAGAGCACGCCCACGATCGGGCTGAAATGCACTTTTGGTTAGCGAAAAAATATTGGAACAAGGGGTATATGACGGAGGTAGCCAGGCGTGTTGTCGACTATATTTTCCGGGATTTAGGCCTCAATCGTTTGGATATCAATCATTTAAATGTCAATATTGGGTCACAACGTGTTATTGAGAAGTGCGGATTCAAATTGGAATGTGAAAAAGATGATTTCTGTAAAAAAGAAGGCAAATACGAAAACATGAAATTCTATCGTCTTTTACGTCGAGAATATTTAGCTTCCCAGGAATGATAGGGATTTACGGGCCATTAATTCCCTCAAGATTTCGGAGTGATGGGCCTTTTATTTATCAATTTTTATCTAAAAATCGTTTATCGATTGAAAAAATCGTTTCCTACCAGTCTTGCGACAACCTAGGCATTAATCCGCCACTTGTGCTGTGCTACTTGGTTTTTGCTTTCTCTTTTCATAACTTCCCTTGCGCTGCCACCTCATTTCTGCTCGAATAGATTTGATAAGCGGCTTCCAAACAAGTTTCACGGCTTGATTCCGCGGAAGATTTTCGTATCCTTTTTCTTTTATTTGGCTATTGGTATAATCAAAAAGATTCACCCCATAACGAGCTTTACAGGCTTGATTAAAGGCTGAATAGAAGATTTTCACTGCAGTGATGTTTTTTTCCCTTAATACTGCAAAAACCGCTACCTTTGTCTGGGGCCAAAGAACAATCGAATTTTCTTCTGTCTGCAATGACAGTTGATTCGCATCCGCTATTTGTAACATCCTTATAATCTCTTTATCAGGCCATATTGCTCTATTGTAGGAGGGAAGGTTATCTAGAGTTTTTTCGGAATAACCACGTTCTTTACTATTTATTATTTTCTCTAAGTCCGCAAGAATGCCTTCCCGTTCAGCTCTTCCTTGACGATTTAGAAAAGGCTGTGCAAATAAATAAATGAGACGATTTAGTAACATAGGACCCTTCTTAAGAATCCCTTTTATAGAAGTGATGCAAGTTTCAGTTGACCGTTGAGTGTGATTTACAAGGCCGTTCTGTATCAGCTGGTTAGCAATTTTGGCTTTAGTCATTTTTGCTGCATTGGGGTCAAATATGGATCTGAGTAATGCTTTAAGTTCTTCACGCGTCCATGAATTTTCATGTCCATAGGTATTTTGGGATGTTGCAAAGAACGGCTCTGAAACAGAGGGTAGCCCTATCTCAGAAAACGCGAGAAAAGGGGGAAAGCCTGGAGCGGAGCCAAAACCTATCCCAGAAACTACGAAAAAAGAAATTATTCCCACACTTATTTTATGGATATTTGTATGGATATTTTTCATAACGGTGTTGTTTCTTTCAAAAAGAAGAAAACTATGTCAAACAAAAAACAAAAAATTTCTTAGCAATTCTGCTCGAATTTGAGTAATGAAGATTAAAAATATCGCAAATATAGTATTATTAAAAATTGAAAGCTTTTCACTGCCAGTTTTCAGCATGTTGGGTTACTGTCAAAAGTGTTTTCAATGGCTCATCGGATAGATCTTTAAAATCGTCGCTAGTTGAAAATATGTTTATGAATATTGTTTGATCATTTTCGGGGATTTGGCCGTAACAAATCGCAGCTTGGATAAGTTCCGCTTGGTTTTTGAGATTACTAAAGGTATGGACGCGGAGAAGTTCTCCGCCATATTGCCAGATTTTGTTTGGCGATTTTTTCCCATTGCTGTACACTTTTGAGGGACCATTCATTTAAGGGGTCTAAGGGCAAATCATATTGATTTATCGTTTTAAAAGAAGGTATACTTGTCGGATGGAATAAGGGCAGCTGCGATGGCAGTGATCTTCCTCATTCAATGACGTTTTCGGTAAAACAGAAAATAGACCGATTGAAAGAACAACAGATGTATTTTTCATAATGTGCTCTTTATCCCAGAAAAAGAGAAGCGTATCAAGCAGGAGAGTAAAATTTTTTCCAAGAACTAGTTAAGGTTTACCAGTTCTTCGTCGAAGTAATTAAAATCCATGCCGGCATTGACGACTATTCCCTGGCCATTAATCCCGCTCGATAGGTCGCTGAGCAAGAATAATGCTGCATTGGCAACTTCCTGTGTTGTGATTGCACGTTTGCGGAGTGTCATTTTTTCGGCGTATAGATAATTGGCAATGTACCCTGGAATTCCTGCTGAAGCACTCGTTTTTAGCGGCCCCGCTTTGACACAGTTGAAGCGCACTTCACGGCCTTTGCTAAACGATTTGGCTAAAAACCGCACGGCGCTCTCCAAAGCCGCTTTAATCGGAGACATGTAGCCGTAAGCCGGAGCTGCAACCTGCGAAGAAATGCCAATAGTTACGACGGATGCATCCCGTGCCAATAGATGTTTGAGTGCGTTCGCAATTTCTATCAGCGAAAAGCAAGAAATTGTCGTTGCTTGTAAAAAATCAGTACGTTTGGTTTCGTGGAAGGGCCTGAAGCCTTCTGAATAATTGCCGAATGCGATTGAATGGACAAATCCATTAATCTGAGAATGTTTTTCCGAGATCGATGCTGCGAGTTGTTGAATTTCTTCTGAATTTTCGACATCACAAACATATATTTCGCGATCTTTTAATAGTTCTTTCAGTGATTCGAAGCGCTTTTCAGAACGCACGCTATAAATCACATGGGCTCCTGATTTTTCGAGAGATTGCGCGATACCCCAGGCGATACTTTTTTTATTAGCAACGCCCATAACTAAAAACGTTTTCCCTGCGAAATCAAATAGGCCCATGCGACCTATAGAACAACTTTTCCAAAAAATGGAAGTCAATATTATCAAGATCCCTTATTTCCCTGCCATATCACTGTCATTGCTTCACGAAGAAGTTGAAGGCGTGACGCTTGTTGTTCATTTGCGATAAAAGTTTTCAGGACCTCCGCTCTCTTTGCCCTAATAAATTCTTTCGAATCGGGAGGGATGTTTAGGAACGCTTCCATAGCTGGCTGAAGGGCTTGGGTGGTTACAAAATAATTTGACAGCAATCTCTTCCGAAAACACGTATTGAAGCTTGATTAAGACGCTTCAGACGCGTTTGCAATTCTGAAACATTTCTTCCCAAAGGTTTTGGGTGGACAGTAATGAATCAGTCTAAAAAGCGAAAAACTCTGATCCATTGGCCTGTTGGCTATAGGGAAATACCGTTTGCAATAAATATGTATCGTCATTGGACTGCCATAGTTTTCCAGCGTGAGTTCTAAACTTGGTGGATTGCTAGATTTTTTTACTTCCCGACGCAGACATTTGAGATTATTTACCAATCTGTTTTCATATGCTAACCTTTTATTAAAATGTCGAGATAATTCCCCATTCTTAACACGAACCTTTGGAGTATTTGTAAAAGCATTTCGAGTTGCTTCGAAAGTTCGTCCCGAAAATGCCTTCTTTTTCATTAGCTTATCGATGATGCTAGCGGTGGTTTTATTGGGATTGGCGAATTAGGCTCTGATTATTTTTCCATATTCTTTGTGTGTCCATTCCGGATTTTGAGGGACATGAACGGTCCTTTGGGGCACAGGAACGACGCCAAAACCTATCCAGAAATCGCAAGAAAAGAAACTATTCCCACGCATATTTTAGGGATGTTTATGTTGGTATTTTCCATAACGACGTTATTTTTTACTAAGAATAAAAACTGTGTCAGGAAGAAATAGAAAAATTTTAAAAAATAGAAAATTAATTTCCTATAATCCCCAATATACTTTTTCCTCATTGGAGATTTAGGGCCACTAATCAAAGCCAAAGGGGCTAAAGGCGAAGAGAGGTTTTTCTTCGAAGTCTATTGTAGGTTGGCTCATTATTTGTAGATGATTGCGTATGGTTTCTAGATTCATTATGGGACCGCCGAGCCATTGTGAGAATGTTTCTGGATTTTCTTGATTTCTGTCTAACATATTTTGTATGGCATCCAAGTTTTGTTGGAACTCTCCATTTGATTTCTCTAGCGGTAATTCTTCGATTATTTGGTGCCATTGACATAAATTCTCTAATTCTTCCATCTTCATGTTTGATTTAACTTTTCTCAATGCGTCTAATTCACACAATCGAAAATTTAGCAAAGAGATAAGATTCAGATTCGGATTCTTGCTGTTCTGTTCTGTACGTAATTGCGCTTGCATTTTATTCCTTTCAACTGCCAATGCTTCATCGGAATATTGGAAACAGGTTTTTAACCAATTTGCGTGTTGTTGGCGTTGTTTATCCACCTTTTTTTTCATTGCTGGATCGGCTGCCACTTGCTTTCGCAGCTCATGTTTCTGACATAGTTCCTTATGTAGACTTTTTAATTTGTATTCTCTTGCTTTTTGAGATAAATTTTGCAATCCCTTTAGAAACGTTATGTTTGTTTGAATTTCTAATAGGCGCATATTGGGATCGTCGAGTGCTGGATTATTGTTGAATAGCTCTTTTTGCCTGTTAGAATGCTGCTGAAACAGCATTAACGCCATTTCTTCGCGTTCCCATTGGTCTTCGAAACTGCTTCCAAAACTTATGCATGAAAATCCCAAAAATATGAGCAATTCTATGCTTATTCCACGATTAATGCTTCGCTTGTTAATATTTTTAATGCTTTCCATCCATTCCGCAAAATTAACATATAAAAACTTTCCCAGAGAAATAAACTTTTATGGTCTAAAAAGAGCTTAATTAAGCAATCGTAATCGATTGTTCGAGGTAAACATCCTGGATTGTGTTGAGCAATTCGATGCCGTCTTTCATGGGGCGTTGAAATGCCTTGCGACCACAAATTAATCCTGAACCTCCAGCTCGCTTATTGATAATTGCTGTTTGAATCGCCTCGTTAAAGTCGTCCTCCCCTGCAGCTCCACCGGAATTAATTAGTCCCATACGTCCCATGTAGCAATTCGCAACTTGATAGCGCGTCAAATCAATCGGATGATTTGTTGTCAGTTCGCTGTAAACTTTTTCGTGGGTTTTACTGAAATTAACCGCTTTAAACCCTCCGTTATTCGTGGGTAGTTTTTGTTTAATGATATCTGCCTCGATGGTCACGCCAATATGATTCGCCTGGCCAGTCAAATCCGCTGCCGTATGATAATCCTTATCCGCTTTGAATGCGGGATTGCGCAGGTAACACCACAGAATCGTTACTAATCCTAGCTCATGTGCTAACTGAAATGCCGTACTTGTTTCCTGAATTTGGCGAGTGGATTCCTCGGACCCAAAATAAATCGTCGCTCCAATCGCTGCTGCACCCATTTCGTAGGCTTGTTCCACCTGGCCAAAATAAACTTGATCGAATTTGTTGGGATAGGTCAGAAGCTCGTTGTGATTCAGTTTGACGACAAATGGAATTCTGTGGGAATACTTCCGACTTAAACTCCCTAAAACGCCGAGCGTCGATGCGACCGCACTACAACCTCCTTCGAGAGCGAGTTTAACGATATTTTCTGGATCGAAATAG
Source organism: Puniceicoccales bacterium (assembly GCA_031270475.1). Classification (GTDB taxonomy): domain Bacteria; phylum Verrucomicrobiota; class Verrucomicrobiia; order Opitutales; family LL51; genus LL51. Next base: position 30,088 of record JAISXO010000018.1, on the reverse strand, counting down.
ATAGGATTCGGTGCGAAGCTCGCTGCCGCTGAGTGTTCGATACCCTGATCTACGGGCAAAATTGATGTATATCCCGTCCCTGCGAGCCGTCCTGTACGTGCTATCCACGCCAGGTGATTGAGAACGCGTTGGGAGCGATCGGTATGGACAAAGACGCGATCGATAAAATCCGATCCCGGGAGATGCAATGTCTCTTTTGAAATGGTTCGGCATTTATGCTCAACCAATTTATCCTTATCATGTGCAATGAAATCTTGAATACGCTTATTCATATCAACCGAATGCTAATCCGATCTTTTTGCGATGCAATTCCAAAATTGCACTATCCTTCAAATATTGTGCAAGGTTAGAAAAAATCACCGTTGGATAGGAAGAAAAAAACTTGTTTTTCGCGATTAATTTTTCCCGGGAAAGTGGCTTTAATGCTGGAAATATAGGCGGGTTGTGTCACACAAAGTGATACGGTTCAGAATTTCGAATTGACACTATCCTTCAAATATTGCGCAAGGTTAGAAAAATCACCGTTAGATAGGAAGAGAAAAACTTGTTTTTCGCGATTAATTTTTCCCGATAAAATGGCTTTAATGCTGGAAATATCGACGGGCTGTGTCACACAAAGCGATACGGTTCAGAAATTCGAATTGACACTATCCTTTAAATATTGTGCAAGGTTAGAAAAATCACCGTTGGATAGGAAGAGAAAAACTTGCTTTTCGCGATTAATTTTCTCCGATAAAGTGGCTTTAATACTGGAAATATCGACGGGCTGTGTCACACAAAGCGATACGGTTCAGAATTTCGAATTGACACTATCCTTTAAATATTGCGCAAGGTTAGAAAAATCACCGTTGGATAGGAAGAGAAAAACTTGCTTTTCGCGATTAATTTTTCCCGGGAAAGTGGCTTTAATGCTGGAAATGTCGACGGGCTGTGCGGGACAATAGCGGATATCTCGGGCGAGCTTGTGGATATCCAAACTCTGGGCTCTATTTTTGTAAACTTCCGCGATGTAAACTTCGTCGCTGCCCTCAAAAGCACCAATAAAATCCTTTTGGAAACAGTTGGAGCAGGCAGTATTGCTGCGCGGCTCAAAGGCAGTAATGAGTCGATGGCTTGGGAATGCCTGTTTAATGGCGCAAATCGTTTCCGAAATCGCCGTCGGATGATGTGCAAAATCCTCGATAATTACCGTGTTCTCATCTCGAAAAATAATTTCCTGGCGCTTTCTAATGCCCGCAAAATGACTCAGATCACTATTTAAATTCGTTCCAAGATACTCCTGTGCCGCAACAATAGCCATCGCCACATTGCGCACATTGTGTTCGCCAAAAAGAGGACTCCGAATGGAGATTTTAGTTGTGTTACTGACCAGTGAAAAAGTCGTATCCTGTTGAGTTAACCTCGCATCCTCGATGATAAAATCGTTACCCCCATCTTTCCCAACAAAAATAGTCCGCGTCCAGGGAACCGGCAATAACTCGTGGATTGCCGCCGAATCTCCATTGGCTACGATATAGCCGCAGGAAGGAACAAGCTTGATCACATGGGAAAATGTCCGTTGAATATCCTGTAGATCGCGAAAAATATCGAGGTGATCCAATTCGATATTATTAATAACAAGAATCTTTGGAGAATAGTGAATAAATTTGCTGCGTTTGTCAAAAAATGCCGAATCATACTCATCGCCCTCAATAATAAATGGACCGTCCTCCTTTCCGTAATTCCCGCCAGACGGGAAATTAAGCGGAACACCACCGATAAAATAACCGGGGTCGCAACGATTCATCGATAGCAAATAGGCGATAAGCGCGGTCGTAGTCGTTTTTCCGTGGGTTCCAGAAACAACGATCGTATCCCGCTTACCAATTATTTGCTGATGAATGAGTTCGGGGAGAGAGCAGTAGGGAATTTTTTTGCGATCGAGTAACCATTCCACTTCCTCGTTACCACGCGCAATAGCATTGCCGATGACGACAAGATCGGGATTCAATTTTTCGAGCCGTTGAGCAGAATAACCAATATGGGTGACAATTTTATGTTCCGCGAGGAGGTCGAACATCGGCGAGTAAATTTTTTGATCGCTTCCATATACTTCATGGCCCTGCGTTTGGAGCAGGATCGCTAAATTTCCCATTGCTGTTCCACCAATGCCTAAAAAATAAATCTGCATATTACGCTTTCGTTGTACGTTTTTACGAGGAATATCAATTGTATACTGTAAAAAAATAAAAATTTATATCGCTGCGACGTTTTCGAGAAGCATCATCAAAGAACTAATGCCGCTGCCAATCCCCAACAGCGCGGTTTTCCCCTGGATAATATTTTTCTCAACCGCTAGCGATAGGGACAAAGGAAGGGCGACGGATCCCGTATTTCCAAGGAAGGGAAATGTCGAAAAATCTTTCTCCAGGTCGAGTTCCAGCGCTTGATAGAGCAGGGATCGGTGGCGATGGCCAACTTGATGACAAATCGTATGAGCTATATCCGTACTTTGAAGGCGAGTGTAATGCAAAAAATGTTGCCAATTGTTTCGAGCAAGTTGAATACCAAGCTTCAGTAAAGGTTCCGAATCCGTCTGCATCGTGAGACCGCTATCAGCTGTCGCATCCCCCTGGCATAAAGTACAACCACTTGAGTCGGAAAGCGCTGAAATTGCTTTCAGTTTTAGTAAATTTTTATTACTTTTCCCAAAAGATTCGTGGCAAAGTACCGCTGCAACTGCTCCAGATCCAATGGTCAAATTGGCGAAATAAGACTTGATCTCTCGACGAGTAATGGTGGTATTATTTTGGAGAAGCGCGAGCGTATGATCGAGGAGCGGCTTACCATTTTCTCCAGAAACAATGAGCGCCGAGCGGATTTGTTGGGCTTCAATCATTGCGGCTACCATCGCCATCGCATTCAGGAATCCAAGACAGGCATTCGATAAATCAAAAAATAGGGTATGTTTGGAAAGTTGTAAATTGCGATGAACATAGGCTGCCGTCGCAGGCTCAAGTCGATCGCGACAAACGGAGGCGTGGATCAGTAAATCGATACTATCTCTCTGAATCGAAGTTTTTTGCAAAATACTCTCGGCGGCCTGTGTACTGGCTTGGGAAGGGAGAATAGCTTCATCCCAAAGACGCCGCTCTTGAATCCCGGTCATCAATTCCAGACGCCCGAATGGTAAATGAAGCCGCTCGTAAAGCGTACTCAACCGCTGCTCAATTTCATCCGACGTCATCACAACCGGTGGCAAAACATGGGCAATTGATTCGATGACAACGTGGGAAAAAAAAGCATTCATGGAGTCAACTTTTTCGTTTCGTGGGGGACAAGATGTTTCGCTTTTACAACAATAATGCCGCGGTGTTTATGGGGAAAAGTCTGGCCGTGAACGGTAACCATTTTATCGATGAAGTTTGCCAATGAAATGCCCATTGCAAGATCGGAAATATCGAGAAATGTAATTGTATTTCCTTTAATGTCGGCGATGCAATAGTCGTAATTAGGTTTCCAAAAAGGCAATAGCCAGAATGAATCGCAATGCTTTAATATTCCACTATAGGCACAAGGGCGAACCTTGGCTTGCGGAATCTCTCGATCGAAAGATTTAGCAAACTTGGCTTGCTTATTGAGCGCCGATGAGTTTTCAGAAAAAATACCGGAACATCCCGAAAAAAAGAGAACGGTGGCTACTCCAAAAATTATAAAACTAGTCTTCAAATATCGCACAAAAAAAAGCTTTCTAAGGAAAGGAAAATTTCAAGCAACAAATATTTTTTAACGAGCACAGATGAGGATTGAATTTACATTTTTCAAAAAATACTTGACAGCCGTGGAAAGGGTGGCAAGGCTGAAGGGTAGAGGGTGGGAGCAAGCGGCACGTCAAAATTTTGAGCATCGACGAATTTTTACGCTTTATTAATATTGTTTACGCCTGTGTTTTTTGCCAATCGGTAACAATTTCCATAAGATGTCCTTCGATTTCTTCTGTCAATTGGCCTTTTTGGGTAATTTGCATTAAAACTTGCATACCGGCGGTTGCAAAATAGGTGAGTAAAGATTCCGCTGCGGTATTGATATGGTCGAGGGCTATGGTATCGAAAATGCCTGTTTTAATTGCCCAAAGCACAAGAATCTGGTCTAAAAGGCTTCGTGGGGCATTAGCTGGCTGTCGAAATAGGGCCACAATGCGGGCGCCGCGGTCGAGTTGTTGCTGTGTTTTGGCGTCCAGATCGGAGCCAAATTGCGCAAAAGAGCTCAGTTCGTAGTACTGGCCTAATTCGAGTTTCAATTTTCCTGCCACCTGTTTAAGCGCCTTCATTTGAGCGGTGGAGCCCACTCGGGAGACGGAAATCCCAATCGAGATCGCTGGTCGTACACCTCTATTAAAAAGATCCGTATCGAGAAAAATTTGTCCATCGGTGATTGAAATAACATTTGTCGGGATATATGCTGACACATCACCGGCCTGGGTTTCGATAATAGGTAATGCAGTAAGAGAGCCGTTGCCATTTTCCGCATTGAGTCGGGCGGCCCGTTCGAGCAGTTTGGAATGCAAGTAAAAGACATCGCCCGGATAGGCTTCTCGGCCGGAGGGGCGTTTGAGAATGAGACAAATTTGCCGATACGCTACCGCATGTTTCGAGAGGTCATCATAGACGATGAGGGCATCCATACCGTTATGCATGAACCATTCTCCCATGGCGCAGCCAGCGTAGGGGGCGATGTATTGGTTCGCGGGATTATCGGCGGCGGAAGAATTGACGACGATCGTAAAATCCATAGCTCCATGGTCTGTGAGTGTTTTAATGGTCCGTGCGATGGTAGAATTTTTCTGTCCGATGGCGACGTAGATGGAGTATACGGGACGAAAGTCCGGATTGCCGGAAGCGAGGCCTTCCCGATTAATTTTGGCCTGATTAATAATGGTATCGATGGCGATGGTGGATTTTCCTGTGGCGCGGTCGCCGATGATGAGTTCCCGTTGGCCACGGCCGATGGGAATCATGGCATCGATGGCGAGGATACCCGTTTGGAGCGGCTGGTTAACGGATTGGCGCGGCATAATTCCGGGGGCGATTTTTTCGATGGAATAGAATTCTTCGGCGGTGATAGCGCTTTTACCGTCGATGGGTTGGCCGAGAGCGTTGACGACGCGGCCGAGGAGATTTTTTCCGACGGGGACGGACAGTAATTTCCCGGTAGCGGTCGCTTGGTCACCGGTTTTTAGATGGGAACAATCGCCGAGGATGACGACGCCGACGAAATCTTCTTCGAGGTTTAGGGCGACACCAAAGGTATCATTACCGAAGTCGATCATTTCATTATACATGACTTCGGAGAGGCCATTGAGAAGGGCGACGCCATCAGCAATGGAGAGGATAGTGCCGACATTTTTTTTAGTCATCGCAAGTTCCGTTGAAAAAATATCTCGACGAATTTGCTCGAGAAGTTTGCTAATCATGGTGTTTCAGGCTAAGTATGATCATTGAAATCACAAGCTTAATCTTTATGTAAGGAAGTTTTTTATAGTTTCGCGAAACATTTTTATAAAAAATAAAAAAATACTTGCAAATGCGAAAAAGAATTTATAATTAAGGCCGTTAGTTATTAATTCAATTAAAAATTTAACAAAGGAAAGGATATGGATTATAAAATTATAAATAAGTTATTGAGTGGGATGTTTCTAATGACACCCCTTTTATCAAATGCCTGGGATAGTGTGAGCTTTGAGGTGCCCGATGGAACAAAAATAGGAAAGAACACCGTCAAAAACAAGAGATCTCTGGTTTTTCAGGTGGATGCTTCGCTTAATTTCCAGAAAGCGGAGCTTCCTAAGAAGAAGGGAGAAGCGACTATTTTTACCTCTGCTTCGGCTGATCCTACTGTTAGGGGAAAGAGAGGAGTTCAACCGTTGTGGTTTTATAAGCTCGCTGCCGACGGAAAGAGTTATGATGCGAATTCGAAAAAAAGCGAGGAAAGATATTGGATGCCAGTAATGCCGATATTCGTGCCGGCACATTCTGCGGATAAAGAATTTTATTGGTATCCCGGGAAAAAACCTGCTGATAAGTCGGTTGCAACGGTGGAGGATGTAAAGGCTAAGAATGGCAGTGAGGTTTTAAATCTCTACGGAAATATATTGGCTGCCATCAGTTGTCCTAGCATTTCTCATGATCTCAAAACGGGTTTTAGTATAGTGATTTATCGCCACAATCCCAATAGGAGACGTTTTTTACTCATTTCTCCCACAATGATTCCCTCCGGAGTATTGAAAGATGATAGTAGCGTCAAAGCTCAGGTTAAATTTTGTTGCGATAGGGTGGATTTTCCGATGGAGGCTGAAGAAACGATCAAGTTTTCTGGTTTAGGCGTTGCCAATGACATCTTTACTCAGAACAGGGACTATTCTAATAAAATCAAGGACTTCTATCCCATGACTGTGAAGGGAGAGGGGAATGAACAGAAAGGAAAAGCCCTATCGGTTTTGGCTAGCCAAGGCTGGGTAAAACAGCCAAATGGAACAAGTTTCAGTGCCGATTATAGTCTTCCTGCGATAGAATTCAAGGATAAGGCAGATGGGAATTATTTGATCGAGACCGAGATTGAAGTTTATGATAGTCCTCCATTAACAAATATGTATACATTGAGAACATACCATGTTTTCCTAAGTCAAAACTTAACAGCGCTATTCGAGGATACATTATTCTCTGACGATATCTTCGGAACGTTGGGTTTTAAGGGAGGAACAGCAAGGGATTTCCCTAATTTCAAGGGTATTGATACGCGTTCCTATGGTGACGTAGTAAGTCTATGGGGTAAATTGTCTTTGTTAGCAAAGAGTGGAGAGGTTACTCCCGAGGAAAGAGAATTTCTCGTCGGCAAACCCTTTCCACCTGAAGCAGTAAAGCCAGCAACAACAGTAAAGCCAGCAACAACAGGAAAGCTTGGCTTGCTATCGTTATTACAGCATTTCCTGGAGCGTAATAATAAAGTAACAACAGTTGTGGCAGATTGTAGTACCAAACTAGGACATGTGAAGACGCCACGGAAGTCGGGGCGGGTGACCTTTCTGGGTGATTCTACGTCCTCGTCGGATGTGGATGATTCTACGTCCCAGTCGGATGATGCGTCGGATTCTCTGAGCCGCAAAGGGTCGGTTTCTCGTCAGTGGCTCCTTGATAGAAATTTATCGTCTGCTTATCGTCTTCCTGTGGGAGGAACAGCGTCCCAGTCAGAAGAACACCCGACTCGCGTCCTTAAAACGCCACCACCCCTTGAACAAAGGGCAGTGCGGAATGCTGATGGTTCTCCTAGTAAGCCTCCTCCCGGAACGGGTTTCAGGCGGGTGAATAGGATGTAAGATATCAAAGCAATCTAAAAAGGGCTTTTGAATTGTCAAAGGCCCCTTTTCATTGCCCACTTCTATGTATAATTGCAATGAAACAACTCCATAGCACTTCGAATAAACTTGACTCCCAATGACATCGCGCAATTTTTCTCCCACATGTGGACTAAAATAATTAGCCAAAAAAATGAGCCGCTTCAACCGATTCCCGTCCGTGAATGATTATCGATCTCCTCTCGCTATTTCCAGAAATGCTCGATGGAGTCTTACGCACATCGATCGTCGCCCGTGCTCAAAAAAATCAACTGCTCCATTGTCGCCCCCATAACCTTCGTCACTGGTCTACTCGTAAACATCGGAGAGTCGATGACCGTCCTTTCGGCGGCGGTGCCGGGATGGTGATCCAGCCAGAACCTCTCGCGCAAGCCATTCGCGATCTGAAAACGGAGCAGGCCTTTGTCATTTATCTCTGTCCCGATGGTACCCCTTTTACGACCGCCATTGCCCAGCAACTGGCTCAGAAATCGCACCTTATCTTTGTCTCCGGCCACTACGAGGGCATTGATCAACGCATCCGCGATAAATACATCGACTGGGAAATTTCTATCGGGGATTACGTTTTAACGAATGGTACTTTAGCAGCTGCGGTTGTTATTGATGCGATTTGCCGCCATATTCCCGGTGTTTTAGGTAATGCAGTTTCTCTAGAACAAGATTCTTTCAGTGACGGATTACTTTCCCCTCCACAGTACACTCAGCCGAGAGTCTTTGAAGGCATGGAAGTGCCTGAGGTATTACTGAGCGGTGACCATGCTGCCATTGATCGATGGCGCCAACGGCAACGCCTCGAACGTACGCGCCAGAGAAGGCCCGATTTACTCAATGGGTGACGCTATTTAAAAAATGTTTGACTAATGTTTTTAGTTTTCCAATTCTAATAGATAGAAAAGTATGAATCCAATTATTCAAAATATTACTTCGAAGCAACTTATTCCTCATCGCGACAATTTTAAAGTTGGTGATGGCGTGAAAGTTCATGTCAAAGTCCGCGAGGGCGACAAAGAGCGAATTCAGATTTTTTCCGGTATCGTTATTGCGAGAAAGCATTCCGGAATCGCTGCTTCATTTATCGTTCGGCGTGTGATTGCCGGTGAGGGCGTGGAGCGCGTCTTTCCCCTGCATTCACCCAGCATTGCGCAGATCGAAGTCGAGCGTGTGAGCATTCCCATGCGTGCCAAACTCTACTATATTCGGAAGCGAATTGGAAAAGAGGCGATGAAAGTCAAGGAAAGGAAACGCTAATTTGTCCTATGCTTGAAGAGGTTGTTAAGTCGGTAGTTTTTATTGTTCTTCTTGCGTTGGGCGGATATTTTTTCGTACTTTTTCGCAGGAAGGGTTGGTTTTTTCCGCAGGTGCCCAATGGCGATCGCTCCCATCCCGACCATCTGTGCGTAACCGAGCGTCTATCCGTTGGCGGACGCCATTACGTTGCCATTATCCAGTGCAATGGACAAAAATTTCTCGTGGGTATTTCTCCCAATTCTATCACATCGCTCGGGGCATTGCGGCCGTCCCATAGGGACAATAAGGATAAGTTCCAAAATGAGAATTTAGTTCGTTGGAAAAACAATCAACGAACCAGTGAAAATGATGTTGCAATGCGGGAAACGCCCTATCTTCGGTAACGCGGTCTATGGCGTCGATTATTGAATTGCTCGCAGAAGGGACAAGTTTTTTATGCTCTGACAATGTCGAGGGCTCAAAGAACGATGCGGAATGGTTATTGGCCCATGTTTTGGGATGTTCACGGCTTGAGTTAACATTACAGGGCCAAACAACGGTCAGTAAAGAATCGGAAATACAATTTTTGGAGTTATTGGTGCGGCGTGCCCAGCGAGAACCATTGCAATATATTTTGGGCGAAGTTGATTTTTATGATGTAAACTTGATGGTTGATTCCCGCGTCTTTATTCCGCGCGGAGAAACGGAAATACTTGTCGAATGGCTTATAAATAATACTAGTAAACGCATTGGGAATGCCTTTTCTATTGGGGGGAATTTTTCATCCTTGAATATTTTGGACCTGGGAACGGGGAGCGGTGCTATTGCGATTGCTTTGGCAAAACATTTCCCGAAGAGTTGCGTATTTGCTGTCGATCGATCACCATTGGCGTTGGAGGTCGTCCGCGAAAATATGCGGCGAAATGGTGTGAATAACTTGCAATTCTTCCAATCGGATTGGTACAGTGCTTTCGAAGGTGATAAATGGCGGGAGCAATTTGACCTCATTGTCTCCAATCCACCCTACTTGACACGCCAGGAATTTGATGGGATCCAGGATGAAATACGTCGCTACGAGCCTATTTCGGCGTTAATTGCCGAAGAAGAGGGTCTCCAGGATATTAGAATTATTCTCGATGGAGCCCAAAAGTTTCTCAAAAAAAATGGCATTATTGCTATTGAAACGGGTATTTCTCATGCCCAACAACTCCAAAAAGTATACGGAAAATATTTTAAGCAAACGGAAGTTTTGAAAGACTTGAATCGATTTGACCGTTTTTTTATTGCCAGTCGTTGAAGTTTAAGGGCTTGCTATTTGCGAAAATTTGACTAAAAAAACAATGGCTAGGCGTATGGATCAGAATTTTATCATTAGTATCACGGAGCAGGCAATGATACTCATTCTCATGTTATCGATGCCGCCCATTTTAGTGGCGACGTGTGTGGGATTGATAACGAGCTTGTTACAAGCCCTTACCCAGATTCAAGAACAAACATTGGGATTTGCCATCAAACTATTCTTTACTGTTACGGTTTTGATGCTATCGGCCTATTGGATCGGCGATGAGTTACTCGCGTTTGCCAATAGCCTGTTTACCAATTTTCCAACGATTATTCATTAATGGGAGCGGGACTAGAGGAAGTAACATCAGTTTTATTTTTAATGATGATGTGTATCATACGTTTGGCGGCAGCGTTGTCATTAACGCCGGTATTTGCCAAGCAATACATCATGGGGACGGGACGCAATGTCATCATTTTTGCCATGGCCTTACCCCTTTTCCATGCCGTGTATCCGACGTTACCAACGGTACAGATTCCGGTGCTTATTATCTTCGTAACGATCTGCAAGGAGGTTATCCTGGGGGCCATGTTGGGTTATTTATCGGGATTTATTTTTTATATTACGGATAGTGTTGGATTCATTATTGATATTCAGAGAGGGTCGTCGCAGGCCATGACATTTGATCCCGTTGTTGGTTCGCAGACATCGCTTTTGGGAAGCTTTTTGACTCAGATGATTGCAACGCTGTTTTTTTCGATGGGGGGATTTTTATTTTTCCTCGGCGTGATTTATAAGTCCTATATTATGTGGCCTGTATTTACATTTTTCCCTACATTTGACGTCAATTTCCCGGCATTTATGATGTCGTTTGCGGATGAGATTATGGAGTCCGTTTTTTGCTTTTCAGCACCGATTTTAATCGTATTATTTCTTGCGGAGTTTGGCTTGGGAATGATCAGTCGTTTTGCACCACAATTAAATGTGTTTTTTATGGCAATGCCGGTTAAAAGCTGGCTATCGATGTTTTTTTTACTATTTTATTATTCGTTGCTGGGAAAACTGTTCCATTACTATTTTTTCACGCAAAGTAAAATGTCGTTTTTTGTTAATCATTTCTTAAAATAGGGAGCGATAGCAAGTGAAAGGAATGGGATAAATGAGCGAAAAAACCGAAGATCCAACACCGAAACGTATACGTGACGCGCGCAATAAAGGAAATATTGCGAAGAGTCAGGACGTCAATTCGACGCTTACTTTAATCGGTGCATTTTGTTATGTTGGATTGGGCTGGAATCAACATTTAGAGAATATTTCAGAGATGATTTTGATCCCTACCCAATTTATTGGGCGATGTAATGATCTGGGGGGGTATACTGGTCAGGCGCTTTGGAGTGTTTTGATGAAGACGGGAGGCATTGTTTTCCCAGCGATTTTCGTGGTAGCACTCATGGGACTCATTGGAAATTTTGCACAGGTTGGGATCCTATTTACATCGAAAACGATACAGCCCGATCTCAGTAAAATTAATCCCATGTCAAAGGCGCAGCAGATGTTTTCCATGAAAAGTCTCGTCGAACTGCTGAAGTCAACGGTAAAAATCATTTTTTTGGGCTTCCTGTTGGTCGGTGTTGTAAAAGATGTATTTGACGATTTAATTTTATTACCGTTTTGCAAGTTATCCGGTGTATTGAGTATTCTTGGCCCTATTATGACTAATTTCGCAAAGATGGTCATTTTTGCATACATTGCAATGGCGGCTCTCGACTATGCCTATCAGAAATACAAGTGGAAAGAGGGGCTTAAGATGAGTAAAGATGAAGTCAAAAGGGAGTATAAGGAATCCGAGGGCGATGGGCAGGTTAAGAGTAAACGCAAACAAATTCACAAAGAAATGATGGAAGAGGATCCCCCTCAAAAGACAAAACAGGCTTCGGCTTTAGTCACGAATCCGGAGCATGTCGCAATTGCATTACTCTACGATTTTGAGCGCCCCGTCTTTCCCCTACCGATTGTGATTGCGAAAGGAGTTGGCATCATTGCGGAACAAATGATAGCTGTTGCGGAAAAGGAAGGGATACCGATTATGCGCAATGTACCTTTAGCACACGCGCTATTGGATACGGCGGGCGTCATGGAATACATTCCGAGGGATTTAATGGCACCGGTTGCAGAAGTTTTGCGTTGGGTCAAGGATATCAAAGACGAGCGAGCCCGAGAAAATGCGGTTTTCAACTGATTAAGTGTTGAAGAAGTTTTCAAAAATGTGGTTTAGCATATTAAAATGATCGGGAATTGTTTTAATATTAGATAAAAAAATTTTCACTATAAAAAGTAACGAAAAAAAACTTGACAGGTAGTTTTTTTTTGGAGAAGGTTTTCACTATGGATAAGAGTGATAAATCTCAAAATGGAATTGTGTTATTAGCTTTGGCTTTATTATGTACTTGTAGCGCAGAGTTATTAGCAACTGATGAGGATCAGCCGTCAGTTCCAGATGGAATATCTTCGTCAAAGCAAGCCCAACAAAATGAAGTTCCGGCAAATCCGGATCAACGGCAACTCGTGCAGCTTGTGCAATGGGACGCTGACGATGTGCAGAATTTTAGTCACCAAGGTGTTCAAGGGGGATTTCTTGAGTTTGCCGATGGCACTAAAGTCAACGTGGAAAAGATAGCTTCTGTTTTATGGGATATACAAAACGATTCCAGTTTGAATTTTTCCCGCATAGTTCAGCTTTGTCAAGTTGTTACAGGGAGGGTAGATTGGAATCCGGGAGGCAAGAAGCTTCCGGATGATATAAAAAAACAACCGATGAAGCGAATGCTTAAGCAAGTTGAGGATAAAATACTCGCGAAGGAGGAGATATCCGAAGCTGAGCAGGAGGAGTTATACTTATTAAAGTTGACGGAAGACTTAATACCATTTGTAGTGGCGTTTCGAGATGATTGGCAAGTGGTTGTCAATAATAATGATCGGAGTGCCCTTTTAAACATTTTAGAAGCCAAGGGTGATTGTGTATATCAAAACTTGACAAAACTTCATGAGTTACCACTACCGAAAGCAAAAGATTGGATGGAGGATGACGATGTTTGTGCCGATAATCCCGATCCTAATGGGGTAATACACAGCCAGCTTGTGGCCGTTATGTGGGTCATGGATCGTATGGTACGTGAGCGTGCAAAAGAGCAGCAGACTCAGATCACGGATACGGATAGAGATCGACTAGTAGATGCTCTGTATGCGAGCGAAGAGCCAGCAGAACAGGGGAAGATTTTTTTAGAGGCTATAGGGCGTGATCAGTCAGATAGTGAAAAAAATAGAGTATTTATGGAGTTTGCAAGTACATTGGCTTGGGTAACAGGGGCAACGGGAGGAGATAAGCAAGCGGCGCTTCGCGAGTTCCAGAGGCTTGGAAGTAATAGTTTGCCTAGCGTTTTAGCTTTGCAGGGACCGGGATATGCTTTAGCAAAAGCGGTCTATGACAAAATACTGGAGAAATTAATCGATCCCCGGTCGTCGGAGCCCCAGCTATCGGAGTTGCAGCCATCGGAAACGACCAAAAGTTCAGAAGCAGCCATGCTTGCAAGTACGTCGGATACCTCATCGAAAACTCCGGAGCCGAGTCCAAAGCGTAAGAATCCATTTGGATCTCCAAGAAAAGATTCGGTCGAGAGTAAACCAATAGAGATTCGGTGGCCTCGCATATACTTGGTGAAACTGATGGAGTAATCTGCGAATGCTTTATTGTGCGGACACGAAGCGAAAGTAAAGTGTTCGAGATGGAAGATAAAAGGGAGTTTCTCTTTTTAGAAGAAATTTGGAGGAGAGATTCTCCCGGAAGAATGTTTGTTAGGATTCGAGAATTATGTATGTTTGTGTGTTTTTATTGTCTCGGTGGTTCTGTTTGAATGTCATCGGGTAGGTTTATTGTTGGCAATATGTAATTGTTGGTGTTGAGTCCGAATAAAAAAAATGTAAGAATCTCGGCGAAATTCCATGAAAGATTTTTGCGATGATGAATTTTATTGACTTCCTAAAAATCTTATTTGTGTATGAAAAACGTAACCTATTAATATGAATATTTTGTTTGTTGGAATATGTACAGGAGGAGGATATAGTTTCTTCGTAAATTGTTTTTATCAAATTTTTGCGGCGATGTGTCCATTGGCTGTGATTGTGCTCTATCTGAGTATGACTACGAATTGTACAGTTAGGGAACGTTTAACGACGGCAAAAATGGCATGCGGAATTGCTTGGAGTGTCATGGTGTTGACTGCTTTAGGAGGGCCGAAAATTCTTGCGGCAATCGGTATTGCCATGGAGGCGTTCAATATTGCCGGTGGCCTATTGTTAGTTTTTGTTGGGTTCGGTATGTTGCGCGCGGAAGATCCTGAAATTGTGATATCCAAAAATGAGGCCGAAGAAATTGGCAATTTACCTAAGAAAAAGCGTCAAGACATAGCGATTGCGCCATTGGCTATACCGATTATTGCCGGACCAGGTTCTTTGACCATTATCATCGCCAATCGAGCAGCAAGTGAAGGTGCAGGAGAGTTTCTTTCCTGCCTGTTGGCTATTTCGCTGGCTATTTTCTTGGTGTACGTCATCTTAGTATTGACATCGAAGGGAGCAAAGTGGTTGACGCCAACGATTCTAAAATTAAGCTTTCGTTTGTCGGGGTTGTTTTTGGTCGCGTTGGGTGTACAATTTGTTATGAATGGACTGAGAGAGATAGGGCTATCTGCTAATCAGTGCGTTGTTGCTTCTTTATTAAACTTTTAGGCTTTTGTGCCGCGATGATTTTTGATACCGTCATTGTTGGCGCGGGAGCAGCTGGGTTATTGTGTGCAAAATCTTTAAAAGGAACGTGTGTTGTACTCGAAATGACTCAAAGGCCAGCGCGAAAGGTAGCGGTTTCCGGAGGTGGCCATTGTAATTGCACGAATAGGAACATTGCATTTGAACATTATTATTCGCAAAATGTGCACTTTTGTAAATCTGCTTTAGCGCAATTTTCTTGGAAGGATGTGGTAGGGCTTTTTGCTAGTGTTGGGATAGGGTATCAGGAGAGCGATTGCGGGAAATTGTTTCTATTAAATGTGAAAGAATTGATCGATTATTTACAGCTTAATGTAAATATTATATTTAACGTATCGATTAATTTTATCGAACGTGTGGGGGAATTGTGGATCGTTCATAGTAATTACGGAACTGATTTTTGTTGTAAACATTTGGTCATTGCGACGGGAGGTTTATCTTGTCCGCAGCTTGGTATTTCTGATTTTGGCTATCGCTTTGCAGAGCAACTAGGAATGGCGATTGAGCCGTTGTCGCCTGCATTGGTACGGTTAGATTTCCCTAAGGACATTTGCGAGGAATTTACAAAATTAGCCGGAGTTTCATTGCCGGCAGCGGTAACCGTTGGAAATCGTACCATTACAGATGAGGTTTTATTTACACATTACGGTCTTAGCGGTCCGGCGATATTAACAGTGTCCCTATGGTGGGAGGCGGATACATCTTTACAAATCAATTGGTTGCCAGGGGTTGATTTTAAAAAAGTTATTATAAATGATCGAAATCGGAAAGTAAAAAGCATTTTAGCTGATTTATTGCCAAAACGTTTGGCGAAAATTTTTTCTCAAAATTGCGATATGCCGCTAGCCAATATGGACAAATCTACAATCGATGTGCTGATTGGACAGTTGACACGATTTACATTTATTCCGAAGAATGTCGTTGGCTATCGCAAGGCTGAGGTAACGCGCGGTGGTGTTTCGACGCGTTTTCTTTCCTCAAAAACGATGGCAGCAAAACACGTCCCGGATGTGTATTTCATTGGCGAAGTGGTCGACGTTACAGGTGAGCTCGGCGGCTATAATCTGCATTGGGCCTGGGCTTCGGCTGTAGCAGCAGCGAAAGCAATCAATATCGCTGTAGCGGAAGCGTAAATAAATTATGCGAAAGTTGTTCTGGTGTGATAAATAAAAATAAATAAATTTGTGGATTATTTACGTGATAATATAAAATTGTGATAAAATATTTTTCAGGAAAAGTATGCCGCCTATGGTAAAAAATATTTAATTGTATAAATTGTGTTTCAGTTTGTTTACTGTTAATTTTTGCCATGTATGGCTGTGATCCCATTTGTATCTTGAATGAAAAATGATAAAAATGTGTGTCAATGTTCTATTTTAGGGATTGAAAAGAATGATTTTCGATATAGAGATTTTTTTCTGAGTACAAATCTTGCTTTCAATAGAGCGTTTGTTGCTTTTTTTCAAATACTCAAATCGAAACACTCTCTATCTTCGGATGTGTTAGATATAATATTAGAAGAAAACCCAATATTGACGCTAAAGACGATAGGGGATACAGCCTGGGCTCAGGCAAAAGAAATTCCTGCGGAGGAAAGGAAAAAAATATTATCTTGATAGGCTGGAAAAAATTTCAAAGCCTTTCCTGAAAGTTAAGAATCGCGTGTGCCAATGTAATTAGGTGAGAATAATTCCGGCAAAACAAGGGAGGAAGATCCTTATTTTAACTTTGAAAGCGGCTGCAAGAAATAGAGATTGAGATATTGTAAAAATATATTCAAAGATGGAGTTCAAATCCAATGATCGTAGGCTTAAATCTAGATTGACAGCGCTGAAGCCTGGGGAAAGTATTGACCATTTTAATATAACAAATTATTTACATATTCAAAAGGAAAATCACACTTCTGAATATATGAAATTTTCAGCAATATTTCGTATGTTGTTATGAAATTCGTATTGAATTTTTGAATTATGATTTTTCCTCGGAATCATCAATTTCAACAATGCGACTCACACCGATGAGATGGTCGTCTTTTTCAAGATTAATCAGACGAACTCCCTGGGTCGTGCGGCCGATGACGCGAATGTCCTTTACCGGCGAGCGAATGGCTTGTCCCCGCTCCGTTACCATCATCACTTCGTCGCTGTCATTGACTGTTAATGCCGCCGCAACACCTACGTTTTTTGCCATCTTGATCGCAATGACTCCCAGTCCCGCGCGCTTTTGTAGGCGATAACTCTCGAAAGAAGAACGCTTACCTTGACCATTTTCAGCGGCTATCAAAAATGTTGCCCCATTGTCGACGATAGTCATCGCAACGACATAGTCCGCCGAATGTAAAGTAATGCCGCGAACGCCACGCGTTGCACGACCTTGATCGCGTAACTCCTGCTCACTAAAACGAATCGACATGCCATTGTGGGTAATCAGAACGAGTTCATCCTGGCCATTGGAAAGGCGCGCTTCAATGACGCGGTCGCCATCGTCCACGTCGATGCCAATAATCCCTCCCCGACGATAATTGACATAATCATTGAGATTCGTTTTTTTTGTAATACCGTTTTTTGTACACATCACTAAATAGCGTTCCGCCGTAAATTCTGGAAAACAGATCATCGCCGCCATTTTTTCTTCGACCTGCATTTCAATGATGTTGACGAGAGAACGCCCCTTAGAAGTTCGTGAGCCTTCTGGAATTTCATATACCTTTTCGATGTAAATTCGCCCATTTGTCATGACGAACATGATGTAATCGTGGGTACTCGCCGATAAAAGATGGGTAATGGTATCGTCGTCCCGCTGCCCAGCTCCAATTACGCCCTTTCCTCCGCGTTTTTGGGAGCGGTAGGCGGCATTTTCGGTGCGTTTGATGAAGCCATTTTCCGTAATCGTAATGATACAGCCCTCATTGGCGATGACATCTTCTACTCGAAATTCGTCTTCGGCAGGTAAAATTTTAGTTAAGCGCGGCGTCGTATAAAGTTCCCTAACGGTGACGAGTTCCTGGCGAACCACGCCTAAAAGGAGCTGCTCGTTATTTAAAATATGGCGATATTCTTCAATAATTTTTATCAACTCAATGTATTCTTGATCGATTTTATTTTGTTCCAATCCGGTTAATTGGTAGAGTCGCAGTTCGAGGATCGCATCTGCCTGACGGTCGGAGATGGGATATTTCGCCAACAACGCGATCTTTGCGGCGTCGCGGTTCGGAGATTGACGAATAATTTTCACAAAATCATCAAGATTGGCAAGTGCAATTTTGTAGCCCTCCAAAATATGGGCGCGAGTTTCAGCTTTTTGGAGGCGAAATTGGGTACGGCGAAAAATAACTTCTCGACGATGATCCAGGTAGCAATCGAGCATCTCCTTAATATTCATCTGCTTGGGCCGCCGCTTATCCAGTGCCAATAGAATGACGCCGAAGGACGATTCCATTGGTGTTAATTTAAACAATTTATTGATAACGACTCGGGGCGATTCGTTGCGTTTGAGTTCGATAACGATGCGCGTATTTTCATCGGATTCGTCCCGCAGATCGCTTGCTTCGTCGATAATTTTTTCGTTGATTAGTTCCGCGATTTTTGTCACAATGGTCGCTCGATTGGTATTATAAGGGACCGTCGTAATGATTAATTGTTCGCGACCATTTGAGAGAGTTTCGACTTCGATAACGCCGCGATTGCGGACAATTCCACGACCTGTGCGGAGATATTTTTGAATATTTTCAATGCCAATGACAGAGCCGCCTGTCGGAAAATCGGGTCCCTTAATGATGCCACACAGATCATCGACCGTTGTGCAGGGATCATCGATCATGCGGCAAAGGGCGTCAATGAGTTCGCCGAGATTGTGGGGCGGAATATTGGTCGTCATGCCAACGGCGATTCCCGTGGAGCCATTCATCAATAGATTAGGGAGTGCGGCAGGTAACACGGTGGGTTCGACGGTGCTTTCCTTATAATTGGGTTGAAAATCGACCGTTGCTTCATCGATATCGCGAAGGATTTCTTCTGAAATTTTTTCCAATTTACATTCCGTGTAGCGGTAAGCTGCGGGAAGATCGCCATCGATAGAGCCAAAATTTCCCTGTGGAGTGATCAGTGGATAGCGCATGACCCAGTGCTGACCGAGGCGGACGAGTGTTTCGTAGACGGAAGAGTCGCCATGGGGGTGATAATTTTTCAGAACTTCTCCCACGATGCCGGCGCATTTATCGAAAGGGCGAGAGCTGAGCAATCCTTCGCGTAACATAGCGTAAAGGACGCGGCGTTGGACCGGTTTGAGGCCATCACGCACATCCGGTAGGGCACGGCTGACGATCACTGACATGGAGTAATCGATATAGGATCGCTGCATCACATCAGTAATATTAGTTGGAATAACTTTTTCTTGAGTATCTTGCATGCTATGGAAGATATTAAGATAATTCCAGCGTCGCTTTCAACGTCAATATCACAATTGATCATTTATTTTATATGCTATGTGGAGATTTTTTCGATTGATGATCATTGATATGACAAAAAATGCTTGACAGTGAAAAGAAAGGCGACAAAGCCAGGAGGTGTAGGGGAAGGCACGGAAGTGTATTTGAAATTTTCTGCCGAATGTAAAAAAAGTAGTTTATTTACTTTTTTTAAAACGTAGAGTAGCCGATGGTGATGAGGATATAAGCCACGATACCGACAGAGAGGCCGTAGAGCAGGAATGGCCAGAAAGTTTTTTTGATAATATCTCCTTCCAGGTTTGATAGGCCTAGAACGGCACATACGGCTACGATATTGTGGACACAAATCATATGTCCCATGGCTCCGCCTGCACCCTGAGCGGCGAGGATAACGATTCGAGAAAGTTTTTGTAATTCTGCTACATCCCATTGAAATTGAGCGAAAAGGATATTGGAGACGGTATTAGAGCCAGTAATAACGGCTCCAAGGCCGCCCACATAGGGTGCAAACAGTGGCCAGATTGGGCCCATGATACCAGCGATTGCTTCGGCCATAGCCCGCGGCATGGATAAAATCTGGGTATCGACGCCATCCGCTGCCAGCTGGGCGATTAAATCCGGATTAGTAAAATTTCCAGAGCCCTGAAAAATCTTGACTAAAGCCACCGATGCGCAGAGGGAAATTGTTGCCGTTTTCATTTTTGAAAAGGTTTCGATCCATGCTTTGACGGCTTTTCCGGGGGGGATTCGGTGTATGAAAATCGTTAAAATAGAAATGAGCATAAAGGGAATTGTTCCTGGCAGATAGAGCAATTTAAGGCTTCCTTCGTTTACATCTTTGTAGCCTAAGATATCCTTGAAGAGAATAACTCCATGCCGATTGAACAGTTCTTTTAGGGGCAAAATATCAATGCGGGTGAATACGAGAATGATACCGATTAGTATATAGGGCAGCCAGGCCATGAACTGACTCATTTGCGGTTTAAGCTCATTATTGGCATTGAAAGTTATATTTCCGGACCAATTTTTTTCCCATTTAGAAGGTTCTCCAAAGGTCCACACTTCTTTAGGGATACAAAATCCATATCGAGCGCCAACCATGATAATCAATAATCCGATTAATCCTCCGGCAATGGAAGGAATTTCGGGGCCTATGAACCATGCGACGAATAGGTATGGGATAGAAAAAGCCACGGCGGCGAAGATACAAAATTTCCAGGCGGCGAAACCGTCTTTCCAGGAGCGGTTAGGACCAAAAAAGCGGGTAATAAATCCCAAGGTAAAGATGGGAAGAATAAAAATCATTGGAACATGCATGAAGGTGACGACCTGTCCGATAACTTCAAAAAAGTGGCCATTGGATTGGAAAATTCCTTGGGCGACCGCCCGTTCAATGAGAGCTTGTAAGGAGGCACCGAAACCCGTAATAATAGGGGTACCGACGGCACCGAAGGTGACGGGAAAGGAGTTCAAGGTTAGGCAGAGGATAGCTGCCGCCAATGGAGGAAATCCAAGGGCCAGGAGTAATGGAGCTGCCAATGCCGCTGGAGTTCCAAAGCCGGCTGCTCCTTCGACGAAAGCGCTAAACATGTAGCCGATGATAATGGCTTGGACGCGCATGTCTTTACTGATATTTCGCATGCCGTACTGGATGGTTTCCATTGCGCCGGAATATTGTAGTGTATGGAGGAGAAGCAGGGCTCCAAAGACGATAATGAGGACACTTGCCGCGTTAATCACTCCCTGCAAACTGAGGGCTGAGACGTAGAGTAATGGGAGGTTCCAAACGAATACGGCAGCGAGCGCGCAGGTTAACCAGGCGATGGTCATTGCTTTTGCGGCTCCCCACCGCAATCCGACCATTAATACGAGGGCCACTAAAATGGGAAGTACTGCGACGATTGCCAATAAATTTGTAGACATAGACTTCCCGCATTATAGCTACGGATTTCCAAAAAACAATAAAAATAAAATAAAATATGGCTTCGAATTTTTTAGTTGGCCTATTTCGTAAACAAATACCAATAAATGCCAATTTTCAACAAATAATAATTAGTATCGAAGTGCTATTCTGATGTAAAGGAATGCTTGACAATGATGAAAAATACGGCAAGGCTAGGGATGTGAGGGATGGGCGAGCATCGCGTAAAAAATCCCGCTTCTACACTTCACTTTCAGGCATCGATGTAGGTGGCATTGAGGGCATTATCTTCAATGAAAGTGCGGCGAATGACGACATCTTCTCCCATGAGCATAGAAAATATGGAATCCGCAGCTGCCGCATCTTCGATAGAGACTTTGAGCAACTTCCGCGTAGAAGGATCCATCGTCGTCTCGAAAAGTTGATTAGGATTCATCTCACCCAGGCCTTTATAGCGTTGGATCGATAGGCCGCGACGTCCCAGTTCCCGGATCTTAGAAACCATTTCCAGCCCAGAATACATTTCTAAAATATTTTCTTGATCTGTCCCAATATGTTCGACGATGTGATAGCGCGGGTGATTTGTCGTTTCGAAGGTACTCAGATCGATGCCGAGTTGAGTCAATTGCTCCAGTAAATTTTTTAGCTGTGTCGCTTCGAAAATTTCGTGAACCGTAATACGCTGACGAATTTTGATGCCATCGATTTCAATTTCTCGGGTTGTCAAGCCCTCGAAAATATCGTCAACGATAGCGTATTCCGTGTAAAAACTTAATCGCTCACCTTCGTCAAAGAGAAATTTAAAAAATTCTTCATTGCCCGAGCGGATACGGGCGATAAAGCGAGGAAGTGTGAAATCGGGACGATGCTGGTCGAGGTAGAGCGGTAGGGAGCAGCCATGGCGCAGAATGCTGGTCCCGAGTATCTCAATTTTTGAAAAAATATCAATAATTTTGGCGACGACCTCCGGTGCAAAACGATGATCATCGATCGCTCGTACCAGCGTGACATCCTCCGTGCCCAACTCAAGAAGAATTTTATTCAACTCGCTATCACTGTCCACGTAGCGCTCCTTTTTACGGCGCTTAATTTTGTAAAGTGGAGGCTGAGCGATGTAAACGTAGCCATTATCGATAAGTCCGCGCATTTGGCGGAAAAAAAACGTGAGCAAAAGTGTTTGAATATGGGCGCCGTCCACATCCGCATCGGCCATGATAATGATCTTGTGATAACGGCACTTGTCCGCGTCAAAACCGCCGATTTCGTCGTGATTACCGATTCCTGTTCCGCAGGCGGTAATGATCAGGCGAATGGCTTCACTACTGAGTACCTTGTCTAGACGCGACTTTTCCACATTGATAATTTTTCCTCGAAGCGGCAAAACAGCTTGAATGGCGCGGTTGCGTCCCTGCTTAGCGGAACCGCCAGCCGAGTTCCCTTCTACGATGAATAATTCGCACTTTGCTGGATCTTTGTCAGAGCAGTCGGCCAATTTGCCCGGTAAACCGCCTCCCGTCAGCGCACCTTTACGGACCGTTTCGCGGGCTTTACGGGCAGCTTCACGGGCACGGGCAGCGCTGAGGCATTTATCAACTATTTTTTTCCCGAGACCGACAGTTGTTTCAAAGGCATATTTTAAATTATCGCCGACGATTTTTTGGACGATACCATCCACTTCGCTATTGGAGAGTTTCGTTTTCGTCTGGCCTTCGAAGCGTGGTTCCGGGACTTTTACGGAAATGACCGCTGTCAATCCCTCGCGGACGTCGTCGCCGGTGAGCGTAGGATCCTTTTCTTTGAGTAGATTGTTGGCTTTGGCAAAGCTGTTAATGACGCGAGTGAGTGCGGTGCGAAAGCCCGATAGATGGGTACCGCCCTCGATATTGTGGATAGAATTGGCATAGGCGTAGATCAGGTCGTTGTAAGAATCGTTATATTGCATAGCGATATCGACCGTTACGGTGCCGGTTTGATCTTCCGGTGTAGTGGAACTGGAGAAGGCGATCACATTGTCGTGGATAGGATTTTTTCCTCGATCGAGGAATTCGACGTATTCGGCAATGCCATTCTTAAAATTAAATACCTCACGCTTATCGTTGCGTTCGTCGTCGATGGCGATGGTGATACCGGGATTTAGGAAGGCGAGTTCGCGGAGGCGCTTGGTGAGGATATCATAGCGAAACTCTCGAATTTCGGTAAAGATTTCGGGATCGGGAGTAAAAATAATTTTGGTACCCGTTTTAGCCGTATTACCGGTGATGATCATTTTTTGCGTCGTTTTTCCCCGTGAAAATGCCATGTAATGGACGTGGCCATTCCGTCGGACTTCGACTTCGAAGGTTTCCGAGACCGCATTGACACATTTAGCGCCGACGCCATGGAGACCGCCAGAAACTTGGTAAGCGCCTTTACCGAATTTACCGCCGGCATGGAGGTTTGTCATGACGAGTTCGAGGGCAGGGATTTGGTATTTTGGGTGGATGTCGACGGGGATACCGCGGCCATCATCTTCGACGGAACAGGAGCCATTGAGGTGAAGGGAGACGGTAATGTTTTTGCAATGACCAGCGAGGGCTTCATCAATGGAATTATCGACAATTTCGAAAACGCAGTGATGGAGACCTCGTTCGAGGGTATCACCGATGTACATATCGGGGCGTTTGCGCACCCCTTCAAGACCCTCAAGTTTTTGAATTTTAGAAGAATCGTAAGCATCGTTAGGGATTTGACTCATTTTTTTCTATGATGACGCAAAGACATTATTCGGCAAGCAAAAATCAAGTATATTTGTTCAAAAAATATTTCCTTAAATTACTTGCGGTGAGTATTACCTTTCGATTGGAACAAATTTACATTGGTATCGCTTATTAAACTTTTTAAAACTGGTCGTGGGCATTGCAAAGACATCGGGATAGCAATAGAAATTCCGGAGGCGTTCTTCATCTTTTTTCGTTCAAAGTCAAAGCCCATAGTCCGGATAGTATAGCCTATATCCGTTTGGCTCCCTGGTTTTCGAGGATCGTTATCAGGAAATCTTTCGCCTAATTGAGCCAATGCTATTCTTGCTTTTTTGGAGAATTTCCGGTCGTTTGAGCCTATAGCCGGCATATTTTGCCATACCGTCTACGAGCATCTCTAGTCCGCCCCCTGAAACGGACAAGAGATTGCCTTTATAAATGCTGTATGAGCTTCGAGATTATTAGAATTTTCTTTTAGGCGCTTCACCTGCTCCATACATTCCTTAAAAATACCATCATCGATGAAAAACATACTTTGCCGAGGATGAAAGATATGTCCATGCTCGAGTATTTGTTTTCCGAATACAGTTTTATAGGCAATCTTCTGGTGTTTTAATCAGATTTCGCCATCCTTCCATTTTTCATAATGCAATGGAGACACTTTGCCTTGAAATGAAGTTTCATTAAAATGGACAGGGTAGTGTTTTGATGTGAGCCATTGGGCAAAATGAATCTGGGATAGGCTAAATATACAGTCAAATGGCTTTGTTCTCTCTATGTTTACCTGGTCCTGCTATGGTATAGGTCTCAAAAATCGTGCTCTGAGTCTGTTGTTATAACGATTGCTGCCCGTACTATCGAACTAAATATTATATTTTTTTAATAAATCTCGGATTGCCGTATCATCCTCTAGGTTGAGATCACTTTGTTCAATGGCAATTTCATAAGCGTTTTGTTCAAAAAACATTGCCTTTAACGACAAAAGATATGTACATTTCAATTTACCCATGGCTAAATATGGCGTTACATTTTTTATTTTAGTGTCAGGTCTTCACAGACGCATAAATTGTGGATCTATGCCGCTTGTGGGAATTGCTTCATTGGTACTACCGCTATCATCTACAAATTGTATATCATCCTTGGGAAGTTCACCTTGTAGAAATCGTCCCATGTCTTCGTGTTCTTTTTGATAGCGTTCAATAAACTTTTCGAGGATTTTTTTTAGGTTATCCAAATTCGTAAATGTTACGGGCAATAGGCATGCCATTCCCAATTGTTTACTTTCTTCATCGTAGGAAAATGTCAAATTATTGGATTCGATAGTTCCATTCTGCATGACGTAATGGCGAAGAACTTCTTTTTTCCCGACATTGGGAACTTCCCCGAGTTCAGTATAAAAAATTATTCCGTTAAAATGTTCATTAAATTTTAAATGAACTTGAAATTCATCTCCCACTGCTAAACAGCAATAGGCTTCGTCATCGACTTCCAATTGTGCACCAATCTCTTGGCCAAAATCATTGATTACCTGTACCATTAAATCTCTCGACATACCTCAATCCTTCATTGGGAGGCTATAAAATTACGATGAAATGTCAATAAATTTCTAAGAAAATTATAATAGAGAAAATAAATTGAGATTTGTGAGTGTTTCAGCGACCAAATTGGATGTCAGTGCGGCGAAATTATTCTTAAATCTCTTGACATACCTCAATCCTCCATTGGAAAGCTATAAAATTACGATGAAATGTTAACAAATTTCTAAGAAAATTATAATAGAGAAAATAAATTGAGATTTGTGAGTGTTTCAGCGACCAAATTGGATGTCAGTGCGGTGAAATTATTCTTATCTGGCGATTTTATAATATGGACCGGTGCCTCGAAAATGGGACGTGTTTTGTTGGGATTAGTTGGGCCGAAGAGGACAGCCGTCGGAATACCCAGGAAATTGGCGAGGTGGACGCCGCCCGTATCATTGCCGATTACGAGTTTACAGGTTGCAATTTCATTGGCGAATTCGGAGAGATTTGTTTTACCGGCGCGGTCGATGACACGATTTTCACTGCGAAAATGCCCTTTAATTTCTTGTGTAATGGCCGCATCCGTTGCGGTACCGAAGAGAATAATATCAGTGGTCGTCTGCCTTAAAAGTATGGTGACGAGGTCGATCCAATGAGGAATTGGCCAGCGTTTTATCGGACTATTTTCACTGCCACAAATCAAACCGATTGCATTGGATTGTGCAATTTTTAGATCGAATGGATTGAGATCCCAATCGCTTTGGTAGCCCATTTTTTTTGCGAAAAATTGTGTTGTTTTTTCCTGATGAACGGGTTGCAGGTTGTCAAAATTTATAAAAATACGTGTCGAACCCCAGGGACGCTTTTTATTGGGAAACTGTTGCGCAAACGCGTGCGTTGCATTGAGAATAAAGGTTTCAATATCAGCCGTTGTTGAATTGACGAGCCGTATTAGAAAGTCGGGTTTCAATTGGCGGTATTCAAAAAGCTGCTGATAATATTTTCTACTTTTTTTAGCAAGTGGTAAAATTTGATCTGCAAGATGTAAATTTTCTAAGAACTGGACAAAATGCGATCGCACTAGCAGGATTACTTTGGCGTCGGGGCGCGCCTGATGGACAGCTTTTACAAGGGGGGCGGCCATGATAATGTCGCCTAACCAATTGGGCATTCGGATAAAAATTTTTACTTTTTTATCTGTTTTAGACCAATCGATGGCGCAACGTTTTTGCGATAAATTCAGCCAATTGTGTTCCTGATCGTGTGTGTGCCAACGGTTATGCGCCCATAGCCAATCGCAACAAATGGCATCATCGGATGATAATTTTTGTTCCAACCATGCATTCATTGCGTGTGTGACGCAGTAATCGTTGGTGGTGTTTTTTTTATTTTTACAATCAAGGTGTTCTACGTAACATTTTGCCTGAAAAGTTCCCAATCGCTGCGGCATTAGTCCGTAAATGGGACAGTAAAAATGCTTGTATAAGAGGTCGGGGAGCGGTGTTGTGGAGGCAATTCGCCCGAAAAATGTCGCTAAAATCCCCCATTCGTTTGCGTTTTGATCGAATAAAATGACGACGATTCCATTGCGTTTTAAAATTTCTTTAGCGCTCAAAAATCCCGATCCGCGCGCGAGAAGTTTTAACCCGAATTTTTCACGCGTTTTACGAATGAATTGTTCCAGCGCCTTGTTTTTAAAGGGACGGTAAATCACGCCGATTTCATTTTGCCTCGCCGCTTCCTCCAGGAATGGTATGATTGTCATTGCCTCCATCTGCGAAAAATGAGGCAGTAAAATGATTCGCGGCCCATTGTTGCGCGCTTTTTCGCGAAAAAATTCTCCGATAGAGCCGTCTAATTGAAACGATCGCCGAATCCGATTTTT
Organism: Puniceicoccales bacterium; assembly: GCA_031270475.1. Taxonomy (GTDB): domain Bacteria; phylum Verrucomicrobiota; class Verrucomicrobiia; order Opitutales; family LL51; genus LL51. The sequence continues at coordinate 2,857 of JAISXO010000018.1, read as the reverse complement.
TGGGAAATAGGGTAAAGCGATGGCTAAAAGTCCCAATTCGATCATGCGTGTGCAACTTTTTTTTGCTAATGCCTTACATTCCATTTCCGTTTTTTCAGGGAAAGCATGACCAATATTTGAAAGTATACTCCGTCGCCGTCGCCGAAAAAATAAAAAGAAAAATTGTCCCCAAAATTGGCAAAGTAACGCGACACAAACAACCGGTAGTCTGGCAATAACATAGCCGACGACACAAATAAATAGGCGGAAAATCATGAATATTTTCTAAACATCAACGCGGCATTGTGTCCGCCGAATCCGAGGTTTTCACTGATCGCAACGTTTACATTTTGTCGAATTGTTGTATTGGGAACATACTCTAAATCGCAATCCGGATCGGGGTTTTCGTAGTTTATCGTCGGCGGTATGAGGCCGGTTTCGATCGCTTTGGCACAGATAATTGCTTCGACCCCACCTGCCGCTCCCAATAAATGCCCAGTCATACTCTTTGTCGAGCTAATTTTTATTTTTTTTGCATTTTCTTTAAAAACACGCTTGATGGCAAGTGTTTCAAATTTATCATTCATTTCCGTCGACGTTCCATGGGCATTGATGTAGTCCACATCGCTCGGCTCTACTCCCGATTCATGTAATAAACTTTCTAAACAATTCGCTAAACCATTGCCCATGGGATCCGGACTCGTAATATGATAGGCATCGCAATTGGCCGCATAACCAATGACTTCGCAGTAAATTTTCGCCTGCCGCGCTAGAGCACTTTCGAGCGTTTCCAATAACACAATTCCTGCTCCTTCTCCCATGACGAATCCGTCGCGTTGGGCATCGAAAGGCCGACTAGCCCGCTCCGGTTCTCCATTAAAGTGGGTCGACATTGCCTTCATCATACAAAATCCCGCGAAACTAAGCCCAATCAGTGCCGCCTCACTTCCTCCCGCAAAGATCGCATCGGCTTTTCCGAGTTGGAGCATATGGTAAGCTTCGCCAATCGTGTGCGCCGAAGAGGAACACGCCGTTACAGCGGAAAAATTGGGCCCTTTGAAGCCGTATTGAATGGCAACAACTCCCGATGCCATATTGCAGATAAGGGACGGAATCATGAATGGTGATACCCGGAGCGCACCCATTCCATGAAAGCGTGCGGTTTGTTTCTGGATGGTATCGACGCCACCGATCCCCGAACCAATGATGGCTCCCACGCGAAAGGGATCAAATTGTTTTAGGTCAAAGGCGGCATCCTGGATTGCATTTTGAGTAGCGGCGACAGCGAAATGGGCAAAGCGATCACTCCGTTTGGCATCTTTTACATCCATATAATCTCCTGGATTGAAATTTTTTACTTCTGAACCGACTTGACAGGGATAAGTTGTCGGATCAAAGGCCGCAATCCGAGTGATCCCACTTTTCCCGGCGACGAGATTATCCCAGAGAACGGAAGCAGTATATCCGAGCGAAGTTATACTTCCTAGGCCCGTAATGACAACACGATGCAATTCAGACATATATCCATAGAGACTATGCGATGCGGCTTTTGATATATTCGACGACGTCTTTGACGGTGAGTAATTTTTCGGCATCCGCTTCGGGGATACCGCCCTCGATTTCATTTTCGAACTCATCTTCAAACGCCATCATTAGCTCAACAGTTCCGAGAGAATCCGCTCCTAAATCGTCCAGAAACGATGCTCCATCGGTTACTTTCTCCTCACTGATATTGAGAGAATTGACAATTACCTCCTTAACCCTTTGTTCTATTGATTTTTCGGCCATAACTTACGACTCTTTATACCTATGAATATTATTTCATGAAGTCAAGCGACTTTTTGAGATATTTCGCAATATAGCATTTTATTCGAGAGTAAAAATATAATTATCGAATTTTTGCAAAAAAATTTACATTTTTTCATGATAATCAAATATGTTATGAAGAACATGAAAAATAGTAAATTTGTTCCGAACAGTACATGGGTTTATTGCTTGTCTGGTTTGCATGGGCTCCATAGGCTTAGAATCGTTCATCATGATTTAAAAATAGAGAATATTATGATGGAAAAAGTGTTCGATTTAAAAAAGGAGCAAGATAAGCTTTTATGGCGCAAATTATGGGAAAATCTGATGCCAAATGAACAAGATGAGTATAGACAACATGCTCTAATTGAGGCAAGCCAATACATCGTCCAATGTAGACTTATTGACTATGGCTCTGCTGGGCCTATAGGAAAGAGTTCTGTGAATGGATCTGCTAATGCCGCCCCTGAAATTTTCCTTTTGGGGGATTTTATAAGGCTTACCCATTTAGCAGCGATATTGCTTTCCCGTCCTTTGACATATATACTCTTGGTACTATAATGGCTACTTTATTATTCGGACGACTAGGGATGTTCTCTGAAAAAGTTGGCATAAATGCAATGAACACATTGCGGTTTTACAAGTTATTGTTACACGGCCAATGGCCGAATCGTTAATATTTTGTCAAATTTGCATTGGAAAATAATCACGCGAAAATACATGCCTACATATTAGAAGAGTATTCGCGCTTGAACAACACAATGCTACAACGGGCCAAGAAAGGCTCCGGAGTCGGTATTAAAAAGACTAGCCGCGATAACAGCGGATTGTCTTGCGCTGAATCCTACCAAGTGTCCAACGGCAGAACAAGTACTTCTTGGATTGCGAAACATAGGCTTATCTGACTGGAAACTTTCCAGGGATGGAAATGGGAATCTTTTAAGAGACGCGAATGGGGAGCCTTTAACGCCGTCCTATACCTATATGCCACGGTCAAAACCCGGTTCAGAAGAAGCACGGATCCAGAGGTAATTTTGGTGGATCAATCTCCTACCTTCGGCAATTCATTGAG
>JAISXO010000005.1 GCA_031270475.1 Puniceicoccales bacterium | reverse complement strand
GTACCGCTCCCGGTTGCTCTCCGAATCCCTGCGGCGCCGCCTCTTTCGACACCACATTCCTCTTGTTATTTTGGAAAAATCCTCCCAAGCCCTGTCCGCTTTTCGGTTGTCCCAGGAACGCTTTCAGCTGCGGAAACACTGCTCCCAGTTGCACTCCGAATCCCTGCGGCGACGACGCTTTCGATACCATATTCCTATTATTATTTTGGAAAAATTTTCCAAAGCCCTGTCCGCCTTTCGGTTGTCCCAGGAACGCTTTCGACAGCGTCCCGAATTTCCCTTTACCACTTTCAACGCTCACATCCGGCAAAACTCCTCCAAAATGTCCAGCCTGTTTATTCAAAGAAAAAGCAACTGCATCATACGACGTCAGCGCCAAAGCAGCCACACAATAATCCCTTAATATTTTTTTCATGATTTGCATCTATTATATTTACTAATTAAACTAATAATTATAAAAAATTATGCAACATCTTTTAATTAAATCAGAATTATTGATTAAAATTTACATTTATTCCATTGGGAATAATCGCCTGGTAGTGCCCTCCAGAACCGTTTCCAGAATAATAGATGATAATTGTTCCCTCGGCATTGTCTGCTTGGTATCGCTCTTGGACATGGACATTTTTCTCTGCTTTAATGCCTTCCCATTCTAAAATAATGTTGTAGCCGATCGTTTCAGCTAAAAATATTGTCAATGGAGAATCCAATTGCATCTTTCCTTTTTCAAGCTTTTGGCATAAATCCTCATTATTCTTTACGTAACCATCCCGCTGAAGTTGCTCAATTTCATGCCCCATTTCTATTTCTCTGTCCGTCTTATTTTTCTTTCCGACGATATAGGCAACGTAATCGGATAGCTTTTTCAAAAGTTCAAATACTTCTTTTTTTTCGACTTTAATCGTTCTCTCTTTGCGGAACTCGTGAGCCTTTTTAGCAGCCAACGTCGCCCAATAGCCACATAAACCGTCTCCCGGAACGTTACACAACCTATAGCCAGCGGGAATAATCAGACGACTGACTGTATCGGAAGCATTAGAATCTTTCTCTTTCTTGGCAATCTCATCCGAATCGTGTGTTACGGCAGGTTGCTCTTGGGGAATGATTAATGCCACTTGATCGGTCGCAACTTTCTTGTTGAGCTGCTTCATCATTTGAATTTTTTTTACTATCAACTTCCAAAATGGCACACTGCGCTGTAAATCTTTGCGATCCTGTTTGGGTTCATCTAGCGATACCGTCGCATAAACTTGCATGGATACACAACATAAAACCCCGCTCCATAAAATCCTCAATCCCATATTCAAGATATAAGAAAAAAACTACAAGCAACAAGAAAATTTTAAAAATTTCATTATATTTTCTTTTTATGCTTTAATGAACTACTTCGCCTCTCATATAATCGCCACAGTTTTGAATTAATTTTACCCTTACCAACTGATTCGTTAAATCCTTTGAAGAATTTTCGACAATAGCTCTAATATAATTCTCCGTATAGCCTGGAAATCCGATTCGATTTTTATTTTCAAATAGCACGTCCTGTTCAAATCCAATAAATTTCTCGTAAAAATTATAACGCTTTTCGTGGCTCAAAGTGCGTAAAATTTTACTGCGACGATTGATTTCTTTTGAAGCAATTAACCGATCCCTCATGAGAGCGGCAACGGTTCCTTCGCGCTGGGAATAGGAAAAAACATGGGCATATTGTAGCGGAGAATTTTGTAAAAAACTGAGAGTATAGGTAAAATCTTCCTCGCTTTCTCCGGGGAATCCAACGATTAAATCCGTTCCCAGCCCAATGCCGGAAATTTGTTTGGCCACCCATGCGAGATAATCTCTCGCTTCGGCAATCGTGTAATGGCGACGCATCAACTGTAAAATACGGTCACTGCCGGATTGGATCGGAAGATGTAAATATTTAACTAATTTATTATTATCATTGGCCATTTGTTCTAGCACTGCATCGGGAATTGTTTTGAGTTCTATGCTACTCAAACGTATGCGTTGAATTTCCGGAATTTCATTGAGTGCAGCGATAACATCGGCTAAATTTTTCGCATTATTTTCATAAACGCCGATATTAACCCCACTTAAAACGATTTCCTTAACACCTTGTTTGCCGTGGATCGCGGCATCTTTGACTAAATTTTCAAAATTTCGACTCCGTGCACGGCCGCGTAAATGGGGAATAATGCAATAGGAACAGAAAAAATCACATCCCTCTTGAATTTTTAAATTGTAGCGCTCGCAGTATGGCCGACGCAAAGCGCAAGGGATTTCAAAATTTGCCTTCCCAAGGGGGTTTTTCACAAGTTTTGAAATTTTTTTTCGCAAGTCCAAGGTATCAATATGGGCGATCATACGATGTTTCTCAGAATTCCCCAGAACAAGGACGCGGTCGTGAAGCTTGAGACATTCCTGTGAATTTTTTTCGGCGAGACAACCTGTAATAATTAGGGTAACGTTGGGCTGGATACGAATAATTTGTCGGATAGTTTGTTTACATTTCGACTCAGCCTGCTCCGTCACGGCACAAGAATTGATGACCGCAATATCGACCGATTGATCCATAGTGTGCGCGATATCATGGCCGGCAGCTTCGAGAGCCTCGACGAAAGTACGCGATTCCGCTGCATTCAATCGACAACCGTGCGTATGGATATAAATTCTCACTCCACCTCATTTTCTAGCGAAAAATTAACGAAGCAAGCCGGAATTCGTGGCCATAAAACAAATTCTAAGAACCTATGTAAGTTTTTAATTAAAATCCGGTTTTCAAACTTCTCCTCTTGCCTATATACTTGTTAAGAAAAACCAAGATTAATTTGTATATTTCTTGCATTAGGACTACCCTTTCCTCCGTTTGTTTCCCATAGGACAACGAATGGCCTAGAATATACTACTAATGGTAATGGCCTAAAGCTTTTCGATGGGACTGCGACTACAAACTCAACTATATTCCCTTCGGTAATAAGGCTTTTACTGTATCTATATCGCTAAAAGGAAGTTTTTCATCGCCGATTTGTTGATAAGTTTCATGGCCTTTGCCGGCAACGAGAACGATGTCGCCTTTTTGAGCTTTTTTCAGCGCAAGCGCAATTGCTTTCCTGCGATCGGGCTCAAACATAACACAACTTTTATAAAGTATACCCGGCTTCATATCCTCGAAAATTGCTTTCATGCTTTCATGTCTCGGATTATCGGAAGTCACAAAGACTAAATCCGAAAATTGACACGCAACATTCATCATTTTGGGACGTTTCGTCCGATCGCGGTCGCCACCACAACCGAAAACCGTAAGCATTTGCCGCCGCTTCATCATTTGTAAACTTTCCAGAACCTTGCGCAAGCCATCCTCCGTATGCGCGTAATCGACCAAAATCGTTATTTCCTGATCGTTTTCCACATGTTGCAGACGCCCGGGAACACCGGGAAAAGTTTTAATTTTTTCGATCAAATGCTCCAACTCAATGCTTCGACTTTCATGAATTGCTGCCAATGCCGCTAGCCCATTTTCAACATTAAACGCCCCAATGAGAGGAATTTCACAAAAATATTTTTCTTCTCCATGGACCAGTGTGAATATTATTTTATCGGGAAAAAACCGTAAATCAACCGCATTGTAATGGGCGCTAGTATTTTCTATCCCGTATGTTACGCCACCCAATTCGCGATACAAACGCTGACCATAGGCATCATTTAAATTTATGATACTGTGCCTTGGCATATTCCCATTTTCTCCGGAAAACAATTTGCGTTTTGCTAAAAAATAATGTTCCGTGTCTCCGTGGTAATCGAGGTGATCGCCCGTCAAATTTGAAAAAATGGCACCATCGATATCCAACCCATAGACCCTTCTCTGATCTAGGGCATGCGAACTCAATTCAATTGCTAGAGCCGCGGACTTGGGCAATATGGCGATCATGCGGTATAAATCCTCCAAATTGGGCGTCGTTTGTGTCGATGGAATAACTTTTTCAAGCAAATCGTATTGAATCGTACCCATCACCGCCGTCGGAATATCGAGTAAATGGCGCAATAAATAGGTAATAGTTGTCTTTCCATTGGTCCCTGTTACCGCGAAGGTGGGGTGCGAATTTTCCAATAGATTGAGCGATTTTTTTAATGTACAGACAAATTTTTGGTAAATATTTTCCGTCGTCAACAGTGGAATGTTTGTTGCTTGGCATGCGAATATTTCGTGAAAATTTTCTATTTCATTTTCTTCAATGACTATTCCGCTGCACCCCCGATTCAATGCTTCCTGACAATAAATATGTTCGCGATGGCTTCTCCCGGGAAGCAAAAAAAAGATATCTCCGGCTTTGATCTTGCGGCTGTCACAGGTCACATTTCCACTGCCCGTCCATTCCAAAATTTTATCCAAAGGGTAATTAGCAATTATAGCCATAGCAACCTATGCCCCACAAATGGACATTTTTCTAAAATTAACAAATACAATTTCGCTATCGGGGATAGCTTTTTAAATACTACTTCGTCTTAGAAATACTTGCGAAAAATAATTAAAATAACTCAAGCCGATCGGACGGGGAAAGACCAGATCGGCTCTACTTATCTTCCAAAGGAATATTCGTAAAAATAGTTAAGAAATATCAACCAACGGCTTTATATTCTGTCAAAATCTTTAGGGGTATCAAAATTTGTGGTTCCTCATCTCGATAGGAACCAACATCCCAGTTATAGGTTACTTTTATTGGGACGAGAGACAAATTCTCCTTTGCGGCATCTTTTTTGGCCGGAATAAAATTTTGAGTTTTTGCCTCATCTGTTTTAATCGGAATCATACCTTTGTAAGTTCCATTTGGCTGATGACTAAAATCGACAAACATATTATTAAGGATTTCTATGAAAATTGATAGCGCCTGCAAACAACTATTATTTACAAAAAATTGAAACGCTACGACTCCCTCCCCTTGCGCTATGATTTCAAAGCTAATCTCCGCATTATTACCGATTTTGGCCAATAACGCATCCGTAAAATATTTTTTAAGGACAGCAATTTCAGTGTTTAAAAACTGTATCAAAGGAACAATTTTCGACTTTCCTTTAAATATCACGTCCGGAGGACATTCACCGACTAAAGTTTCAAGCGTTGTTGTAGGAGTTTTATTTCCCGTGGGTATTTTTCCCGCCACTAAAACATCGATGTGGGATTTCAAGAAATCTAACGATCCGGACGAAAATACCAATCCATCCCTCACAGCTAAATATTCTACACTTTCATTTTTATCGTCACATTCCGTGACATATATGGAACATCCTTTATGCTCACAGACTAACTTCACTGTTTTTTTAGAATTGGGACTCGCTTTAGTATCCGCCTTATCCTCTGTTTTTGATTTTTGATCCGCGTTACCCGACATAGTTAGAGACGGCGTTCCTTCTTTTTTAGTTTCCCCCGGAAGATCTGTCCATTCATTAGCAATATCGAGTAAGGAATTCTCGCAACTTACATATTCTTCAGCCGTTTTACATGTAGTCTCCCCAATTTCCCAATAAACCAAACCGTTATTATACTGAGACAATACCGCAAGATCCATCCCCGCTTCACATTTTTTTACATTATTTATTGAATTTGTCAGGTTGCCAAAATTATTGGGTACATAAGAATTTATCACATCGAATATCCAAGTAATATCTTGGCAGATTAGGTAAGATTGTACGTTTATATCTTGTCCAAAGACTAATGGTGGAAGTGGCTTAGCATACTTCTCCTTTGCTAAGTACGCATAAAATGGAGCATCGGACTTAGCAGAAATCACCACCGAACCCTTGATACCTTCCGGATTAAATTCCACTGTGCCTTTAAAATCTTTAATTTTTGAATAACAAGCAGATATAATGTCTCCCATTTCGCCTGCCTTATCTTTAGCGATTTCACCAACCTCATCAACATTTAAAGCATATTCGATTTTAAACAATTTTTCTTCTTTAGCAACCGGAGTCGTTGCCCGTTTTATTAAATCACTTGGGATTAGGGACAAATAATCTCGTTCCTGTGACATCGGCACTATGAAATAATTATCTTGTTCCCAAAATGGCCATCCTCTATCCTGGCATTTATTCAGGAATATCTTCTTATTTTCAGCCGTTGGTTTAAATATAATGACTGACCATTTTTCGAGAAAAATTATTGTGGCCTTCGCATCTTCTGCGAGAGCTGAAAAATTTTTCCCGACCTCTGGAAAAAACGACTGCAATATTAAATTTGCAACATTCTCATCCTTGTTAAATGCTTTCAAATTATCAAATAATTTCTGGATATTGGAAAATTCCAACGTCACCAACGGATTCACGCTCTTAACCTTTGACGTGCTGCTACTTTCTTCCATTGGGGGAAGAGAAACACTTGTCCTAGTTTCTCCGAGCGGCAGCGGTACCACACTCTGAACGGGTTTTTCCTGATTTTCTTCTTCAGGTAAAACCTCAGCTTCCAAACCATCACACAGGGATAAAGAAAACAATAATCCCCAACGACAGACTTTTTCATTCATTTTATTTCTCATCTTCTCGACTTTATTTGATTCCTATTTTTTCTTAATAAAAAAGCAACCTCATTTTCATAGGAATTCTCATTTACAATTTTGCAACAAACATCAAAAAAATACAAAAAACTCGTAAGGCGAATACAAAAGCCTTTATCCATTAATTTGGGTAAAATCTTTTTAGTGTGCCTATGGCGCTTCTCTGGCTCTTTTTTTATTCAAGGCTTTCCATAAAATCTGCCATTTTTCCAAAAAATCGCCCATATTTTTGGACCGTACCTTCTACCCACCGCCAATTAATCCAGCGGGTTGTGATTTTGCAACGCCAGCGGCGGCCACACCCATGGCCAACGCCGCCCCCGCATCGGTTTCAATGGCCTGATTATCACTTAAAGCGTTCTTACCTCGTGCATCGGAAACCGATCAAGATCCCTTTCAAATCGAACCTCCTCAAACTGCCCAGCCATGCTACTGGGCTTAGTATTCCTCACCTTCGGAGCATTTATCGGCGAAGATGCCTTTGCACTCTCCGTTCCTCCAACCGAAGAAATATCCTCAACGTGCCCAGGAGCACCCAATCCAACCGGTCCCATACTCATATCCTATTCCTTCCCTTAATATTCTTTCCTAAATCAATAAAACAACCATAAACCTATTAATATTCACGCTTATGGGAGTTATTAAAAATCCCCAGGACCATCATAGGTGCCCTCCTCTGCCTTAAAAGTGGCTGATTTGATCTCCCTACGGACCCATGAAGGAATTTTATCGAGAACCTCTAACTCTAAAATATTGCCATAGCCTCTCCCATCCCAACATATTAATATAAACCCTATTGGAACTTTATTGGTCGAGTATCCGTAGGTATATCCGTCCCCAGACGGAAATTTTTTCTCAAAAAGAATGCAACATTCAATGAGGAGTCTTTCAAGCAGATTATAATACTTTTAAGCAGTAACATGAAGAACTAAATTCATAATTTCTGCTAAACCATTCCGCTCCTCCGCTATGGCTTCCAACAAAGGCGACTCATTTTCTCTAGGAAGTAAACGCTGAGATAAATCCCTCTCCGATAAATCCTCCTTCAAAAGATTCCTAAGCGAAAGCAAATTCTCAGATAATTTACTTTCATCTTGCTCTATCGCCACTATACCCGTTTCCGTGGCACTTCCAAAGCACGGTGCCGCTAAAACCAACATACAATAATAGGTATACTTCATGGTATTTCCTATGCCATCTGTTGTTTATAAAATGCAAGTTTTTTTAGGTTTTCTATGAAAGTTTTACCCTTATGCCCTTAAAATTCCCCAGGCATTTTCACCGAAAATAAATATTTTTTCCCTCGGAAATTATATTCAAATTCGATGGCACAGGATTGCAAATACAACCTTTTTTCGGGCAATATGGCCCACAATTTTCTGTTGAGTGCAAAATCGCCATAGGTTTTATCGCCAATAATCGGTAATTTGCGCAGCGCACATTGCACCCGTAATTGGTGCGTCCGACCCGTAATGGGTTGCAAACACAATTTTAAGAGCGGGATTCCACCAAAGCTAAGTTTTTCTTCGACAAAGTATTTCGTTAAGGCTTTTTCGTCCGACCCACGCGTTACCCGGAGATGTGTACCGCTCCGCCGCTTCTCCAAAACATCGCTAAACATTCCGCTGGGCGGTATTTTTTGATAGGTAGTCAAAGCGTAGTAAGTTTTCTGGACTTCTTGCTTGAAAAAACATTCGCGGATCGCACGAGCAATTTCTTCATCGAAGCAGCCGATGAGCAATCCCGATGTTGGAGCATCGAGCCGGTTGAGCAGGAAAAAATTTTGTCCATTGGGGAGAGTATAGCAGCGTCGTTCAAAATCGTAAGGCGATTGAAGGAGAATATTTTTACTGTTTTTTCCATTTTCATTGGGAACAGAAAGTATATCGCAGGGCTTATAGAGTGCGGCGACATGATTTTCGTCTGAATGAACAATATGGACTTTAGGATATAAAAAATGCTGCCACAAGCTGTTCATAATTTTAGGAAACGAAATAAAAATGCTGATGAAGTGCAAATTTTAATCTTGAAAAGCGGGGAAGAAAATTGAGGATGAAGAACATAGGGCTCTTAGCTCAGCGGTTAGAGCAGGGGACTCATAATCCCTTGGTCACAGGTTCGAATCCTGTAGGGCCCACCAAAGCTGAGATTAATTGTACAGCCGTAGCTCGTGAAAAACCTATTTAGTTTTACTCAATAAAATTAATAGCTTGACAATTTTCGTAAAGAAAATTTTAATAGCATTGATTTAGTAAATATCATGGAAAAGGTTTGAAATTAGTTCATTGTTGTTGGGCACGTTTTTGATTCCCGTTGTGGGTTATGGGTCGGAAGATTTTGGCGGAACCGATGCGCAATTTGCTGATGTGGTGGTCAGTGATGAGGCGCTTTTTGAGGCCATCAAGGCGCAAAATATAAATCTCGTAAATTATCTCCTCGACCACGGGGCAAATGTAAATGCCCGTATGGAGGAAATAGAGTATGATTATGCCGGCTTATTTACACATTATTTAAGCCCGCTCGTCGTGGCCATTCGAACGAGAAACATCGATATGGTGCGCCTGTTATTGGCGCGGGAAGCAAATGTAAATACAAAAGACGGTAATGTTAATGTTCCACTCTATGAAGCTGTAATAAAAGATTGCGATGATATAGTCCGTTTACTGTTGGAACAGAAAGGAATTGATGTCAATGTGCCTCAAAATGTTAGAATGAGTTGTGATCAGGTTGATGATTTGGGATTACGTGGAGAACCCTACGAATTTCAAGTACCAGAGACAGCATTGGAACATATAAATAAAGTAGGTATAGGTAATGGGCCCAAAGCAAATGAGTGGCATACGATCAAAGGGAAATATATAGAAATCGCAGAGGCGGTAATGGCAGTGCCCCATTGACGTCCCAAACGATGCGCCGTGAAATCCCCGAGCTCAGGACGGACCAGAACGAGACCTTCTTTGGCAAAAGAGAAACTCCATTTATGGAGAAAGCTTGAGGTTTTTTATTCTCTTTAAAAAAATCACTTGAAATCAGTCGATTTTCATCCAAGGGCGGGAGCGAGCGTCACGTCTTACTCCTACAGAATATATTCTTTCAAAAGTCTCTTGACAGCCATCGGTTTGCTTCCAAGGCTGACTGAAAGGAAATTATATATATGGAAGGCGCAGAGGAGATTATGGAGAAGCACGAAATCGCAAAGGTTGAGAAAGACACAATCGTTAGGGAGGAACAATCTGAAAAAGTTTATATCACCATAAGAGAGTCGGTCATTGCTGCCCAAAAACAGGTCCAAGTGGCAGTCAATTCTGCGATGGTCATTGCCTATTGGCAGATCGGTGAGCAGATTTATCTCGCCTGCGGAACAAATGAACGTGCCCGATATGGGAAGCAGTTGCTTCAGTACATTTCCGAGAAAATGACGGAGGAATTCGGGAGAGGATTTGATGTGACTAACTTGCGAAGGATGCGCCAATTTTATCTATGCTTTCCAAAACGCGGCTCACTGCGCCGCGAATTAAGTTGGACGCAATATCGTCTATTGATGAAGGTAACGGATGAGATTCGAACTCACGACTCACGCATTGCGAATGCGTTGTTCTACTAGCTGAGCTACCCCGGCAAAATTTATCGAAATCCATACTCCCTAAAAATTTCCCTTGCGGAATTTCTAATTCCCTAGGAGCTTTTCCCGAAAAAATCTAAATTCACTTTCAAAAGACCTATTGCAAAACTAACAAATTGCTTTAAACACTGGTAAAAATTGTGCAAAGTAGAGCGTCAGGAGGCGAAAATATGATCAACTATGAGTTTTGAGCGAAGTCCAGGGTTGTTCAATGATATCTTCGAACCTAATCTTCATGAGTTTGAAGCCTTGATTCCCAAGGTTGAGTGTGAGTTCAACAAACAGATCATTAGCCATTACAAACGTCCTGGAAGGTTTCACAAGCTTGCTATCAGGAGCCCGACGATCATGCGATTGACCATGTACCGCTAACCAACAATGACGCGGCCCGTCTCATCGCGAAAAAGCGAAACCAAACTGGAAGCCTCACGAATTTTATTATTAAGTTCGGCTAAACTGTCAGACATAATCTATTTGTTTTTATAACAGCTCTCCCCAAAAGGTAAGTAATAAATTTTAATGAAAACGAAAGGAACGAAAAAATATTTTTATTTTTATCTTTACTTGCTAACAATAGAAATTTACACTACGGATATATGTCCTTTGTCAAGAAAATTCTTTCGTTTTTATTCTTTGTTTGTTACACTTTATATGCATTTTCGGCTGCTCCTGCTGTTCCTCCTGCTCCTGGTTTAGGGCCTAATGTACGAATGGAAGAAGCCTTGAATGTGCCTATTGCCGCTATTGCTGGCGTTCCATTTGCCAATGCCAATCTATTCGATCCAGCATTAATAGCAGGAGCATTAGCAGCGGCAGCAGGAGCAGCGGCAGCAATAGCTGTAGCAGGAGTAAATGCAGGTCCTTTGGGAGCTGTTCCTGCTCAAATTGATGTTCATTCCGATACCGTAGCCGTCGATAAATTCATAAGCTATTGTCACAACTCATCCTTAGGCGACTTTGATACTGCTGCTGCTGCCGATGCCGCTGCTGGTGTCGCCCCCATCGCTGCCGTTCCTGGTTTGCAAATGAATGCATTAATCAACAGGCTTCGAGAGTTTTACTCAACGGATATTAATGATTTATCCCGCGTACTACATTTGTCCATTCCGGTTCCTGTTAGACATAGTTCTCGTTTAATTTTGACTTCAGACTGGGATTCAGATGACTTACGGCATATTACCTTGGCAGCCATTACGATCATATCGAGAAGTCAAGTGCCAGTAGGAGGAGCACCGCCAGTACCACCACAATATGACTATCGTACGTTTTTCTTTGGAGATGTTTTTCGTTCCGGAGAAAACAACTCATCTTTATCTGACCCATTTAATGCGAATATTTTTTTGCCGGATCATTTTTTCCACATATTTGGACGAAATTTTCCAGTTCTACCTCATAATCCACTTCTGCCTCCTAGTCTGCATTTTTCAGGGAATTGGCAAACTGTGCCAGTAAACAGAACAGGTAATGAAGCTCACTCGGAAGG
>JAISXO010000046.1 GCA_031270475.1 Puniceicoccales bacterium | reverse complement strand
TACCTCTTCCTTCTCTACCTTATCTCCTACCTTATCTCCTAAATCCTTTACCTCTTCCTTCTCTACCTTATCTCCTACCTTATCTCCTAAATCCTTTACCTCTTCCTTCTCTACCTTATCTCCTACCTTATCTCCTAAATCTACTCCAAAAACAAGAAGATTATCTCTAGATTCTTTCAGTCCGGTTTCGTCCTTTTTCGAATCCCGCTTGGAATCTTTCTTTTGATCGCCTTCGACTCGCTCGCCTAAAAGGGCTTGAAAATGATCCACATCTCGCACATCAAGCGGCTCCCGAACCTTCATTGGAACCGATTCCGCTCGAACCGGTTTTGTATTTGTATCGCTGGTATTGATTTTTATTTCACTCATTCTCCTCCATCCTTTCTATAAAATTTTACCTTCGTTTTGCCGGAAGATCCTCAACTTCCGCATCCGCTTGCCTTTCTTCTTCCAATTTAACTTGTTCGCGCCAAACATCTTTCATTGACTCGATTTTATCAATATTCCGCTCTGCAAGTCTTAATTCTTCCCGACAATTATCTAAATTTTCCTTTGCCTTATCGCAGGCCAATATGGCTTCTTCCACCCGCTTTTGATAATCAAAAATTCTGTTTTGCAATTCCTTTACCATGAAATTTATGTTATCAATTTCATTTTTATTAATACGTTTTTTTAAAATTTGATCATACAATCGCTTGGTCTCCTTGACGACAAAAATCTTGTAATTTTCCAATTCCTGCTTGGCTTTGACGACTGCTTGTTCCGCCTCTTTCAGGAGTTGTTGGGCCTCTTTCAAATTTTTTTCGGCGCGATCTTTACGGATCTTCCGTACCCGTAGCAAATCATCTAACTCATATTTTCGCGCCATAGCAATTACATTCCCACTACTTTTTTAAGCATTTGAACCGTTTCGTCAAATGTATTACATTCCTTTTGCCCTTGTTTGAGAAAATTATTACAGCCATCGACTCGGTCAATCGCCTCATCCGTTACTGGATCTGAGCCACGCTTATACTC
Organism: Puniceicoccales bacterium; assembly: GCA_031270475.1. Classification (GTDB taxonomy): domain Bacteria; phylum Verrucomicrobiota; class Verrucomicrobiia; order Opitutales; family LL51; genus LL51. The sequence goes on along the minus strand of JAISXO010000046.1, from coordinate 43,333 downwards.
ACCGATGCGTACGAGTAACTCAACTTCACTGTATTTTGCCAAAATACTTCTCAATTTCCCGGCTGCCGCCTTATGGGCATCATCCACAATTGCACTCATACAACGGCTAATGCTCGCCAAAATGTCGATTGCCGGATAATGGTTCGCCGAACCTAGTTTCCGTGATAGAACGATGTGGCCGTCTAAAATAGATCGCGTCTCATCGGCGATAGGTTCGGTCATGTCGTCACCTTCGACCAATACGGTGTAAAGCGCCGTAATTGATCCCTTGGGCGATTGTCCTGCCCGTTCCATCAGTTTTGGAAGCGTTGCAAAGACGGATGGCGGAAATCCTCTTCTCGCCGGAGGTTCACCCGCTGCTAGCCCGATTTCGCGCTGTGCACGACCGAAACGCGTCACGGAATCCATCATGAGAAGAACCTTTTTATTCTTATCGCGAAAGTATTCTGCAATTGCCGTTGCAACGTAGGCCGCCTTCAAACGCTCCATTGCCGATCGCTCCGACGTCGCAATAACCAAAACCGCCCGCTTCATACCTTCTATGCCGAGGTCTTTTTCCACAAATTCGCGTACCTCACGACCACGTTCGCCGATCAGCGCCAATACACTGATTTCCGCCTCCGTATTGCGAATAATCTGCGCCAAAAGCGTACTTTTACCACCGCCAGCCGCAGCAAATATACCGAGTCGCTGGCCTTCGCCGCAGGTTAGTAAGCCATCCAATGCCCGTACGCCGAGCGATATGGGTACGGCAATGGGAGCCCGGGACATCGCCGCCGGTGGATCGTTATACACGGGATATTCTCTTTCTGGAATAAATTCGCCCTTATCCTGAATTGATTCCACGGTTACACGGCCCAGACCGTCGACAACCCGTCCCAATAAATCGTCACCGACCCCAACCTTATGCACATCACCCGTCGGAACTACCTCCGTTGCCGAAGAAACACCCATGAGTTCGCCGAGAGGAGTCAAAATCGCTGCCTGTTTTTCGAAGCCAACTACTTCTGTCCAAACCTCCGTATCCTCCCATGGCGTACGCAAAATACAGAGCTCACCAACCTTAACATTGGGAACCATTGCCTTTATAATGGTTCCGACGACTTGGATTACTTTCCCCTTTGTTTTAACGGTTTTAGTTTCTTCGAGGAGTTGGTCGAGCGTCGCCGCTACCTGGCCAAATGGATTCGAATTGATCACTGAAGTTTTCTTTTTCATTATTCTCCTAGATTTCTTCCTTTTCCGTTGCTTCACCGGAATCCTTTACTCCGGCCTCTTCCGTTTCGGTTGCGTTATTTTCTTCCTTTTCTAGAGATGTTTTTTCTAAATCTTCTTCGGCCGTACTTTCTTTTCCCTCCGATGCATCATCTTGGATCGTAGCTACACTGTCCTTAGACATTACTTTTTTGAATGCCCCAATAATTGCTTCCAATTGAATATCTAAACTGGCATCGATAACGCCCAGATCGGTCTCCAAAATACAGGTCCCCGGTTTTAGCCGTGAATCGGCTATTACCTCCAAGTAGTCAACAATACCGTCGGATAAAATTTCTTTCAAATTATCGCGTACCGCCTGGGAATCTTGGGGTGAAACTTTTAGAATGGCTTCCTGTTGATTTTTTACGGCTTTCAATGCCTGGCGAACGACATTTACAATCAGCTCCCGGCGATCGACCTCTCCGATAATGCGCTGCAAGGCCTTTACCACGAGTCCCGCGATACTGCTCTCCAAATACTTTACATTATCGGCGCTTTTTACGGAGAGTTCGGCGAGTTGCTTAGCCATTTCCGTTTTACCGGTCGCGTAACCGTCTTCATAGCCGCGCTTGGCTTCATCTTCGTAGTATTTTTTAGCTTCTTCAAAAATTTGTTCCCGCTTATCAAGGGCTTCATCTAAAATCTTCTGACTCTTTTCATTCGCTTCTTGGATAATCTTTTCAGCGCTCTGATTAGCCCTGTCGATCAATTCTTGTGCCCGAGCATTAACTGCACCGACGAGTGTCGTAATTTTGGTATTGGTATCCGCAACGAGCTTATTGCAAAGCTGGCTCGCGTGTTGGATGAGTTTATTATTTTCCTGATAGGCGTGATTGATGGCATTTTCGGCTTCCAGGTAAGCACAATAATCTTCCCGCTTGAGCACCTTTCCTTCCGGTAACAACTGAAATCTTTCTCTGCTAATGTGTAACATAGTTAGGCCTTTATTATGGAAACGGCAATGCTAGTACTTTCCGCAAGGGCACGTTTTACAACTTTTTTTATAAACTCAAAATAGTACTGCGGATCATTGACCCTCTGATTAAATTCCCATCCAAAATTCTTCGGAAATTTTAAAATAAAGCGCTGGGCGATCTCTTGCGGTATGCCTGCTAACCCCATTTCAATAATCGTCTTTCCCGTATTAAAAATACTTTCTACGAGCGTCGATCCCTCCGTGCGGAAACTTTCTGCGGCCTCCGCCTTTAGCATTAAAGATGCGCTGCGAATCGAAAAGAGATAGGCGTCATTGCCGATAGTTCCTTTAATTTTTATTAGCTCGCGGCCCCAGATAATCTTTCGAATCTGCTCTGAAAAACAAATACCGCCAATGTAACAAATAATGCGATGAATTTCCTCCGCTGACAATAGGCAAAGGAAATAGCGCGGGTCCGAAAAATTATACCATCCTTGATTTTCAATTCCTAGCAATTGACGAATATACTCCAAAAATTTTCCGCGATAGGTTGACTGCATCAGAGGTTTAACGAATTTCTCAGATAATATTCCGGGAACAAAATCCCCATGCATGTAATCGATCATTCCATTGTTAAAATCATAGATCGCCGAAAATAAACGCATATTGCTGCGTAACAAATCTGAAATATATGCCACCGTTTCCATTTTCATCCATCCCTGCTAAAAAACTCTTTATCCTTTCACTCTTCAGCTCGAAGTACCGGATGATTCGCCATCCAATGTTTCTTCTCCCACAGCACCTTCGGAGGGTAGAGTATCCGCCGCCTCCGCTAAATTTTCTACCTTAACTTCTTTTCCTTTCTTTTTACGCTTCGCCGATATTAATATAAACGCCATGGCTCCCAAGAAAGCCGCGATGGTTGCAATCAATATCCCTATGATTACAAAAAATTGCATCTTTGAACCTTCCGTCATTTCGATACCGGCTATGGAAAATAAGGTATCGCTTTTGCCCAACGCTTTCGGTAGAGGCGGCAACGTCACCGGGAATAATGCGACCGTCACTTTGTCGAACTCCAATCCCTCAATGCTATTCGTCACCAGATATTTAATATCGCGCACATAATCTTCAACCATCGAATCGGATCGGTACGCCAGGAAAACGGCCGCCGATGATGGTATAACCTTTTCCGCATAAGGATCATTTTCTGGCAAAACGATATGGACCCGTGACTTTAATACGCCGGGAACCTTACTCAATGTTAGCGCAATACTCTCCGCAAGCGCATTCATGAATCGTACCCGCTCTTCCAATGGCGAAGAAACGAGACCCGATTTTTTGAAAACATCTCCCAATGTCTGATATTTCGGTAAAGGATACCCTTGAGCATTCAATAGGTCGATCGCAATTGAAAAACTTCCACTTGGAACGGATAACGCACAGCTCTCCTTTCCAATTATTTTTGTCGCCGAAACGCCATATTGTTTCAATATAGCGATCATTTCATTGGCCTCTTTTTCCTCCAGGTTATTGAATAATGTCACCACGCCACAACCCGATAGCAATAAACTAAAAACCAATAATACCACACCTAACATCCCATTAGGCTGCTTCCTTTCACCATCCATACGTCCTGCATTATATTGGGGTAAATTTTTAGTCAAATACTAAATTTAAAAAAATATAATTTTTTGTGGAGTGACTCGAAAAATCTTGAACGCTTAGGTGAAAACAAGAGGAACCGTTATATGAAGCACGATACAAGTCATCAAAGCGGCAGCAATATCATCGAGCATGATTCCGGCTCCACCTTGAAACCGCTCCAATGAACGAATTCCAAAGGGTTTGAGCATATCAAAAATCCGAAACAATAAAAACCCATAGATCAAAATTTTCCATAGAACGACTTGACTCGCAAATCGCTCAATTCCCCAGTAACAGAGAGGCATCGCTAAAAACTCATCCAAAATTACACAGGACGGATCTTTCTTCTGCAGGCGATATTCGGCTTCCCCGCAAAATAGGGTCCCAACAAAGGCCGAAGCACAAAATCCGAGGGCAAATTGAAAGAATGTTACATGCCAAAACCCAACCGTATACCAAATAATTCCAGCCAAAGAACCCAATGTTCCCGGGGCAAAACGACTACGTCCGAGTGCGCCTAATGTCGCGACATTGAGTACAAATTTCGTCGGTAATGCGCGCAAAATACGGGTCATTTGTCCTCCTTTTGATCATCAAATAAATATTGGTAGCGCCTAATATAATAGCAACCCGAGGAAATCGTCAAATAGGTCGAAACCCAAAATAAAATTAACGCAACTTCGTAGATCAATTCCCCAAACCAATCCGGAAAAAATGTAAGATCTTGTATAATCATTCGCCAAAGTATGAAAAAACCAATCGTTACAACTTGCATAACCGTTTTAAATTTTCCCGTACGTTCCGCAACCAATACGATGCCGCGACTTGATGCTACCAATCGTACTCCGGTCACCAAAAATTCCCGACCAATGATGATTAGCACAAAAAATAGCGCCCATTGTGGCAGTATTCCCAGTACAAGAATGGCCACAAATAACCCGATCATAAAAATTTTATCGGTCAAAGCATCCATAAATTTGCCAAATGTGGAAACCATGTCGCAGCGTCGGGCGAGATAACCATCCAACCAATCACTCAACGCCGCGAGCAAATACACAAAAAAACAAAGAGTCGAACCAAATGGTATCCGAAAATACATCAGCGCAACGACGATAAAAAGCAATGGGATACGTGATAATGTTACGTAATTTGCAATATTCATCAGTTCTTTGCAGATGCCGTTGAAGACGACGTTACTGGTTTCGGCTGATCCGCATTCAACGCCCCAATGACATTATCCGTTATATCCAAACTATCCTCTCCATATAACACACCCGGACTATCGCTATCTAACACGCATAGAATCCCCTGTGTCTTAGCAATATTCTCAATTTTTTGTCGAATCATCGTCACAATTTTAGCCCCCTCCTCCGAGCTCAATTTAGAGATGCGGTTTTCAGAATTCGTTTTAAAATCTAGGATAGCATTTTCCTTTTGTTTCAGTGCTATCAATTTATCTTCCGCTTCCGTTTTAACCTTCTTTTTAGCTTCTTCGGTCAATGCCGGATTTTCCGATCTATCGATCAATTCCTGGTATTCCTTTCTTGTTTTATCAAAATCGCTTGCCATCGATAATAATTCTTTTTGCACGGCATCGATATTCTTCCCCAAAATATCATTGAGTTCCTTGACCTTATAGTACTTATCCTTGATTCGCGAAGTATGCACGATCGCTATATCCTTGAATGGCAACGATGCCGACAGCGACACCTTCCCGGAATCTGAAGCCGTCTTCCCGGAATCTAGGGCAGACAAATAACCCACACCAACAACACATAAAAGAGCAACTAATTTCTTCATATTTCTTTCCTTATTAAAAAATTACCAAATTTTCTCCACAATCGCATCTGCTAACCCATAGGCAATTGCCTCCTGGGCATTCATGTAGAAATCGCGATCCGTATCCCTTTGAATTTTTTCCAAAGGCTGTCCCGAAGCTTCGGCAAGAATGCGATTCATCTCGGCCCGAGTCTTTTCCATTTCCTCCGCCTGAATGCCAATATCAATTGCCTGGGCATAAAACCGCCCCGAAATGAGCGGCTGATGAATGAGTACCCGCGCATTGGGATAAAGTAAGCGATTGCCTTTTTGAGGACCACATAGTATAATCGATCCCATGCTCGCTGCTAATCCCATAACGATCACTTCAATGGGAGATACAATTAACTTCATCGTGTCGTAAATTGCCATTCCTGCCGTAATCGAACCTCCTGGCGTATTGATAAAAAATTGAATTTTTTCCCCAGGATCCGTCAATTCGAGATAGAGCAACTTTTCTGTAATATCCTTTGCAGAACGATCATCTACGGAACCCCACAGAAAAATTTTCCGTTCCTCTAAAAATTTTTTCTGGATCATGGATAAATGATTCCCTCCCTTGGGAATATCATTTACCACCTCTTCATCATCCTCTTCCTCAAGAATCATTGAATTCTATTCAAGGGATGGAAATTCCAAAATCAACAAAATATTCCAAAAAACTTGACTTTTTCTCAAAGATCACGGAAATGGTCCCTATCGATAGTATCCAATTATGAGAAATGATTATTTAGCAGCGGCTCAAAATATTATTCAGGACCCGATGATTTTAATTAATATTATTTCGAAGCGTGTCCGACAATTAAAATTTGGCGAACGGCCTCTGATTTATTCACTGGAAAAACTGGAGCCGGAGGATATTGCTCTCCGTGAAATTATCGAGGGAAAGATTAATTTCGAAGTCCCCCAAAAGAAGTAGTTTTGACTCTCAATTGGGATTGGTTATGCTCATATCCCATGATCAAACATTCGACTGCCATTGAAATAAAAAATAAAAAAGCTTTCCATGATTACGTCGTTGGAGATATTTTTGATGCGGGCATTGTTCTTCGAGGAACGGAGGTAAAGTCAATTAAGCTGGGAAATGCACAAATAAAAGAGGCTTTCGTACGTACCGATCGAAAAGGAGCTCTCGTCCTTTTTAATGCTCAAATCGATGAATACGCTTTTGGTAATTTGGAAAATCACGAAGCAAAACGTCAACGTTTTTTGCTGCTCCATCGGCGTGAAATCAGGAAAATTCGAAATGCCATTGAAAGGGAAGGATTTTCGGCAATTCCGCTTAAAATGTATATTTCCCATGGGTTAGTAAAGATCCAATTTGCCCTTTGTAAGGGTAAAAAGCTCTACGACAAGCGCCAGAATCTCCGCAAGCGTACTGAAATGCGCGAAACGGAGCGTTTTCTCGCCCATCGTAATCGTTAATTATTTAAAAAAAATTGACAAATATCGAAATTCTTACAGGGCTAAGAAGCAGAATCACCAACGCCAGCGTGTTGAATGGGCAGCGGTGAGCCGTCGTTATCTATGATGTTTGTTTTCATCAAGTATCCGCTGGAAATGAATGCGTTACTCGGTAAGGTACAGCGGATATCGGAAGTATATTCTTGGCCGTTCCAGTGTAAAAATTTTGCTGGTTTACTTCCATCGAACCAAGTTACATGGCCGTCACAGTACGCAACATAACCATCTTTATCGCCGTAAAGACCATACTTGGAATGCCATTTGCCATTTGCCTTGAGGCCGCGGAAAAAAGCTACGGGTGTACTGGCCGAGAGGTACCGATACAGACAGGCCGGAAATGAGACAATAACTGAATGAAATAGCAGTTTCATTCGCAATATCATTTCTGCCCCCCGTATACGTACCAAAATAAGCAGCCTCATTACCTCCCGGACCATTGATTTCCTCTTTTACAATTTTTGAAGCATATTTATCGTTCGGAGAGATATAAACATAGGGATCATTGATAATACATTTTTCTTGACTTTCCCAACCAGGACCACCTCCCGACAAACGATGTACAAATTCCATATGCTCACCAAAAAAAACTCCAAAGTTTTTATCGACGGTATAGGTTTTCCAACCCTCGGCGATTTTTTGCAAATTGGATTGGTCCTTTACCTTTTGTGCTCTGAGTTTTATGGCATTCATTGCCGACAGAAGAATCGCTAGTAAAATGCCGATGGCGGAAATAGTAAAAACAATTTCAACTAATGTAAAGGATTTACTTTTACTCTTTACGCGTTGCTGCGTTGTAAATTAATCGTGTCAAGAGGAAAATATAAATTTTTTTATTTTTTAGAAATTATAAAAAAATAACCTAATAGATATCGACTTTCCTCCAAAGATGAAAAACAGTTCTACCTATTTTTGGTAATTTCTTATTAAAATTCTTATTGATCTACACCTATCTCTTGGTATGGATTAAAGTATAATCAGTGAACCGTCCCGATCACTTCTCAAATCGGTCTTTAAATTCCATCCAGCGCTAATATAAGCTTCATTTGGTACTGTTTCCCTGATATTATTGATATAGCCTGATTGATTCCATTTCAAAATTTTTGCCGGTTTACTACCATCAAACCATGTTACATGTCCATCCGCAAAAGCCACAAATCCCTCCCCTAAATCCATATAGGCCCGCTTTTTCATCCCAAAGACCATTTTCTTTAAGTCCACGAGTAAATGCAATGGGTGTTGTTTCCAAATAAATATTGTCCGACAATCCTCCGATGAGGCAATAACTAAGTACTTCGCCATCACCATCTGTCAAAAAATTGCTTGTAACTCCGATAGGGTTTGGAACAGAACTGTCGGGATTATCAATTAATGATAAATAGCGAGCAATGGATTCTCCGGAAACTGGAGAAGCGTAACGGTCGGTCGAAGAAATATAAACATGGGGATCCATTATCAACGCGCGCTCCAGGGAACTTTCTCTATCCGTATCGACAGTTCCCATTTACAACCCTTTCCGAATAGCAAGGCTACACAAATGGGATTTGATGCTTACCCAAAAGGACAATCTGCTGAAGCTGAAAGAGAAGAAAAATTGCCCTACGGTGGAAATACCTTGTTATTTGGAAAACTTTCCGCCCAAGAAACAGGATTTGAGCGGAATCGAACTTTTGTAAAACTTGAAAGCTTTAGTACTGGTGGTTTCGGAAATATGGTTGCTCACGGTATGCAATATGTAAAAAAAGTAATATTAGGTTTGGAAAAGCCAACAAAAGAAAATGATTTTAATGAAAAAATTACTTCAATTGCCAATATGGTTTCATCGCTTGTTAAGAATTCACAAAATATTATGCCGAAAGGGTTTCAGTCATCCCTTCAGTTGGCTTTCAAAGCAAGGGTTGACTATGCTAGCTAAATTTATTGCCGACATAAAGGATCGTGAGAAAAATAGCGAGCAGGTTCAAAATTTTTTAAACATGTTAGAAGCGAACATCAGTGAAAAATTAGAGGCAAAGATCCTAAAAGACTATCAAAAGGATGCCATAAATGAATGGAAATCGATGCCAGAAAATAAGGGAAAATCGACGCTCGCTTATTTCGCAGAACATGATCAATCGGGTAAAGAATTAATTTTCGATTTGCCAAATGATAATTGACTTTAGCTTGCTACCCAAATAATTTTTTTCCTGAATCTTTTCGTTTCCACTAAAATTTATTATTTACCTTTTGGAAGGAACCGTTATAAGAGCGAATAGATTATGTCTGACAATTTAGCCGAACTTAATAATAGAATTCGTGAGGCTTCCAGTTGGGTCTCACTTTTGCGTGATGAGATGGGTCGCGTCATTGTCGGTCAACGATATATGGTTGATCGCATGATCGTCGGATTCTTGGCCAATGGCCACATTCTTCTCGAAGGTGTTCCCGGTCTTGCTAAAACTTTGACCGTTAAGACATTGGCTGCAACGATTCGAGCCGACTTTCGACGAATCCAGTTTACGCCCGATCTCCTGCCTGCCGATATCATTGGGACGCAGATTTATAACCAAAGGGAAGCTTCCTTTGATGTAAAAAAAGGGCCTATTTTTGCCAATATCGTCCTCGCCGATGAGATTAATCGTTCGCCGGCGAAAGTACAGAGTGCGCTCCTTGAAGCCATGCAGGAAAAACAGGTTACCATTGCCGATCAAACTCATCCTTTACCTTCACCTTTCATCGTTTTCGCAACGCAAAACCCCATTGATCAGGAGGGAACCTACCCGCTTCCCGAAGCCCAGGTGGATCGTTTTTTAATGAAATTGAGCATCGATTATCCCGACATGGAACAGGAAAAACAAATCCTTCGCGCTATGGGGAAGAGTCGACCCAATGTGGACGTCCGTGCCGTCATTAATCCCGATACGATTTTGGCTTCGCGGCAATTGCTCGATGAAATGTATATGGATGAAAAAATTTGTGATTACATCGTAAAGATTGTTTTGGCAACGCGTAAACCCAGCGATTTTGGGCTTTCAATGGATAATTTCATTGAGTTTGGAGCATCACCTCGGGCGACAATTTCGCTGGCGATGGCTTCCCGAGCCTGGGCATTTTTACAGGGACGGGGCTATGTTACTCCACAAGACGTCAAGTCAATTGCCATGGATGTTTTGCGTCACCGTATCGTCGTCACTTACGAGGCGGAAGCGGAGAATATTAGTTCCGAATCAATTGTTTCGAAAATTTTGAATACCGTTCCCGTTCCCTGATTTTGGCTATGGATATGCAATCGGAGATTACGCGCAACGTTTTGAAGCGGGTTCGCCAGCTGGAGATCCGAACAAATCGCCTCCTCGATGAGCATTTGATGGGATCCTATCGCAGTATTTTTAAGGGGCAAGGGATTGATTTTGAGGAGGTACGCGAGTACATCGCCGGAGATGATGTGCGCTCCATTGACTGGAATATTACGGCGAAGATGAATCGTCCGTTTATCAAGAAGTTCCGAGAAGACCGGGAGCTAACGGTTTTATTAGTTGTAGACGTCAGTGCTTCGTTGGATTTCGGGAGTATTTTTTTTAGCAAGCGGGAAGTTTTGACGGAGCTTTCCAGTTTACTGGCATTTTCAGCCACACGGAATAACGATAAAGTTGGGTTATTATTATTTTCCGATCGAATAGAAAAATTCGTTCCGCCGGCAAAGGGACGAAAACATATTTTGCGCATTATCCGCGATCTGCTTTTTTTCGAACCTCGATCGAAAGGTACACAACTCATCAATGTCATCAAATACATCAATAACATGCTCAAGAAGCGGGCAATTGTCTTTTTATTAAGTGATTTTCTTCAGCCCAAGATTCAGAGCATCAAACATTTAACCGATGCCCTTGAGATTACCAATCGGCGCCATGATTTAGTGTGTTTAAAGATTGATGATTTGAGGGAGCGTGTTTTGCCAAACGTGGGATTAGTAGTTTTTGAAGATGCGGAAACTGGAGAAATTTTAGAAATTAATACCAGTAAACAAAAATTTCAAAATGGCTATGCGAGCAATAGGAGGCGCTACGATGAAATTTTTCAAGAGCGTTTAAAGCGTTCCAACATTGATTTGCTAAATATTCAGACCGATGGCAATTATTCGCGAGCATTGGATCTATTTTTGTTGAAGCGATCGAAAAAATCCTAAACAATTTTTTATTTTATAATTTTGTATTTATTTTATTGACTCCCTATGAAAAATGTAATAATGGATAGCATAATTATGGATGAAGCGAGGGGAAGAAAAGGATTTACGCTAATTGAGTTATTAATTGCGATTGTAATCATTGGTATTTTGATGTCACTGTTAATACCGGCGGTAAGTAAAGTGCTGGAAAATGCGCGTCGGGCAAAGGGTGCCAATTGCCTCAAGCAGATTGCCATGGCCTACAGTCAGTATTGCAACGACGATGTCAACGGACGCAATATTTGTCTGGAAAATAAAGACGGATTGGAATGGGCTTTAGTGCTAGCTAAGGCGGGCTATTTAAATGATCCCAATATGTATACTTTTTCCGGTGATAGTGGTGCGAGCAAAGTCACGAAAAAATCAATCGTTACCGCAGATTTGACGGATAACCAGGCTTGGAATGATACCGATCCCGAGGAATTTAGTGTCTATCTTATCGATAATGTCCCCATAGATGCCCCGTTATCGACGACACCCATTGCATTCACGCGGGGGTATCCAGAAACGGATAGCACTGGCCTCGCCAAATGGCCAAAGACCGGCGTTTATGGCGACAAAGGAGGATATATTGCCTTTCTCGATGGACATGTGGAGTGGTTCGAAGACCTCGGGAGAAACGATGATGGTAAATTGATGGTCTGGGGAGGAACTGGAACGACGAATAGGATTGAAGAGGCAATCCCAAATACAGCCACAATTTTGACCGCCAATGGTAATAGTAATAGAGATGGTAATGGAAATGGTGCTGGAAGAGATATTGAAGAAAGTGGTGGTGCTGGTGAAGGCCTGTAGTTTAAATGATATCAAATAGGGGAATAAAATGGGAAAAGAGAGAGGATTTACATTAATTGAGTTGATTATTGTTATTGCAATTATAGGTGCCTTAATGGCATTTGTTTTGCCTTCGATTAGCGGTGTCATGGATCGTTCTCGGAAGAGTAATGCTCAAAATTGCATGAAAAAGATTGCTGATGCTTATCTTATGTACCGCGAAGACAAGGGAGATTTCAATCTCGATGAAATTTACAATATCTATGATTTTTCTTTGCTTTTGGCTCGAGAAGGGCTTTTAAATGATCCCAATTGCTATGTTTTTTCATCGGATTCGTTGGCCCAATCAATTAATAAAGTAAAAAAGAATACAATTGTTCATGGAGATGGCCAATCGGACGCGGATTGTTGGTCAAACCCTTGGGATGCTAACAGCTTTAGTGTAAATATTATTCTTGGTATACCTGATTCTGCCCAGCCCAATACAACGCCCATTGCCTTTACCCGTGGCTTGGAAGGAAGTGGAGAGTGGTCAAAGGACGGTGTTTTTGGAAAAAAAGGTGGATTTATCGCATTTTTAGACGGGAAAGTAAAATGGTTCGAAAATGTGTATGATAAATTAATGGCATCCGATATGACTCATCAGACGAGCGATTTTATGGAGGCAATTCCTCCTGATGCGGTAATTATCAACGGGGCGAAATAGGTGAACGGTGAAACATTATGAAGATTGTTAAAAAATTAGGATTTACATTGATCGAGTTGATCATTGTGGTGAGTATTATTGCCATACTGATGTCGATTATTATACCGGCATCGCAGAAAGTTTTTGCGGAAGCTCGTAAATCGAAAGCACGAGCTGCAATGAAACAAATCGCCGAAACCTATTGTCGCTATTACCAGAACAATGGCTTTATTCCCTATGCAGACTCGAGTCTCGAATTAGCTGAAAGATTTGCAGAGGAAGGTGAATTAAATAATGCCAACCTATTTGTTTTTCCCGGCGACTCTCAGGCAGCGGCTGTTATGCGCGAAAATATATGGCCCATCGACGAAGAAGGAGAATATAAGCATGCCTGGGAACCGGATAAGAAGCTTAGCGTGGTATTGGTTGGGAATATTACAAAGGAGGTCAATCAATCGACGACACCTATTGCCTATTCCCGCGGATTGGATAAGGAAAACGGAACCTGGTCCAAGGATGGCGTATGGGGAACGGATGGCGGCTTTATTGGATTCCTGGATGGTCAAGTCCGTTGGTTCAAAACGATTGACAACAAATTATCAACTGAGAACGGAGAAACTTCTAGTATTGAGGCTATTCTCGGCGAAGATGGAGTCGGCGGAAGGATACTTGATAATGTAGATACTTATTATTGGTAGCCATCAAAACGAACGGTTCGACAGCTTAAACTACTCCCCACCGTCGTCGCCAATGGCTTCAACGGGACAACCCTCCATGGCTTCTCGACAAAGCGCAATTTCCTCAGGCGTAATCGGTTGTTTTTTTACAAAGGAATTACCTTCCGGTGTTGTACCAAAAAAATCCGGTGCCAAATTGCGACACATATCACAGTCGATACACTGATCATCGACGTAAAATTTTCCCGGAACATTTTCTTCCACTCGATCTTCTGGACTCGCCATAATAAAATAGGATGAAAAATTAGAGGGTCGTCAATTTCGAAAATGCAATTATATTCCAACTTTTATGCCTAACCCTATGGCAATTGAATTTCATTACGCCGATTTTATCCAGTCGATCGAAATCGAACGTCAACTTTCAAAACATACCCTGGAGAGTTATGTGACGTCCATTGAGAAATTTATCGCCTTTCTCTTGAAATATACATCCATTCGATGCTGGAATGATGTGGATGAATTTACCGTCCGCCAATATTTGATCGAATTACTCCGAAAATATAAAAAATCTACCGTCCAGAATCGCCTCTCAGGATTGAAATCACTCTTCATTTTTTTGAAAAAATATCAAATTATTGAAAAAAATCCATTTAAGTCCTTGTCGGTACCCAAAAAAGAAAAAACATTGCCAAAAATTTTATCCCCCAATGACATGGCTTTACTCCTCAGTCAGCCGAAAAAATTGTTCCTAGATGAGAAAATATCCCAGTTTCTGTACTTGCGCGATACGCTCATTCTCGAATTACTGTATAACAGCGGTATGCGGTTGAGCGAATTGCTTTCCCTGCGCTACGGCGATGTCGATTTTGGGCAATGTTCGGTAAAGATCATCGGGAAAGGCAATCGGGAGCGTATTTGTCCCATCGGTAGCTATTCTATCCGAGCTTTAGAACAGTTTATCGCCACTATTGGCGGGAGTTTTTCTCCGACTATGTTTGTCATTGTCAATGAACAGGGCGGTCATCTCACGCCGCGCCAGGTCCAAAATCGCCTGAAATTTTACCTCCAACAAAGCAACCTTCCCAGGGATATTAGCCCTCATAAATTGCGCCATAGCTACGCAACCCATATGCTCAATAACGGTGCCGATTTGCGACTTGTTCAAGAATTGCTTGGCCATGCTAACCTGAGTACGACACAGATTTATACCCATGTCAATTCCGCCGCATTACAACGGGCTTACCGCAAAGCTCACCCCCATGCGTAAAAGAAGATTTATATATCGATCTCTTTTCACCCCAGCCCCGGGCGTTGCCCGGGGCTGGGAAAAGGCCCGCTCTCGTCGCGAAGCGACGAGAACGGGCAACTTTGTTGCCCGGATCCCTTCGGGATCGCGGGCCTTTTCCCCCGCGGCTTCGCCGCGGGGGGCAGTGTCCCATACTTTCAGACGAGGACTTTTTGAACAAATACCGTAGCTTGTCCCCAAAAAAATTCGGCATCAAATTTTGAAATAAAGAGAAAACGTTTTTTCAAGATGGCTTGATTTTTGCTCAAAGAAATGATTTCATTAAGGTGGAAGCTGACCGTAATCACGATTGTTCCAGGCCGTACTTTATCGAGATTGAGAATGAGTGCTTCGATCTGGGCATTGGTCAATTTTGTTCCATAGCAGTAAATAACCGTAGCCGGACTGAGGTCAGCCGATAGAAAATTTCCCTCGATGAAATTAATTTTTCCCTTTAAAAAATCATTTTTCTCCACGAGTTTGCCAGAAAAGTTGACGAAATCGGGAATTTGTTCAATACCGACGATGCGACATCCGGTAAAATAGGCGAGCCAAAACGCGCAGCGCCCCGTTCCGCAACCGAGTTCAAAAACGCAGTCCCGTTCCGTGATATTGGCTTGTTTGGCTATTTTTTCGATGGTTAACAAAGGTGTTTCTCCATACTGATAGAGATCCGGTTCCAGCTTGAGTTGCAAATAACGCTTACTGATTGCGAAGGGAGAATCCAGCCAATATTCACTGAGGATAGCAAAATCCGTTTTAGCAAAATTATGATTTTTGATATAGAATTTAAAAATCACAGCACAGTAATCGATGCAGCGAGATACTCGTGCCCGCAGAAGTACATAAAAAAACATAAAATATTCGGATAATTGCAGACGAGACCGCCTCCAGATTTTCCTGAGTCTAAGGGCCCCTGTAAAAATACATCGCTTTTTTAAAACTCCCATCTCGAATTGAATTCCGAATTTTCTTCGCTAAACGCACCATAAATGCCACATTGTGGATCGTCAGAAGCTGTCCACCAAGCATTTCCCGCGCTTTGAAGAGATAATGAACATAGGCGCGGGAAAAATTTTGGCAACAATAACATGAGCAATTTTGATCAATGGGCTCTAAATCGTTTACAAAGCGCGCATTTTTAAGGTTAAAGAATTCTTTCCCATCGTTTTCTTGGGGGAAAGTTAGGGCACCTCCGTGCCGTGCGAGCCGTGTCGGATGGACACAATCGAAGGTGTCGATTCCATTCGCAACGCCGTTCCAAATGTCGGAAATTCCACCGATTCCCAGGAGATGGGTAGGATGATCTTCGCGAATATATTGACAGGCCATGGCAACGATATCGTGCATTTGTGTCCGATCTCCGCCCAAGCTCCCACCAATCGCTTGGCCAAAAAAATCCTGTTCAGCGATAAAATTTCCGCTACGTCTGCGCAAATCTTCATAAATTCCCCCCTGCACGATGCCGTAAAGTGCCTGACGATAATCATTGTTTTGGGAAAATTGTTGAAAACTACGCAATGCCCAGCGATGGCTGCGTTCCATGGAACATTCCGTGTAGTGTTTGGAGCTATGAAAGGGGGTACATTCGTCCAAGACGAGGATAAGATCTGCGCCTAATTTTTGTTGAACTTCGATCGATTTTTCCGGAGTCAAATCGTAGGTGCGCCCATCGACATAGGAACGAAATTGTGCTCCACCTTCGTCGATTTTGAGGAGTGTTTTGGGAATGCTACAGTTGCGTTTACCCTTAATTTCATTAGCTACACCGCCATGGCCGAGACTAAAAATCTGAAAACCTCCGGAATCGGTCAACATCGGGCGATTCCAATGGAGCATCCTATGAAGTCCGCCGAGTTCGGCAACGCGATCGGGCCCCGGCTGGAGGAGGAGATGGTAGGTATTGGAGAGAATAATTTCCGCTCCGGCCTCTTCCATTTGCTGCGTCGTAACCGATTTCATTGCTCCTTTTGTTGCGCAGAATATGAAGGTAGGGGTTTCTAGAATGCCATGGGGTGTTGTCAATAGACCGCAACGCGCCCGGCTTAATCCATCGCGATGGGTGACTGCAAACTTAAAATGGGGATATAACACAATTTTTTCCGTAATAAAACAAGCAACCCGGATCAATAAAGTCCATTTTTTCTTTTCATTATATCCTCGGAACAAATCTGCCCCAAAAGCTGGCCGTACTTCAAAATTTATCGGCAAGGTAATTGGCACAGCTATCCAGCGATTCCAAACGAGGATAATCCGCCTCAGGAACATCGATGGCATACCGTTTGCGCAATTCCATGACAATATCCAAGAAATCCATGGAGTCCAAATCCAGCTGTTCGCGCAAGGGAACGGCTGTTTCTAAATCACTGATGTCCTCATCGGGAGCAATTTCGGCGATAATTTCTCGGACAAGCTCTCGAATTTCTTCCTTTGTTTTGGTCATGGCTATTAAATCAACTACTCCGATTCTTTTGAAAAGTTTTTATCCTGTCAAGATATATATTGGCTTTTTTTTAATACTCCCTATAAATGGTCCATGAAATTTTTATATGCCCATTGGCGCGTCGATTACATTGATACCCCCAAAGATCCGGAAAGTTATAACCCTTTTTTAGCAATTTTAAATGATCCAGACGAAAAAAAATCGCTCCTATTATTGAAAACGCCGCTGAGTTTTGTTATTTTAAATAAATATCCCTACAATGCGGGGCATCTACTCGTCTTACCGTGCCGCGAGATTCAGGGATTGCAGCAACTAACGGTTGAGGAGCATGCTGATTTTTTTCAAACGGTTGTTCGTGCTGCGGATATTTTACAAAAAGCGTTAAATCCAGATGGAATCAATATTGGAATTAATCTCGGAGCGGCAGCCGGTGCCGGTATTCCGAGACATTTGCATTGCCATTTAGTTCCGCGCTGGAATGGCGATACGAATTTCATGCCCGTCATTGCGGATACCAAGACGCTGCCGGTAGCACTGGAGCATCTCTGGGGAAATTTAAGAAAATTTGTTTAATTTTTTATAAATATGGAAAGGAAATATTTAATTGTTGGGAATTGGAAAATGAATAAAACACCATCGCAATCGGCGGATTTGGTAAAAAAAATCGTCGATTTAAAGAGTGGTATTCCATCGAGAGTCGGTGTTGCTGTGTGTCCACCGTTTACGAGTTTGGATCGCTGCGCAACGTTGTTAAAAAATACGGGTATTGCGGTAGGCGCCCAGAATCTATATTTTGAAAAAGAAGGAGCATTTACGGGCGAAATTTCAGCGTCGATGCTCAGAGATTTGGATGTGCAATATGTAATTGTCGGCCATAGTGAACGACGGGCAATTTTTCACGAAACCGATGAACAAATCCATCAAAAGATTCAAGCGGCCCAGGCTTTTCAATTGATACCGATTTTATGTGTCGGCGAAACGCTTAGCGAGCGCGAATCCGATCGGACATTGGCAGTCATTGATGCGCAAATTTCGCGGGCGCTGGCAGGTATTATGGATAGCAATCTGGTCATTGCCTACGAGCCGGTTTGGGCGATTGGAACTGGGAAAACAGCCACTCCAGAAATGGCGCAGGAAGTCCATCGATTTATCCGCGAGCTGCTGCAAAAACAATTTGGCGAAAAAGGGCAGGCGATTCATATTTTGTACGGCGGCTCCATGAAGCCGGACAATGCGTCGGATCTCCTCACGCAACCGGACATTACGGGCGGTCTCATCGGCGGTGCTTCTTTGATTGCGGAAAGTTTTATAGCCATTGCCTCCGCTGGCTGAATTTTATGTTTTCCATGGGGCGCTGCCCCCTACCCCGCAAAGGAGCCATAGACTCCGTGATCTCCTTGCAGGAGCCCCCGCGGCTTCGCCGCGGGGGCTCCTTAGGAGTAAATTTCCGCCCGGCGCGAAGCGCCGGGCGGGCCTTTGACTTTTTTTCTGACCATTATGGAAAGCTTAAAAAATAGTCAAAAAAGTTATAAGAAAATTTTCCAGTAAATATTCTTCAGGATCTTATATGAAATTTATCATGTGATCAAACATATCTTTAATCATTTGCAACATAGACTTTCTGTCTTTTTCATTTATTGAAAAATTTTTCCTCACACGATACCATTTTGCATCGGTTTGTAATCTTTTTTCAATTTCTTGAAGATTTGATGACAATTCTCCAGTGTCAATGTTATGGGGGCTATAGTCTCTAACATATGCAAAAATATTGGTAAATATAGAGATAGAAAGTTCGCCTTCTAAAAATTTTTCACTTGCGGTGCAAAAAACTGTTTTGTTATCAGCGTCCTTTTGATTGAGGAATTGTTGTCTTTGAGTCGGCTGATCGCAGACATATGCGGGATTAACATTTTGTGGTTGAATATTCGTTACGCGATGTTGACCATTTAACTTTTCCATTATCATCGTTGTTAAACTCACATCATTTTGCGAAATAGCAATATGAAGGGGTGTTCCCTTTAGACATGGTTTCAAGAGATCGGCTCCTTCTGTTAGAAGAAAATTGACTATTTCCGTTGCTTTGTTTTGTATTGCCCACATAATAAGGGTCATTCCATCATGCACATAATTAATGTCGCAAAGTGGTTTTTTTTCTCCGTTGTCACGATACTCTGCGGTTAATAATGCGACAAAACTCAAGTAATCGTTATTAGTAATGGCGATAAAAGGCAGTTGATTTAACTTATCTCTTTGGCTATTATCGAAGTTACCGAGTGGAGCTAAAGGAGAAGTACGATTCAAAAGTAAAATCTTCTGCACCGTCCCGGGGTTCTTGTTGATAACGGCTTCTTCAATTTCCTCCATTAGTATATCGGGGTGCGTTTGCTGAAATAGCGCTACATAACGAAGCTGGGTTGGTCGACGCCAAAGTACTTTTCCTTTATCCAAACAGTTCCAACTTTCATTTACCTTAGACGGCTGTTTTTCGCTAAGCATTTGTTTAACAGAAAATGCTTGAGCGACATTGGAATGTGAACCGAATGACAAAAATGTCATTCCCATTAATATTTTTTGAGTGTGTTTATTTTTCATTTTTTTTCTCCATTTGATGATGCGTGTATTCCCATTCGGAATTTTTACAATGTCAAGAAAAATTTTCAAAAATTTCCATTTTTTTTATTGTTATGGGTTTACGATATATTTTTCTTGGATTTGTTATGGAAAAAGATTAGGCTCCGTAGCTGTTAACTTATCCGAAAAAAGTCATGGGAAAAAATTCTAATCAGAGAAAAAGAAATCAAAAATATACTGAGATAGCACAAAATATCCGCGATTTAATTGGGAAAACGACGCGGACAAATGGGGGGCATTTGGCGTCCAATCTCGGAGTCGTGGAGCTATCGATTGCACTCCATGAGGTTTTTGATTCTCCACGGGATAAAATTATTTTCGATGTTTCCCATCAGTGTTATGCGCACAAGATCCTTACCGGTCGTCGGGATAAATTTTCGATGCTCCGCCAAACTAACGGTATTTCCGGATTTACTTCGCCCCAGGAAAGTTCTCACGATATTTTTTTTTGTGGCCATGCGGGAACGGCCCTTTCCAGTGCGCTCGGTATCGCAGTGGCGCGCGATCATTTGGGGCAAAATTACCATGTCATTGCCGTTCTCGGCGATGCGGCGTTGACCAATGGACTCACTCTGGAGGCACTCAATAATATTGGAAAAACGCGGCTCATCGTCGTGCTCAACGACAACGGCTATGCAATTGCTAAAAATGTTGGTTCCATTGCTCGCTATCTCAATGGGATCATGCGCAGTAATATTTATAATCGTTTGAAGGATTTTTTTAAACATGGATTGCGAAAATTACCGTTTGGTAACCTATTGGTCCGCTTATTATCCCGCATTAAGCGGCTAGTTAAAGCATTTCTACTGCCGTCTTCATTTTTTGAATACTATGATCTGCGTTACATTGGTCCCGTCGATGGGCATAGTGTGATAGATCTCGTTGATGCTTTAAAATTTTGTAAACAGCAAAAGCGCCCCATATTGTTACATGTCAAGACAAAGAAGGGACATGGGGATTCGAGCGCAGAAAATTATCCGGAGAAAAACCATGGTATCGCGTCCGATCGATCATCTTTTATGGGGTACTCCGAAATTTTTGGACAAACGCTATGTGATTTAGCGGAAAAAGATCCTCGGATTGTGGCGATTACGGCGGCGATGGCACGGGGAACGGGACTCGATCCTTTTCGACAAAAGTTTCCGGATCGGTTTTTCGATGTCGGGATCGCGGAAGGACATGCTATCACCTTTGCGGCGGGACTTGGGAAGGCGGGATTAATTCCGGTATGTGCGATTTACTCCACTTTTTTACAACGAGCGTTTGACAATATTTTCCACGACATAGCTTTACAAAATTTACCCATTATCATTGGTATTGATCGGGCAGGACTGTGTGCCCAAGATGGGCCGACTCACCATGGGCTTTTTGATATCGCGTTTCTGAGGAGCGTTCCAAACCTTGTCATTATGCAGCCAAAAGATGGCGGTGAGCTTTGTAAAATGCTTAGGGCAGCGATTCATTTTCGTGCTCCGTGCTGTATCCGTTATCCTCGTAGCGTGACGGTGTTGGCAGAGAACAACTGTACTGATATCGTACTGGGGAAGAGCGAAGTGATTCAATGGGGGAGCGATATTTGCTTGATAGCCTTGGGTGATAGGATTAGCGTTGCGATGGCCGTTGCGGAAAAATTATCCCATTATTCTTTTACGGTTATTAACGCTCGTTTTATCAAACCGCTTGACAATGCCATTTTATTGGAGTGTGTCCGGAGACATAAAAAAATTTACATTTTAGAGGATCATGTGGAAACAGGAGGGTTTGGAAGTGCGGTTATTGAATTTTTAGCGCGAGAAAATATTATTATTGGGGTACATATTTTTGCGTGGCCGGATCGTTTTATTCCCCATGCTTCTAACAGTAGAGACCTCGAAAAAATGTTTCATTTGACGGAAGAGGATATTGCTGTAAAAATCGCAAATGATTTTTAATGGAAGATTAGGCTGATTGGTGATTGGAAAAATTTTACGTGCCGCTTACTCCCACCCTTTATCTTCTAGCCCCGAAAAAAAATCGCCACTTGGCAAGTACCATTTTAGTTGAATTTAGTAAAAAAATATTATAAAATTTTATTCAACTATTTTCCCTGAAAGGGTCGAAGTTCCATGGGTTTCAATGCGAATGTCGACGATTTGTCCGATTAGGTCTTCCGTCCCAGCGAAAATCACTTTTTTATGCTCCGGCGTATAACCTTCAAGTTGCCTTTCTCCATGCTTGGCTAAACCTTCTACTAAAACTTTTTTTACGGTTCCAGCCATGGATGCATTGTATTGCCGGGAATAGTGTTCCACCCTTTGAAGTAAAATTTGATTGCGTGCTTCTTTGATTTCTTGCGGAATTTGGTCACCCAATCGTTCTGCAATCGTTCCGGGCCGAATACTATACTTAAATATAAATGCCATGTCAAATTTTACCTGGTCAAAAATGGCGCAGGTCCTTTGAAAATCTTCTTCCGTCTCCCCCGGAAATCCAACGATGATGTCTGTCGAAATGGAAATCGTCGGAATTCTTTCCCTCAACGCAGCAACGATCGATAAAAATTGCTCGCACTGATAAGGGCGTCCCATAGTTCGGAGAATTTTATCGGAACCGCTCTGCAGCGGAAGATGAACGTGGGGACAAAGTTTTGATAATTTTTCATAGGACTCAATGAGATCTGCCCTGAATCCCTTGGGGTGCGGCGACATAAATCGTATGCGACTAATACCGTCAATCCGTTGAATTTTTTCTAGAAGTTGTACAAATGGACTTTTTCCATCTACAAATGGCATTCGATGGGTGCCATAATTGTTGACAATTTGTCCCAGTAAGGTAACCTCTTTGGTCCTGTGTCCGGCTAGTAACCGGATTTCATCAATAATATCATCCATGGAACGATATTGTTCCGGCCCTCTGGTTTTCGGTACAATACAATAGGCGCAATGCATATTACATCCTTGCATAATGGAGACAAACATCGATGCCCTTACTTTTTTTTCATCGTGAGTCGCAGCAAGTTGTCGGCCAATTGGCCCCATTTCAATGTCGGTAATGCGTCGATCTTTGTCATGAATGAGTTGATCTAAATATTCTGGAATTTTTTCCATGCGGTTAGGGCCCACAATGAGACGGGTAGGAGGCGATTTTTTGTATAAATTTTCACCTAAATTTTGCGCCATGCAACCAATGATACCGATCAATTTCTCCCGATTTTTACTGCGAGCAATCAGATTAGACTTCCCAATGGCCTTGATTTCCGCCTGCTCCCTTACACTACAGGTATTGAGAAGTATGATGTCCGCGTTGTGCTCGTTGCTAACAATCTCGTAGCCGTTCCCCTCTAGCATTGCCCCTAGTCCTTCCGATTCTCGCTCGTTCATCTGGCAACCATAGGTCTTAATGTATACCCGATTTTCCATGCTACCTACTACGATTGAAAAAATATTCGAGGCGTAAATTAAAATTTGTGCGGAATTTAAAAGAAAAGAACCGTCGGCTCGGTGTTTTTTGTACACCCGTGCGGCTTTGCCGCAAAACCTTCTAAAGAAAGTTTAAGAGGCTTTGCCTCTTACGGGTGTACAAAAAGACACTCCCTATAGTTTAGTTTTCAAAAAAAATTAATATTTAAAATTTCTATTCCGGTCTCAATGAAGGAAAGAGGATGACATCGCGGATACTTTCGGCTCCGGTGAGGAGGACGACGAGGCGATCGATTCCGATGCCCATACCGCCAGCGGGAGGCATACCGTATTCGAGAGCGAAGAGAAAATCGTTATCGAGGTTTTGGATATCTTCGCCGATTTGGGCTGCAAACATTTGTCGTTGGATAAAGGGATCATTTTGTTCCGAGTAGGCTGGGGCGATTTCTTGGCCATTAATGCAGAGTTCGAAGACATCGAGCAACTTGGGATTGTCCTGATTCAACTTTGCGAGAGGGCAGAGTTCTTTAGGCAACTGGAGGACGAAGGTGGGGTTAATTAAATTGGGTTCGATAAGTTTACTATATACCGCATTTGTGACCTCAAAATCTTCGGCTTGAGGATCGACTTCGATGGAATGCTGCTGACAAAATTGCAATTTTTCTTCCCGAGATTTTGAGAACCAGGAGGGATCATTGGTAGCTTCTTTAACGAGATCGGAGTAATTCGCTTTGCGCCATTGGCCACCGAGTTCGATTTTAACGCCATCGTAACGGGTAATGGTTGTGCTGCCGAGGACCGTCGTGGCGAGGTGTAGAATCAAATTTTGGACGAGTTCCATCATACCGAAATGGTCGGTGTAGGCCTGGTAAAGTTCAATCATGGTAAATTCTGGATTATGTTTCCGGGAGAGGCCTTCATTGCGGAAGACGCGGCCGATTTCGAAGACGCGGTCAAAGCCAGCAACGAGCATACGTTTGAGGTAGAGCTCAAGGGCGATACGAAGGAAAAAATCGTGATTTAATGCATTCATATGGGTTGTGAAGGGTTTAGCGGCGGCACCTCCAGCGATCTGGTGGAGCATAGGCGTTTCGACCTCGGTATATTCTCGATTCCAAAGAAATCGGCGAATTTCTCTAATAATTTGGGTGCGTTTGAAGGCGCGATCTCGAGATTCCGGATTGACGATGAGGTCCAAGTAACGTTGGCGATAAATTTGATCATCGTTGGTGAGTCCATGCCATTTTTCGGGAAGTGGGCGAAGGGATTTCGAGACAAGGGTGATGGATTGGGCTCGGACAGTAATTTCTTCGGTTTTGGTTTTAAAAAGAGGACCCGTAGCGCCAATAATATCGCCGATATCGAGCTTTTTAAATTCAGCGTAGGCCGATTCGCCGATGTCATTTTGGGAGACGTAGATCTGGATTTTGCCATCGCGGTCGAGGAGTTTAATAAAGGTTGCCTTGCCCATGTCACGGAAAATGACGATGCGTCCGGCAACGGAAAACGGTTGATTGGAATCGTCTTTGTAGGCGCCAATTGCCTGGGAACTGGTGTGGGTTTGCTGGCAATTTTGGCGGAAAGGATCGGATCCCTGGTCGCGCATTTGGGCTAGTTTTGTTTTCCTGACAGCGAAGATATCGCTTGTGTTGGGAGTGTTATTAGTATCCATCGTGAAACTAGAGGGACCCTAAATGGAACTTTTTCAAAGTAAAGAGAAATCGAAGGGTGAAAAATTTTTACATGCCGCTTGCTCCCACCCTCTATTTGCTAGTCTTGGCCTAAACCTGGTACTTGTCAAGTGATTTTTTCCGAAAAAATAATTTCCAAAAAATAAAAAAATTTGTATTTTCCTCTTGACACGATTAATTCACAACGCAGCAACGCGTAAAGAGTAAAAGTAAATCCTTTGCATTAGTTGAAATTGTTTTTACTATTTCCGCCATCGGCATTTTACTAGCGATTCTTCTGTCGGCAATGAGTGCCATAAAACTCAAAGCACAAAAGGTAAAAGACCAATCCAATTCGCAAAAAATCGCCGAGGGTTGGAAAATTTATTACATAGAAAAAGGTTTTAGAACGCCATGGGTGGACGGAAATGCTATGCAAATAGTTATGTATTAATGGGAACTGTCGTTTTGGCCTCCACGTGAATAACACAAAGAGATTCCATCTGGTTGTTTTGCATGTGCTAATGCATCATATATTTTTGTTCCAGAAACATACATTGAACTTGACCCCGACTGATAATGTTCATCAACTTGCCAAGCTTCGGCATCCAATGCCCACATTAAATCGACCATAGCTTGGCGCGATTTAATCGGAGAACATACGGTACACCTTCAATCGCTTCCGATAAAGCATTGATTTCATCTAATAATTGCTTTCCATGTTGGATTGCTTTTTCAACATAACCCTCATCAACCCCAGCTTCAGAAATTGCTTTGGCAGGAATCGCATATTCCATTGAGCCGACTGTTATTTTTGTTATCGGTTTTTCCTCCACTATTAATGGGCTCATCATCTTTTGAAGTTCTTCAGCCTTCGCAGTTTTAGTGGAACTAAGTTCCCCTTTCTTATATTCCATGGTCTTTATTCCTGAAGTGTTTTCTGTTTCAAGTTGTTTGACATATTGCTGCAATGTTCCTTTCAAGTTTTTCATATCTTTACCGCTTCCTTTTTCAGTAAGTCTAGATAAAAGGATTACTCGGCTCGCTTCAGAAAGTTTTGACATATCAACTAAAGTTCTAGTAATTTTAGAACCATCCCGTTGGCGTATCAGTAAAAAATTTTTATCATTGCTGAGAGCAAACCTCTTTTTTTCGCTTCAGCATTGAGATCTGCATAAGAATAACCTGAACTTGAACTATCTCGAACTACTATCATAAAACGATAATTGATTTTACGAAAATAAAAAAAAACAAACAAGTATTTTAACGCCTTCACAATATTTTTTTAAATTTCGGAAGAATCAACAAAAACATTAACAGCTTTGCATAACAAATATTAAGATATTTTCATCATTTTAAAAAAAATCCTCCTGCTTTTGATTAATCCCGATTAATTGCCAAGCCTTGGAGGTCAATACACGGCCCTGGGGAGTACGTTGGAGATACCCTTCCTGGATCAGAAAAGGCTCGTGGACCTCTTCCAATGTCTGTCGCTCCTCACCAATCGCAATGGCAATGGTATTCGCACCGACCGGTCCGCCGCCATAGTTCTGCCCAATCACTTCCAATATCCGCTTATCCATTTCGTCCAACCCATGTTCATTGATATCTAATAGTGAGAGAGCTTCTTGGGCATGGACCAAGGTAATTTCTTTTGAATTTTGTTGGCTATAATCGCGCACAAAAAATAATAAATTATTTGCAATTCGCGGCGTTCCCCGGGAGCGGCGTGCGATCTCAAAGGCTGCTTCCCCTTGAATGGCGATATTTAAAAGTTTCGCACTTCGCTCCAAAATTTTTGACAAATCTTCCGCCTCGTAATAGTCCAAGCGCGCCTGTAATGTGAAACGACTTCGCAGGGGGGAAGTTAATAGACCCGTACGCGTCGTTGCACCGATAAGTGTAAATTTTGGGATGTCCAAACGGATACTTCGTGCATTCGGCCCCTGATCAATTATCACGTCGATACGATAGTCTTCCATCGCGGAATAAAGATATTCCTCCACCGTTTTCGAGAGGCGGTGAATTTCATCGATGAATAGGACGTCGCCATATTCTAGCCCGGTCAGCATGCCCGCGAGATCCCCCGCCTTCTCGATCACCGGACCGGACGCAATGCGAATATTCGCGTGCATTTCAACCGCTAGGATCATGGCTAGCGTGGTCTTTCCCAGTCCAGGCGGTCCACTCAGCAGGATATGGTTTAGAGGCTCTTGCCGCTGAAGGGCTGCCGATGTCATAATGCGCAACTTTTCGAGTACGCGACTTTGTCCCATGAAATCACTAAGCGCCGTTGGCCTCAGATTGGAAATCGCCGGATTTTCTACCCTAAATCGAAAAGAATCACTCATGATAAATAGCGCTCCACCATAATTCCCGCCGCCGCTCCCATTCCCGCCGCCGTAATCGCTTGCCGATAATGCCGATCACAACAGTCCCCCGCTACAAATACTCCCGAAATCTTCGTACTAACGCCATCCGTAAGGATATATCCTTCCGAATCACATTCAATTTGATCCGCAAAAATCTTCGTATTAGGAATATGCCCAATTGCTAAAAATATGCCGTCGCAAGGTAAATCATACTCGTTATTTTGAGCCTTTAGCTGAAGATACGTCACTTTCTTTTCTCCACAAATTTTAAGAGGAATAGTATTCCAAAGAATTTCAATCTTCGGATTCGATAATACTCGATCTGCCATGATTTTTGATGCCCGTAATTGATCCCGCCGATGAATAAGATAAACCTTCGCGCAAAAACGAGTCAAAAAATGAGCCTCCTCACAGGCCGAATCCCCTCCTCCAATCACTACAACGGTTTTGTTCTTGTAAAATGCACCGTCGCAGGTTGCACAGGTACTCACTCCCTTCCCCCCGAAAAATTCCTCCTCCCCAGGAATATTGAGCATGCGCGGTGATGCCCCCGTCGCTATAATTATTGTTCGAGACTCAATCCCATCGCCGTCACAACTTATAAGCTTCCTTCTTAAATCGATGCGCTCAACTACACCGGATCGAAAACGGGTACCCATTTTTTCCGCCTGTGTACGCATATTACTCATCAAATCAAAGCCGTTGATGCCTTCGGGAAATCCAGGGAAATTTTCAATGTTAGTCGTCCGAATCAATTGGCCCCCCGGTTGATCGCCCTCGATAACGAAAGGATTTAAATCGGCTCGAGCTGCATAAATCGCCGCCGTTAGCCCCGCACAACCACTGCCAATAATGACTAAATTTTCAAAACCCATGGCACCGTTAAGTCAAAAAAAGATCCGCATGGGCTCAAGAAAATTAAATTCCTGGAACGCTGCATTGCGTTTGTTGCGTTTGGGTGCACCCGTGGGAGGCGAAGCCTCCCCGACCTTTCTTCGAAAGGTCGCCGCGGGTTCCCCGCGGACGGGTGCACCAAAGAAAGCCTAGAAAAACCGTTTTGCTAATTGTCCTGCCCTACTCCGCGCCATCTGATTGACCGCCAAAATTTCTTCTAAAGTTGTATAATTCTTATCCTCCATTTTGGTCAACGTATCCCGAATAATTTCCGGAATCGCCTTTAAGGCAATTTTTTCTTCCAAAAACAATTCCACGGCGACTTCATTGGCCGCATTATAGGCGATGCGCTGACTTTGCTTACCTTGAGCTACCTCCATCGCCAGTTTTAGACATGAAAATTTTTCAAGATCGGGACGGAAGAATTGTAAATCTCCCAAATGGAAGAGATCCAGGGATTGCTCCCGAGCATCGACGCGTTTCGGGTAAAACAAACAGTAGCGTGCAGCGTACTTCATCGAAACGGGCGACAGTTGTGCAAGAAAGCTACCATCGCAAAATTCGACCAGAGAATGTACCGTACAAGCGGGATGAATGGCCACTTCGATCCGCGTTGGCTCGACTCCAAAGAGATGCATTGCCTCGATGATTTCTAGGCCCTTATTGGCCATCGTAGACGAATCCACCGTAATTTTCTTTCCCATGGACCACTTGGGATGCCGCAATACTTCGGTGACGGTCGCATTTTCAATCGTTTGGCGATCCTGATTCCAAAATCTTCCGCCCGAAGCCGTTAGCCAAAGCCGTCCAATGAAACGGTTATCGCCTCGCGTGCACTGAAAAATCGCGTTATGTTCGCTATCGAGGGGCAAAATCGTCGCTCCCTTATTTTTAGCCAAATTCATTACCATTTCTCCGGCAACGACCAATATCTCTTTACTTGCCAGGATGATCGTCTTTCCTCGATCGATTGCCCGCAGTACCACCCGTAAACCATCAATCCCGGTCATCGCAACAACCAGGATATCGAATTCGAGCGATTCTACCATGGCGGTTAAGCCATCAATTCCGCGAAAGATTTTTCCACAAAGATTTTTCGGAACAGAAATCCTAGAATTCGTCACCGCCACCGCTCCAATGGAAAAATTTTTAATAATTCCTTCGGCACATTCGATATTCGAATGGCAAGAAACTCCTACAACTTCAAAATGTTCTCGAAAACAGGCAATTTCTTCCAAAACCGTCGTTCCAACGGATCCGGTCGCCCCAAAAATAATGATGCGTTTTTTCGTATTCATGGTTTGTTTTAAAAAATTTCAGCTACTAGTAACACGCCTTTTGCAGAATACAACTCTTTTCGAAAATTATTTTTGTTTTTTTTCGAAATGCTCTTTTTCCTAGGTATTTACTGCTAAAAAAAAGATAAATTAGAATTTTTTAAAAAAACTGAGTAAATTACGCTTGACAAAAGTTTCTTAGATGCAATACCTCTTAACAATTATGGCAGCGAAAGTAAAACCCCTGATTTTGGTTGTAGAGGATGATAGTGAATTATCCGAATTGATTGAAAGGCAACTGCAGGTATCCGGAATGGACGCGCAGAAGTTTTATAATGCAGATGATGCATTGAGATTTCTACAACGTTCCTTTTCGAACCTAATGTTACTGGATCTTAATCTTCCAGGGAAAGATGGTCTATCCTTACTCGAAGATTTAAAGAAAAGAAGTATCTCGATTCCCACTATTTTCATCTCAGGTGAAAATAGGGAAGAGATCAAAGTCGCAAGCTTGGAGGCTGGTGGTGATGATTTCATGACAAAACCTTTTGGATTGAGCGAGCTATTGTCGAGGATATCCGCCGTGTTGCGTCGGACAAGCCGTTCGGGAGATGCTCAATTGACCGCAAATACTTCTCTCACCGATGGAACCTTTGAGTTTTTGGGTACAGAAGTCGATCCAAGTCGTCTGGAAATTCGATTCAAAGATGGCTCCTTCGAAAAAATTGGACGTAAGGAATTTGGAATCCTATCCTATCTCGCCCGAAATCCTCATCTTATTCTCAGTCGGAAAAGTATTATCCATAACGTTTGGGGAGAACACGCAAATGTTAAAAGTCGTTCCTTGGATCAGTATATCGTTAAACTTAGAAAGATGTTTAGTGCACACGGTATCGAAACCGATGACGTCATTCGTACTTCCCACGGCATTGGGTATACCTATGTTCCGAAAGTACAGTCACAGGGGTAATATGTCTCGCAGGAACTCTGCGGTTTCTTGGTTTTTTTAAAAAGGCCCGATCCCGAAGGGATCGGCAACGAGGTTGCCTGGTCCGGCATGAAGTGCCGGACGGATCTTTTTGATTTACCGACGGCATTATAGATGGCTTGCGAGTTTATGGGCTGCGATTACACCATAATTCATCGCCCCAAGCCACCCCGACATAATAATCCCAACGGAACCGGCATGGTAAAGTCCAGGAATTTCCTCAGGAAGTCCCATTGAGATTTCAAGTCCTTCGAATTTTGTTCCAAAAGAAGTTCCACAGGGATGGTTAGTATATCGAAAAAATGTTTTAGGCGTAGCGGATTCGGTATGATCAATTTTTTCGCGAATATGGGGAACAAATTTTTCCAAACATTGAACACTTTCTTCAATGATTCGATTTTTTTCGCGCCGATAGTTTTCGCCATCCAAACGATTCCAATCATCCCAATTGGCATTCATCGATGCGACGATTGCGTACATGGGCTTTTCATTTGGCCGAGTTTTAGGGTAGTAGAGGGAGAAAGTCCGACTTTTGGTATAAAAATCTTTTAATTCTTCACTATCAAAGCGTTCATTTTCGGAAGTAAAAATTAAATCGCCGATATCATCGATGGTTTCTGCCGATTTAATACCGATATAAACCTGACAGGAACTATTATTGATCCGCGTTTTACTAACTTTTGTCAAAAATTCCGACGAAAAATGTTCCTTGCCAACGAGATTTTCAACCGTATTCAAAACATGCGCATTGGACAAAATGGCGCGACATTTCACATCGACTCCATTGGCGTGGACACCAACCACTCGAGCGTTGTTTAACAAAATTCTTTCAACTCTACTACGCTTAAAAATATCCACACCGTTGTGCGTCAATTCCTCGGCTATTTTTTTTATGAGCAGATCCGTTCCGCCCTCAAAGGTGTAAACGCCTTTACCTATAAAATTAGAAAACACAATGCCATAGGTAATCGCTGCGTCGTCCAAAGTTGACCCATTGGCATAGGCGATGGGCTCCATCAACAGGCGATGCACATCGCTGCGCCCCGGAAAAAATTCTTCAAAAATATCGCGCGTACATCGACGATCGTTATCGTAAAAATTCATCTGGCGTAATTTGTTGAAAAAGTTTTCAACCTTTTCCGGTGTAATGTAAAATTTTTCAATCAATATTCTCGTAAAATCTTCCCGGGTAAAAGTTGTTTCAATGTCAAATTGTGGATTTACAAAACGAATGCGTTTCAATTGGACGATATGGTCAGCAATTTCCGGAGACCAATATTTTCTACAGGACTTAATCATTCCACCGGGAAATCCATGAAGCGAAATATCAAAAATATGATTTTTGCGGGAAAAATAAGCGGCGAGACCACCGAGAACATAGTGTTGCTCAAACAGCGCAACTCGATAACCCAACTTTGCCAGATAATTGGCCGCCGTCAAACCCGCTAATCCACTACCAATAACGGCGATATCATAGACCATTCCCTGTTCCAGATTTTTAGTCATGGCAATAGGTTTAAAAGAGAAGCGCCAATCTTCAAGCAAATGTTACTAGGAACGTTAGATGAGTTTTACCACGGGGCTCTGCCCCATGTTCCCGCGAGGAACATTGTTCCTCGACCTGTTCCACAGGCCCGCGGCGAAGCCGCGGGCCTGTGAACTTTTGAAAATAAGCCAAAAATTTAATTTGAAATAAAATTTTCGCTAAAAACATCCTGGCGTTTGTGTAAAATTCTTCAGAATGGTTTGCGCTATGAAAAAAACATATTCTATCGTATCGCTTTTATCGTTTGATATTCTTTTTTCGGCTTTCTCCATTGCAGATTATAATTCGATAGATGTTACAAAATATCGAATTGCTAATCCGGATCCATTGGAGGCCATTCCGGAAAAAGCAACTATAACGTTAGGAGAAAAATTAGGCAAAGGACAGACAACTGTTTATGGGGCCACGGCTGTCAATTCTAAGGGAAAGATGCGTGATGTAGACAATTTTAGATTAAAATAAATTAGGCATAAATTCCACCACCGAGAAGAACGCCTTCCTTGTAAAATGCAACAACCTGACCACTCGACAATGCTCGCTGCGATTTCTTAAATTCAATTATTGCCTCATTCAAGGCGGTTTTTTCGAAGTAAATTTCTTGATAAGGATCGCGATAACGCGGCCGACATAGTAAATCGCAATGTTCCGGAAATGTTCGATTCGTATAATTCAAATTGTAAATCTTAAACCGATGATGATATAAAATTTTTTCACTTTCAAAGGCTACTTTCAATTCATTGCGCTCTCGATCTTTTCCCACTACAACGTAAAAATTATAATCCGAATTGGAAGGAATATTCAATCCATGCCGCTGGCCAATGGTAAAATTATGTAACCCTTCGTGTCTCCCAACGATCTTTCCCTCAGAATTTATTATATTTCCCGGATTTTTTTCAATGTAATGGGCTAAAAAATCCTGTACCTTGACCTTTCCTAAAAAACAAATTCCTTGGCTATCCTTTTTGTGCGCCGTTGTAAGCCCCACCCTTTCCGCCAACGCGCGTACTTTGCCCTTCGTCAAATCCGCAATCGGAAACTCCGCCAATTTAATCTGGTCCTGATTCAAATAGGCCAAAAAATAAGTTTGATCCTTATTTTTATCCTCCGGTTCAACCAAATCAAATGTTCCATCGATGTTCTTTCTTTTTTTACAATAATGCCCCGTTGCAAGAGCCATACTGCCATTGGCCTTCGCTATATCCGCCAGGGCTCCGAATTTAACAAATTGATTACATAAAATATCTGGATTGGGTGTAATACCGCTGCGATAGCCGTCAATTAAAGGCCTAACGACCCATTGTTTGTAAAAATCAATCATGTTTACGATTTCAAAATTAATTCCGATTTGATCCGCCACCCGACGTGCATCCTCCGAATCAACCCGCCAAGGACATTTGCCAATGGGAGCAATCGCATCGTCATTGTGCCAGGTGCGCATGTAAACACCCCGCACTTCCCTACCCGATTCTTTCGCCAATAACGCCGCAACTGAACTGTCTACTCCGCCGGACATCGCTACGGTCACTCTCCGATTTTCACCCATGGCCAATCTACTCTTTTTCTAAAATTTCAACCAATTTTTTTACGGAATTATTTTCAATTCTCAGGGCATAGTGCTTATCAATGGGAACGAGATAAGCCTCATTTTTTATAATACCCAGCTCAAATTTTAACGTTTCATTGATTTCCAAAATCAATTTTCCATCATCCCATTCGGCATCGAGCGCCGACTTTTCTCGCACATCTAAAGGGCGAATGAGCGATAAATGCAATAAAATATTTTTTTCATCAAAATTTTCCAATAATTGCAAAGCTGTCTCCTTTTCCTGAAGTTTGAATGCACTCCACTTTCTCGATTCGTTGCGTGATAAAAATAATTTTTTTTCACGGTAACGCAGCGCAACGGAATGAATTTCTGGAAATAGAGACCGATGGCATAAAGATTGTAAAGGATGGTCAAATACGTCGTTCAACGGAACAAAAAAATAGGCATCATTTCCTGAAAGATAGCCTAAATACACATCTCTTTTGGAATTTGAATCGAAAACTTTTTTCTTTAAATGAACACTCAACTGGTGTTGGCGGATGTCGCAAAGAGTCATCGTAATTTCAATATTTTCCATGGTTGCCTCCGAATCAACGGCACTATTGTTGTTGTTTTGTAAATTTTTATCTCTAAAAGGTGAAACTTCCCAGGCAATAATATGTTTTAAAAACTTTTCCACTTCCTCATTATCGGCTTCGATAGCAATGGGATTTAAAAATTCCCAGCGATTTCCTTTTTTTACAAGGGAAAATTTCTGTTGTGTTTGGTGGAAAATGAGATCAATTTGAGCAATTTCCCAAAGTTTTAAAGGACACAGGTTCCCTTCACACCAAAAACTAATGCCCTGTTTTAAAATACGCATCAATTCCGTTTCACGGAAATGGTCATCTGCCTCGCTATCGTCCGACATAAATGTCGTTTGAGTGCCATCTTTCCGCTCCAAAATGATGATTGTATTCTCAGGGAGAACTTTTTCCGCAAAAAATGCTCGGAAAAATTCTTTTACCGCAAATGGATTGACCGCCCAATGGAAATGTTCCGTTAATTGCCAGCCATTGTGATCATTTTTTTCGATTTCGATGCGTTCTTCTCGAAATATAATACAAATCTTACGAATTTTTTGCTCCAAAGAAAAGGTATCATTGACTAACGTTTCTCCGTTTGGAGACCTCGCCGTACGAAATAATTGCCAATTGAGTACACACAATACTAAAATAATAAAAATTAAAGTTAAAGTATGACCCCATTTCATCGCGCGTTCCTCCGAATAAAGGCGACCAAATAGCCAAATAATAGAATAAAAAATGGAATTAAAAGTAAAATAATCCCAATTTTAAACAACTCTGACCGCGAAAGGGTGATTTTGTAATTTTCCGCAGGACGTACTTTAACGGAAATCGACAGAGGATCCATTTCTTCTAATAGCCACGTTACCATTGAGTTGAATAAAATTTTGTTCCCTAAAACGCAAAAACGATTGTTATTGACGAAATCTGCACTCCCGATAACCAGTATTTTCCCCTGTGTTCCAGGAGTTTTTTCATCGATCATATGCTCCGATAAAACGGATACGGAAACAGGCCCCGCTAAATCTTCCGAAGGATTGTACTGGAGCTTGCGCTGTAAATAATCGAGTTTTGCAAATGTTTTTTCTCCAGAAGATAATAACGGCAGTGCCCTGTACTGTTTCGCCGGAGCTCCAATATCAACGCGGACCGGCTGACATAATCCAAATAACGCCACCAATTGCATGGTAATCATAGGTTGGGTGATCGGGTGTTCCGCGAAATTATCGATCATATTATCTCCGGAAATCCCCAAATGATCATTATTGCTAATAACTAACATGTCGTCGGCTAAAATCCCCCAGTCGAAAAATAAATCTTCTAAACCACATACCTTTGGCGGCGAGAGCAGGATTAAAATGCGTCCATCCCGTTTCAAAAAATTTCGCAAAATTTGGATTTCTTTTTCCGCAAAATTCGTTTGAGCTCCAGCAATGACGAGTAGCCGCACATTGCCATCGTCAATCTTTTCCGTCAATTTCACTTTTTCAACCCGATAACCGTTTTGCCGAAGAAGTTCCTTGACACTGGAACTGCCACAGAGCGGATGTACACTATCAATGTCGATTTCGCCATGGCCCATCGAAAAGAGTACCTTTTTTGTTTCGCGGTTGGAAAGTTTTAAAATCTCGTCGGAAATAATCCGCTCCCCCTTAAATCCAGAAACAATACCATCCTTAAATTCATAGAGCTCGAAGGCAGGAATAATGCGAAAATGCTCTCGATTCGAAATCACGATACTGTTACTCGTAACGGCCCCAAATCGTAGAGATAACTCCTCAGCCATGCGCTGCTGTTGCACCGTATCAATAAATTTCACTCTGATCCATTGGGGCGCTGCATGTTTATATTCCTTCAATAAATTACGCAAATCATTTACAAAAAAAGGGATAGCATCGTCCTGTAAGCGGCCGTAAAAAAGACAAATTTCGACGGGATCTTCCAAGATATTGAGCACATTGAGTGAAAACTCTTCGAGGGCAAAATTGTGTTTCTTTTGCCAATCAAAGCGAATGAAATGGTGCAGAGAAAATATATTAATGGCCACAACGACGAGTACAATAACCACTATACCCAATATTTTATTCAGCAATTTTATTTTACGCACCCACTTAAAATCTTCACCAAAAGGCATAATTGGAATCTAAGTAGATTCTAAGATTTTTGAAGATTTATTTTATTTGAATGCCTCCGCGTCCCGAGTCGGGATGAAGAAACTCCCCATTGGCTAATTCAATGACCAAAAACTCTCCCCGATCAAAGAAAATTTGAATCGGTGCCCTATAGGTAACGATCTGTTCCGTACCCTTTTGTACCATTCCTGAAAATAATTTCGCCTTATCTTCCTCGGAACGTACCATCACTTTGACGTCTCCACTGGCTCGCATAGTGATTTTCTTTTCAACAATTGCACTAATATTTTCCTGTTGTGTGGCCTTTGAAGGCGATAGGTTTGGACGAGAAACAATGCTAATAATTAGGTATATCAGCAGCGAAACAAGCAAAACGGTTCCACCAATGACACCTATCATTTTTATGGCTGTTATACTGTCCATGGTCCGGGATTGAAAGTCTTCCTGAGCTCCATCTATGTCATCTGAAAATGAAGTTTTTACCTGATCGAGATTTACTTCCTGCGTTTTTTTGGCGACCTGCGACACCATATCTCGACGTTTCTGAGAAGATTCCAGTGTTTCAAATGATTTAATAGGACATTTGAGCATTATTGCCTCCCGATCTAGCCCAAGGAAATCGGCATAGGACTTATAAAACCCACGGCGATAAATATCGGGCAAATTGAAATCAAATTGCTCATTTTCAATTGCTTCCAAATATTCCGCTTTAATGTGTATCGCTTCCGCCACTTCATCCAGCGAAAGCCCTTTTTTTTGGCGTGCTTCGGCAAACAAACTCCCCAATTTTTCGCTCATACGATCCATACTATTTTCATCTACGATGCAACTTTACACACACATGCAACCTATTATTCTTTTTCGAAGCAAAGGATTTATTTTTTATTAATTAAAAAAAATTACTTAACAGTTTTATAAATGGTAGACAGGCTAGAAAGTAAAGAGCGGGAGCGAGTGGCACACAAAAATTACGCACCAAGTAAAATCAGGTGTAGTTTACATTAAGCAAAATCCGCGAACCGTCCTGCTCACTCTCTAAGTCGCTTGGCAAATAAAATCCAGCGCCAATGTAAGCTCCATCGAATCCATATCCGGCAGCAGGTAATGCTTCCACAATGTTATTCGTATAACCCGACCCATCCCATTTCAGGAATTTTGCTGGTTTACTTCCATCGAACCAGCTTATGTGACCGTCCCCGAAAACAACAAAGCCTCCTTTCGCGCCATAAAGGCCTGCTTTTTCGTCCCAAAGGCCATTTTCTTTGAGTCCACGGGTAAAGGCAATGGGTGTTGTTTCCAGGGGAACACTGATCTCAATTCGATCAATGAGGCAATAACTAAATACGACGCTTTCACCATCTGTCAGAAAATTATTAACCGCCTTGAAGGCCGTACCCTGGAACCCACCGGGAAAATCGCCAAGAACGGACTCTCCGAGAACGGGAGAAGCGTAACGATCAGCCGAGGAAACATAAACGTGAGGATCATTTATTAACACGGGCCCATCTTTCCACCAAGTACCAGCATAAGATGCAACCATATCCAGAGCAGTACAATCCCCAGATCCTATATGACCTATACCTTTTTCCACATAAAAAGTTTTCCAGGCCTCGGCGATTTTTCGTAAATTCGACTGATCTTTTACTTTCTGCGCATTGAGTTTGATGGCACTCATTGCGGGCAATAAAATGGCTAACAAAATACCAATGATGGAAATCGTAAAAACGATCTCAATCAGCGTAAAAGATTTACTTTTACTTTTTACGCATTGTTGCATTGTTGCATTGTTGCATTGTTGCATTGTTGCATTGTTGCATTGTTGCATTGTTGCATTGTTGCATTGTTGCATTGTTGCATTGTAAATAAACCATATAATGATTATCGCGATTTCGTAAATCGTGTCAACTGGAAAATACAAAATATTTTTATTTTTCGGAAATTATTTTTTCAGAAACAACTTGACAGCTTTCACTTTTCTTCCAAGGCTGAAAAGTAGAGGGTAAGAACGAGCGGCACGTTAGAAAATGAGATATTTATTTTTAAGATTTATTAAACCTGGAGCTCAAAATCAATTATTTTCCTATCATTTTTAAGCGGGGAATGGCATCGATCAGGGATCGCATATAGCTATTGCTAGAAACTCCACAGAGCTTTTCCGAAGGGCCAAGTTCAAGAATTTTTCCTTGGCACATTATCGCAATATCATGGCACAAATAGGAGACAACGGCAATATTGTGTGAAACAAATAACATTGTAAGACGCTTTATTTGGTTAAGTTTTCGTAAAAGCAATAGAATCTGTTTTTGCGTATACAGATCGCAGGCACTCACGATTTCATCGCAAATCAATATTTTAGGATTCACTGCCAGAGCCCGTGCGATGGAAATGCGTTGCCGCTGTCCTCCGCTCAATTGCGATGGAAACCGACCAATTAAGACTTCATCCAATTCCACCGATTCCAACAATTCGAGAACGCGCATTTTTTTTTCTTTGGAATTTAGATCTGGAAAATGGATCTCCAACGGTTCTTCCAAAATTTTTTCAACCGTCATTTTGGGATTAAATGTATCGCAAAAGTCCTGAGGGATCATCTGTATTTTTTTGCGATAGGGAAAAAATTCCTTCTCCGAAAAATTGGTCACATTGACATTTTCGATAAAAACGCGGCCACTTTCAACGGGAGCGAATTTACAAATTGCTCTGAGCAAAGAAGATTTCCCGCTACCGCTTTCGCCAACAATTCCCATAATTTTTCCCCATTTTAGGGCCATCGAAACGCCATCAACTGCCCGTACGACACCGCCTCTTTTCCGAGGGAAAAGACGCCGATTTTTATAATCAACAACCAAAGATTCCAATCGTAGCGCATTCTCCATTATTAATATTTTTTAAATTATTTGCCATATTTAACCGACGTCTCATCCTTAAAACAGAATTTATTAATACCAAAAAGTGGTAGACGTCAAGCTCAGAGAGAAATACAACTTGACCTTTGAGATTTACTATGCAGTTTTTAGCGGAAATATGACATTGGAACATATCGATATCGATCACATTGCGAAGCTGTGTCGTCTTGCGCTGACAGATGAAGAACAAAAAACCCTTCCTGGTCAACTCGACACCATGCTCGCTCACTTACAGCAATTGAAGGAAGTGGATGTCAACGGCGTAGAACCAACTCTACATCCTTTTGAAGAAAGCAATGTTTTGCGGACAGATGATCCCGGAGAAAATTTTTCCGTCGAAACAGCTCTTATGAATGCTCCGGAACAAAAAAATAATCAGATTGTTGTCCCTCGAATTGTAGAATAATTATGGAAGAACTTTTTTTTAAATCAGCAGAAGAACTGGCACAAATGCTAACGCAAAAATCGATATCTGCTGTGGAATTAATCCAAATTTTTCTCAAACGTACCCGAGCCGTAGAACCTAAAATTCAAGCATTCCTATCGCTCGATGAAGAAAAATCCCTTAGACAGGCCAAAGCTTCCGATGAGCGACGGGCTAAAGGACAAGTATTCGGACCATTGGACGGTATTCCTATCGGTATGAAGGATATCATTGCGGAAAAAGGACAGCCCTTGACCTGTGGTAGCAAAATTTTGGAACACTACATCAGTCCCTACGACGCGACGGTTACGGAACGCTTATATGAAGCCGGAGCAGTCCTCTTCGGACGTTTGAACCTGGATGAATTCGCCATGGGATCTTCTACAGAAAATTCGGCCTATCAAAAGACGCATAACCCCTGGAATTTGGAGTATGTCCCCGGAGGCAGTAGTGGCGGATCAGCGGCAGCAGTTTGTGTAGGAGAAGTCCCCATTGCCCTCGGCTCCGATACGGGGGGATCGGTGCGTCAACCGGCGACTTGCTGCGGTATAACGGGATTAAAGCCAACCTATGGCCTCGTTAGCCGCTATGGATTATCGGCAATGGCGAGTTCCCTTGATCAAATTGGACCCTTCGCCCATAATGTAATAGATCTGGCACTCCTCCTACAGGTTATTGCCGGCTACGATGACCGCGATTCTACGAGCTGTAAAACGGAAATTCCTAACTATCGACAATTATTAAAAAATGATCGACAACCTCGTCGTATTGGCGTTCCAAAGGAATATTTTTCGGAAGGTCTTGACGGGGAAGTCCGCCAGACCATCGAAAATGCCATCGAATTTTATCGGAAAAATGGCTACTCCATAATCAATATTTCCCTGCCCAATATCCTTTACGCAATCCCAACGTATTATACGATTATGACAGCGGAAGTTTCTTCTAATCTGGCACGTTTCGATGGCATTCGTTACTCTAGGCGTAGTCCAAAGACGACGAATGCCCTGGATATTTATTTCAAATCTCGGACGGAAGGCTTTGGCTCGGAAGCTAAACGACGTATCATTTTAGGAACCTATGTATTGAGTAGTGATCACTTGGATGCCTATTATATTCGTGCGCAAAAAGTTAGGACACGGATTCGTGAAGATTTCGCTAGGGCATTCGAAGCTGTAGACGTCATTCTATCACCCGCATCCCCAGCAACTGCCTTTAAATTTGGCGAAAAAATGGATGATCCTTTACAAATGTATTTGGAAGATATCTATACCGTAGCGGTAAATTTGGCTGGCTTACCTGGCATTTCCATTCCTTGTGGATTTTCAAAGGTAGGTCTGCCCATCGGCTTTCAATTGATCGGTAGAGCATTTCACGAGTCCGAATTGCTTTCCGTTGCCCATCAATTCGAAATTGCACACGACTTTTATCGATGCTTCCCCAACATGGCCTAAGGACTATGCGCCCTTAAAATCCCCGCCAGGAAATACCATTCCTTGAACCCGGATTTCGACCAAAGGCCCGCCCTCGTCGCGAAGCGACGAGGGCAGCAACTTTGTTGCCAATCCCGGTAGGGATTGGGCCTTTGGCCCCCGCGGCTTCGCCGCGGGTGGGGGCCGAGCATTTGCTCCAAACTCGGCCACAAAAAAATTAAGGAACCCAGGCAACAGCGCCCTCCGAGTTGACTTACGGGGGAAAAAGCACTCCTCAATCACACACAATCCACATAGCGCCTAATGGCTTTAATTTTCCATGATGAAACTTGATCACCGATCGTTATTTCCACATCATCACCGACCTGTTTTGCGAGCAGTGCCTGAGCCAAGGGTGTTTTATAGGAAAGGACATTATTATCGGGATCACCATCCCAGGCGCCCAAAATCGCATATTCTGCACTTTCATTGGATGCATTTACCAAATGAACGACAGTACCGATGCCCACCACATCATCGCTTGCCGTAACAAAATCAATAATTTGCGCCTTTTTGAGATCGATTTCCAATTGATCACGCCGCGACAACAAAATACTTTGATCTTGCCGTGCCATTTTGTACTCTGAATTTTCACTGAGATCGCCTTGTTCACGGGCAATTTCGATGGCCTTTTTATTGGCTGGAATTTTTTCATTAATCAATATTTCGTATTCCTTCTTCTTTGCATCGAAGCTCTCTCGAGAAACCATAAGGGAAGCATCCGCGCTTTGTTTATCGGAAAGCTTATCAGAAATTAGGGTTTGAACCGAAGGAAATTCCTTAATAAACCGTGCAAACAACAATTTTTTTGTCAGCGAATCGAACCACTGATTTTGCATTAACATTTGACACAAGCTTCGCGCATGTTCTTCCGTTGCATCGGAAAGTAAATCGCGGATCAAGTTACGATCTTCGCTGACCAATTCGGCCAAAGGAATCCGCTTCGACGAAGCATTGGCTAGCGCTTCCATATCGATGGCTAGGAAAATTGCATTGAGAAGTTTATACCCAACCAATTCCTTAGAAATAACATCGGCAAATTTTCGCACGTGGCGATTCTTAATAATCCAATGCAAAACCGGCGATTTTAAGGCACGTTCGCCTAGCCAACGATTAAAACAATCCCTTAAAAAGTCGTGACAACCACGTTCAATGAGAAACAAAACACATTCATTTGTAAATTTCCCCTGACTGTTTTTTAATAAATTAGCACAGCGAGACTCCCATTCATCGGGAAATGCGCAGGTCACTAGGAGCAAAAATCGTTCATAGTAATTGGAGGGTAGTTCTTCGACCAATTTGCCCAAATTATTACAATCGCGAATTAGGGATTCCGGCGTCGGTTCAAAATATTCAATTTCATCGCCGATAATTCCAGCCAAATCATTGCGAATCCAGCAA
Source organism: Puniceicoccales bacterium (assembly GCA_031270475.1). Lineage (GTDB taxonomy): Bacteria > Verrucomicrobiota > Verrucomicrobiia > Opitutales > LL51 > LL51. Next base: position 946 of record JAISXO010000046.1, on the reverse strand, counting down.
CAGGCCAATTTCTGCGCAATCGATAGACGCTTATCATTTGCTCCAAGAATAGCACTCAAATCGTCGACGACCTTCTTAATTTCGATGGCAATGACTTCCTGATTTTCCCGTGGTAGATCCAAAATTTTCGCGGCGATCTCAATTTTCTTAATGGGATCCTTATTCATTTGGATTTGATCCATGATATCTTCTTCGATGCTAACGGGCTGTTCCCGCAAAATATAAGTATTGAGACGCTTAGGCGACAAAGTAATCAGGGGATCTTTTGCAAGTAATTTTTTTGTACTCGACCACCAACGACGAAATCCAGATTCGCCAATAATGCGCTTAAAAATGAATTCAATTTCGCTCAATGCCAACTCCTTATGGGGAGTATTTTCGATGAGTGAGCGGATAAGTGCAACGGGTTCATTTTTAGCCTTCGCAAAAATCATATCGGGATTATTTTTAAATTGTACAAGGATATTGTTATCGGACAAAATCTCCAGCTTTTTGACACAAAAGACAGGATTCATTCGATGTTCCGTTTGGTCTTCAAAAACAATTTTTAATACATTCGTCGCGGATTCGTAGCCCAAAATTTGGCCTAAACCCCAGCTTTGATGGACACAATAAGTCCCATCACTGATATTTTCTAATTTTTCGAGTTCCCGCTCGAGAAGCGGCTGTTTCCGTGCAATTTGTTCAATGACCGTTTTGTCCATAAGCTGATATACCTTTCGCTGTAATTTTTTTGAGACCAAATGACTTTGTCAATTATTTTTTTTGCTTTGGATATTTTTGTTGCTAAAAAGCTTCCTTTTCTGGTCTTCCGCAAAAAATTTATCCATCCACGGAACTCTGCCTCATCCCTCTCAAGGAGGCACAAACTCCTTGACCTCTTTTTCGCCAGCTCGGCCCCGCGGCTTCGCCGCGGGGGGCCAAAGGCCCAATCCCTACCGGGATT
>JAISXO010000024.1 GCA_031270475.1 Puniceicoccales bacterium | reverse complement strand
CGAAGCAGTTTCTCCTGCGAAAAATACGCCGCCACTCCAGGCCTCCGCACAAAATATAACAGAAATTCCACCCGGAAAAACCGATCTCCTGACATTTGATTGCGATGACGAAACAGTTTCCCCTGCGAAAAATACGCCGCCACTCCAAGCCTCTGCACAAAATAATCCAGCCGTGCAATTGCCTAAAAAACGCATCCATTACCTATTGCTAAAAGCGCGCTCCCTCCTCCTCATAAATAATTTCGAGGAAGCTCACCAAATCGCAAAGGTCGTGCTAAAATCGGATCCCAATAACACAACGGCCCTCGCTATCGAAAATTATATCCAACAACGAGCCTTCGAATCGGGCGATAAATTCCCAAGTAACACCCGCGAAGCCCATGAGCGAATGCTCAAAAGCGTAAATGATACCTGGGCTTTGCCTCAAATCGTTACCGAAAATTTACACACTCAACTCGACGCCGAAGATTGGAGCCACGTGTTTAAACACCTCAATCGTATCATTATTCCCAAAATTTCCTTCAATAATACCCCGCTCACCCAGGCCGTCAATACCATCATCGCCCTCTCCGAACAATATGATACGGAAGTAAAAGATCAGCAAAAAAAAGGCATAAATGTCGTGGTCATGCTCTCAAGTTCCGACCCAGAACCCTCGCTCACCCTTAACCTAAAAAATATGCCCCTCGATAAAATTCTCAACTTTATCGCAAAATCAACCTCCTACCAGTTCGATATCGAAGATGAAGTCATCGTCTTCCGAAAAGCCGAAGGTAACCTGTCTGAAAATTTAATTACCGAATTTTTTAAAATTTCTCGCTCCGCAGTCGCCCGCATGACCGGTATCCAATCAAGCGGTCCGGAATCCGGCGACACAGACTCCAGCTCCGGAAAAAGCTCTGGCAGCTCCATCGCCGAAGAAGAACGCCTCATTAAAGAGTTTTTGCAAAAGGCAGGCGTCAATTTCGCCAGCGTCTCCGGTAGTAACCTCGCCTTCGACGGTTCTCAACTCATCGTCACCCAAAGCCTCCGCAATATCAAACGCGTTAAAGAAATTCTCCTCCGCTACGAACAGGTAAAACAAGTCGAAATCGAAACGAAATTTATCGAGGTCCAACAGGGCAAACTCGACGAATTACAACTGGGTTGGAACTCCGCCTATCAACACCCCGGAAAAGGAACCGAACCGGCTGTCCATCCCCGATCATTCTCCCTCGGTACCATGAACGCCGGTACCGATAAAAGTAATATCAATAATTTGCGCTCCATCCACGACGCCTTTACCATCAGAAACGAGGCCGGCGGAAAAGGTACCATCGCCTTCACCACTGCCTCAGGAGGGGAATCAAAAATCGAAATCCCTAGCTCTACCCCAAATTCCCCCGGTGGCCTCAATATCGGCGTCTCCGCAACAAACCTCGCTAACCTCACCGGCGTCATTACCGATAAAATCGGCCTCAATCTAACTATCCGTGCCCTCGAACAACAATCGGGCTCTGATCTCATGAGCGCTCCTAAATTAACCGTCCTCTCCGGAAAAACCGCTAAAATAACCGTCGCCCAAGAATTTATCTACCCCAAAACCTACGGCGAAATTTCCTCCGAAGTCGGAACCGGTGACGCCAATTCCGCAGGCGTAACCATCACGGCCGGTACCCCCAGCGACTTCGAAACCCGTAACGTCGGCGTCGAAATGAACGTTACACCAACCGTCGAAGAAAATAATTGCATCAGCCTCCAACTCGCCCCAAAAGTTACCGAATTCGAAGGCTTCGTCGAATACGGCGGACGTAGTATCGCTATCTCCGGCAGTACTCGCGCTGACCTCCCTCCAGGATTTTATCAGCCCATCTTCTCTAAACGAGAAATTCAAACGGAAGTCACTATCTACGACGGCGCTACGGTCGTCATGGGCGGCCTCACCCGAGAGGAAATTAAAGAAGTTAATGATAAAGTCCCCCTCCTCGGCGATATCCCCCTCATCGGAAAATTGTTCCGCTCCAAAGGCGAAACAAACCAAAAGAAAAATTTACTCATCTTCGTCACCGCTAATATCCTCTCCCCAGGCGGTACCCCTATCCGTATGCAAAATAAAACCACTAAAGAACCCGTCTACCGCTCGCCTAAAGAAGGTCACTGGAACGTCTTCGCCGGCATTAAAGACTAAGGGCTCCTCGCCCTTAGAATCCTCGCCAGGGGATCCATCCCCTGGACCGGGTTACCCCCCGGCGCGAAGCGCCCGGGGCTGATTTTCCAAGAGTCCCGCGGCTTCGCCGCGGGACTCCCTAAAGAGGTCAAGGACTCCGCGACTCCTTGCGGGAGACCAGAGGAAAACGCCCACCGATCAAGCCTCTTTGCGAACGGCCGACAAATTTGCAATAAAATCGGTTTCGGTCCAGACGGGGATATTTTTTTCCCGTGCGGCGTCCATTTTTTGTCCTGGATCTGCGCCGGCGACAAGGACATCCACAGCTACGGAGAGGGAATTGGAAACGGAGCCGCCATTTTTTTCGATCAGCGCTTTTGCCTGTCCACGGGTAAATTCTTGCAATGTTCCGGTGAGAGCGAATATTTTTTTAGCAAAATGGGGATTATATTCCGCGGAAATTTCTTCAAATTCGAGACCAATTTTTTGCAATTGTTCAAGTAAGTCCAAATTTTTAGGATCGCGAAAGTAGTCAAAAATGCTTTGAGCGACCTTTTGTCCGACCCCACGGATTCGTCCGAGGTCATCCACGGAAGCCACCGCCAAAGCGTTCCAATGGCGGAAATAATTCGCCAAATCTTTAGCTATTTTTTCACCAATCAACGGAATACCCAGCCCATTGATGAGCCGCCAAAGTTCCGTTTTTTTACTATGTTCCCTATTTGAGAGCAGGCGATTCACCGATTTATCGCCAAAATTTTCCATTTGATAGAGATCTTCTTTTTTGAGCATGTAGATATCAGCTGGGGTTTTTACTCGTCCAATTTCGACCAATTTACGCACAACTGCTTCACCGAAACCGTCGATATCCATGGCTGTTTTTGAAGTAAAATAGACAATTTTTTGAACAATTTGTTCCGGACAATCCGCATTGGGACAGCGCCAAGCCACTTCCGAGGGGAGACGGATAAGTCGTGCGCTACAACAAGGACAATTGGTAGGGAAATTTAATTTTTCCAGGCCACATTCGGGACGATTTTCCAATTTTACGCCCACGACGGCCGGAATAATTTCGCCCGATTTTTCGACAATGACCGTATCGCCGATGCGAATGTCTTTTTTGGCGACATCGTCGGCATTGTGCAAGGTCGCCCGGGCCACACGGGACCCCGATAAATTCACGGGATCTAACTCTGCAACCGGCGTGACGACACCGGTCCGCCCCACTTGGAAAGTAACATTTCGCAAAATGGTTTCGGCACGTTCGGGCTCGAATTTGTAAGCAAACGCCCATCGCGGCGCCTTCGCCGTCGCCCCCAATTGTTCCTGCAACGCGCGGTCATTCACCTTGAAAACGACGCCATCGGTCGTGTACGGTAGCCGTTTGCGCTCCCCATCGAGCTCCCGAATGATGGCAGCGCTATCGTCTAAATTTGTCACAATATGGTAATAAATTTGCGAGGCGAATCCCCGTTCCTGTAAAAATGAATAAATTTCGCTCTGCTTTTCCCAATTATTTCCCTCTCCGATTCCGTAAAGTAAAATTTTCAAATGCCGCGATCGAACCATTTCGCTATCCATTAATTTCAGAGTTCCGGAAGCCAAATTCCGTGCATTGGCAAATATCGCTTCTCCCATCTGGGCGCGCTCGGTGTTAATTTTTTGAAAAATTTCACAATCCATATACACTTCGCCGCGGATCTCAATCAAATGGTGAACGTCTTCAATATGTAAGGGTAAGCCCTCGATTGTTTTTACATTATCGGTCACGTCATCGCCCTCGAAGCCATTTCCACGCGTCAACGCATATTTCAGTTGGCCATTTTCGTAAATCAAATTTACCGCGAGTCCATCGATCTTCGGTTCAACGACATATTCAATATCTTTTTCAGTCGCCAATAGCCGACGGATGCGCGCGCCAAAATCGAAAACATCGTCCAAATTGTACGTATTTTCCAAACTGAGCATCGGCACGTAATGTTTGCGCGTCAGCAAATTTCCACTGCGATCATCGCCAACGCCAAGTATTCCAGCCGCTTCGGGTAACAATGACTCGAAATGCAACAGCTCGTTCTTTAAACAATCGTACTCGAAATCCGAAATCTCAGGCCGCGAATCTCTGTAATACAGATGATCATGACGCTTAATCTCCGCGCGTAACTGCTGAATCTTTTTCTGAATTTTTTTCTTTTCCTTTGACGCTAGCTCAGCCATAATTCTTTATGCCGTATTTTTAAGTGTTTCAGAGCAGGGTGTTTGAGGGGCAAAAGCCCAAGGCAAAGCCTTGGAGGAGCCCCCGGGACGTAATCCCGGGGGACTCCAGCGCGGTTCCCGCGCGCTTTTGCCCCCGCAACAACCCCTTCGAATTGCCACCAACGGACCTAACCGACCAAAAGATTCCCGCTGAAAATCCTTACAAAACAGGCAGTCACGGTACTTGATTTCCGCGTGCAGCCGTTGAATTTTTTTCTTTTCCTTTGACGCCAGTTCAGCCATAATTTTTTCTCCACTATATTCCAAGGCATTTTCCCGGGACGAGGTAATTCGCAACGTAATCCGTCACTGCCTCTTCCAGCGGCATCGGCGACTGATCGCAACCAATTGATCGCAGCTTTTGAATATTGGCACAGGTGTGGTATTGGTATTTTTCCCGTAAATTCCCTGGCATTTCGATGAATTCGACACGGTACGGTTTATCCAAAATTTTAAAAATCGGCTTCACTAAATCAATCCACGTACTCGCCACCCCTGAACCTAAATTGTAAATGCCAGCCGTCTTCCGCCCTTCGATCTCGTCCGGAACATTGCCCAGAAAAATAGTCATGTCCGCCGCATCCTTCACATATAAAAAATCGCGCTCCTGGTAGCCGTCCGCATAGCGTGGATGGTAACTCTTAAACAATTGTACCTTGCCCGTCTCCAAAATCTGCCCATACGCCCGCGCAACCATACTCATCATGGCCCCCTTATGACCCTCGTTCGGCCCAAATACGTTGAAATACTTCAGGCCATATAACGCCATCCCCCGAGAATAGGCGTAAATGTCAAATAATTGCTTCGAATAAGCATACATGTTGAGCGGCCGTAATCCCGAAATCATAGCGTCGTCCATCCCGTTCGCACCATCCCCATAGGTCGCCGCCGATGAAGCATACACAAATCGAATGCCGCGCTCAACGGCGTATTGGGCTAGATTCTTCGTAAATTCAAAGTTGTTCTTCATCAAAAATCGACCGTCGGTCTCCGCCGTGTCCGCACAGGCCCCTAAATGAAAAATCGTCCGCAAATTAATACCGTCAAAATTGCCTAAATAGGTGAATAAATCGTCCGCATCAACGTAATCACAAAAATGTAGCGGTATCAGATTCTTGTATCGGTCGTCCCGCGATAGCCGATCGCATATGATTATGTTTTCCAATTTTATCCGGTTGAGTGCCCATACCACCGCACTGCCTATTAATCCAGCTCCACCGGTTACTAATATCTTTCCTTCGGATAATCTCATAACGCCTTTTCATTTGGCTTGGGGGCAAAAGCCCAAGGCGAAGCCTTGGAGGAGCCTGGGACTACGTCCCAGGCTCCGGCGCGGGGAACCGCGCAGCTTTTGCCCCAAAAGTCCCCCTAATCTTTTAATAAAATTCGACGGGTCTCAACTCTTTTTTCTAGGATTTTTCGAGCCGTTGTTTTTCGTAGAGGTCTCGGTAGAGGGTATTACCAACGAGTAAATTTCGAGGGAGTCCTTGTTCGACAATTTTTCCATTTTCGAAGACGAAGACTTCATCGACGATAGTCATCATACTGAAGCGATGGGAGATCATGATGACTGTTTTATCGCGGGCGATAGTTTTAATGGCGTTATAGATTGCCCGTTGACTTTCCGAATCGAGGGCAGAGGTTGCTTCATCGAAAATGAGAATGGGACAATTTCTGAGGAACACACGGGCGAGAGCGATGCGTTGCCGTTGGCCTCCGCTGAGACAGTTTCCCGATTCGCCGATTACCGTATCGTAGCCATTGGGCATTTGGAGGATAAAATCATGGGCATAGGCTTTCTGGGCGGCTCGAACGACCTCATCCCGGGAGGCATCGGGATTACCCCAGATAATATTATTAAAGATCGTATCATTGATGAGGGCTGGATCTTGGGGGACGTAGCCGATATTTTGTCGCAGATCATGTTTAGCCATTTCGCGCAGGTCGATACCATCGATTAGAACGTTACCCCGATCGGGATCGTAGAAGCGCAGGATCATATTAACAAAGGTCGATTTACCGGCTCCGCTACCGCCGACGAGGGCATAGGTTTTGCCATGTTGGATAGCGACATTAATTTCTTGGAGGACATCTCGGCCGAAGTTATAGGAAAAGGAAACATTTTGGAATTGGATATCGCCCTTTAATTTGTCGACATAGATAGGATTTTCGGGGTCAACAATTTTTTCCGGTTCATTGAGAATGGCTTCGATGCGATCGACCGCGGCCATACTCATCTGAATTTTATTACTGATATCGCCCAGACGTTTGATGGCATCATAGCCGAAATAGAGAGCCGTGGCCAATGACATAAAAATTTCCAATTTCAGTCCACGTTCATAGGCATAAAACATGGTAAAACCGACGCCCATTGCCGATAAAATTTCCACAATTGGAGAAATAATCAGTTTATATTTAACGACTTTCAAAAAGGCTTCGGAAAATGCGTGGCAAGCATCTCGATAGCGCAAAGTTTCTTGGTATTCCAAACCGAACGCACGCACCTCTTTGATCGCCGCCAGATTATGGTTTAATTTGTCAATGATTGCCGCTGTCCGTCCCTGCATTTGTCCTGATTTTTGGCGCAAGCGGTGACCGATTTTGCGAATGGGAAAAATAAACAGGGGAAGTGCCGTCAGAAATAGCAGCAAAACGAGCAACTCGGACTGGCAGACACAGAGGTAAGCCAAGTAGCTTGTCGCCCCGAAAAGCACCATCATCTGGGTAATGATATCGCTCGAAATATCGACCAAATTGGTTTGAATAATGGTACTGGCGTTAATCGATCGGGAAATGAGTTCAGACGGGGGGTAATCATTAAAGAAGCCGAGGTGTAGCCGTTGAATCTTTTTAAAGATCATCACGCGCAAGCTTTCGACGATATGTTGGCCGCAGGATGCAAAATAATAGGAACTCAAAAAACCCGACAGTCCGCGAACGAACATTACAAACATGGGTAGCAGCACGACTCCGCCGAGCATCAGACTTGAAATTTCCTCACCGCTGAAGAGGATATTGGAGGCGTATTTCAGAATCATCGGAATGCCGAAGCCGCTTGACAGGCCATAAATGATTCCGTTTACGACAGCGATCAGCACTTCGCCCTTTGAATTTTTCAAGAAGCGGAGATAGCCCAACAAATTTTGCGTTCCCAGTTCACGCATAGGTTTAAGCATGTATGATTTTAAAAATCTTCAAATCCTAAAAGGAAACAGTTCTAGAAATTTTTGCATATCCGCTATTTATTTAGAATTATTCCCAATGCCGCCATCGATCGCCTTTGGGCCCAGGAGTTCTCCGGAATATATAACGAAAAATAATAATTTATTTATAATTATTAGCGACTTATTTAAAGTTTCGCGCGATTCTAATTTTCTCCGATGGACCAGCGGCGCTTCAACTCGACGAATTTCTGCGTTCCCACTATTTTCCCAATGCCGCCATCGATCGCCTTTGAGCAAAGGACTTCTCCGGAATATATAATGGAAAATAATAATTTATTTATAATTATTAGTGACTTATTTAAAGTTTCGCACGATTCTAATTTTCTCCGATGGACCAGCGGCGCTTCAGCTCGACGAATTTTTGCGTCCCCACTATTCTTCCAATGCCGCCATCGATCGCCTTCAACAAAGGAGATCCTTTGGCCACGCAAAAAGCATGCTCCTTGGCCATATTTAAAGAAGTGTATTTGAGCTCGGGATTCTTCGCAATCCAATGCTGCGCCGTATTTTTATCGACCAAAGCAAGATCCAATTGCTCGCCACGCACCCCCAATAGCGCCTCCAACATTTCCCCAGTTGCGTCGAAAGTAACGATTTCAACGTCCTGAATGCGAGCCGATCGAATGTAATTTTCCAGGTAAGTATTTCCTAAAACGCCTGTTTTTTTACCAACAAAAGATAATTTTTCATTAACACTTCCTTTATGTTTTTTTCGCGTAACGGCACCGAGATCGACATTCAAATATCCACTACTGAATTCAAAATTTTTCTCCGTATCCGCATCTTTTAGCCATATTCCAATGGCAAGGTCGATGACTTTATCGCGGAATTTTTGATCCATTTCCGTTCTATTTATAAATTGAAATGTAAAATTTAAACTCTCCTCCTCGGCAATCAACTTTAGTAAATCAACTTCGAAACCTGTAAAATTATCCTTTTGCTGCAGAACGAATGGGAAACAATTTGGCACAACACCAACGCGCGTAAGAGCTTTCGGAGTAGCTTCGAGAACGGTTGTTTCGATTTTATTGGCTTCGATTTTCGCCGTTTGCGCCTGATCAAAATGCCGCTCCTTGTAAGAAAACATGCGATCGACGAGCGCTTTCGCCAAATCGACGTGTTGCTGAGTAATAGTAATCCCACCCGAAAAAGAAGTCTCCTGACTTCCCGTTTTTATGGATTCGCCAACAACGATTCGATTTATTTTCAAAATTAACAACCCAAGGCATAGAATTTTCCGATCCATAAAAGAGTTATTATTATTTTTTCAAGAAGGTCAATGAATTACGGATTTGACGGGAAATGATAAAAAAATTTGACAACATCGAAAAGGCTCGCAAGACTAGAGGTATAGAGAGGGAGCGATGAGCGACGTATTTTTCGCCCATAAAATATCCTTGACTTTTCGAAAATCTCTACCTCGCGATAAATTTAGGTGCGAACATAGACGATTTCCGCCCATTGTCCCAGAGATTTTGCATTTGTAAAAAACGCATTCCAATGATGTTTAACGAGGGGAATGAAAGTTGCCTGCACGGCCTCAATTTCTTCGACCAAAATCCCTCCCAAGGACAGCGCACCGTATTTTTTTACCGTATTTACCAAAAGCGGAGCGTGCGCGACTAGGACGGACGCCAAAACATTGGCTATAATGAAATCTGTTTGCCGGCCCAAAATGCCCTCATTAATTGCTGCGACTTTAAATTCGACGGAAGAAACGTCATTTTCTGTTGCATTTTTTTCACTAATTTTGACAGCATCGGGATCAATATCGAAGCCATAAACTGCCTTAAATCCGAGTTTTGCTGCAGCGATCGACAAAATTCCCGAACCGCAACCGACGTCGATAACTTCTTTCAAAAACAAATCCTTTACAAATAAATTTCGATATTCGACGAGGCGCGCCAGACACAATTTTGTCGTTTCGTGGGCCCCCGTTCCGAACGCCATTTCCGCGTCCAAATAGATAGCGAACTGATTTTCCGGCACACCATAGACGGCCCGCTCCCAAACAGGAACAACGTGTAGCGGACCAATATTAAACGGTTGTAAATATTTTTTATATTCATTTTGCCAATCGCAATCCCGAATAATTTCACAATTTAGCGTTTTTTCAGCCAATATCGGGATTTGTTTTTGCAAATTTTTCCATGAATTTTGAAAATCCTCTTCGAAATAGCCACACAGCAGGCACTGTCCGTCGTTTTTTTCGATTACCCATCGCGTTTGCTCCGTTTCAGCGAGTATAACTTCCACAATCTCTAACTCCTCCGGTAATAATTTTAAAAATACTTTATTCATACTCGATTTGTTTTATAAATTCTTGCTGATCCGACGCCCGAAAAAATGAAGTCCCAACCACAAGTACATCGGCCCCACTCTGAACACAAAGCCGCGCATTGCCCAAATGAACGCCGCCATCAACCTCGATTTTTATGGCAGTATTATTTCTGCGAATAATTTTAATTTTTTCCAGTGAACTTTTAACAAATTTTTGCCCGCAAAACCCAGGATGTACGCCCATGACAAGCGCAAGATCCACCGAATCCAAATGGGGAAAAATGGCTTCGACAGCCGTCTCCGGATTTACCGCCAATCCAGCTTGCTTCCCAAATGACCGAATTGCCCGTAGCATACTCGCAATATCACATCGCGACTCCACATGAATCGAAATCAAATCAGCGCCGGCTTCCGCAAATTTCTCCACAAAATATTCCGGATGATCGACCATCAAATGAATGTCAAAAAAGAGATCTCCTTTACAATTGGCCAGCGCTCGAACCATCTGCGGCCCAAAAGCTAAATTCGGAACAAAATACCCGTCCATGACATCGATGTGTAGCCAGCGCGCCCCACTTTCACGAATTTGAACCACACTCGACCGCAAATCTATTAGGTCTCCAGCTAAAATCGATGGCGCAACGGTAACTCTCATCGGCAACACCTTCACCAAATATTTACTAAAAGCGTGCAAATTTCCCGCGCTAAACGCTCCATCAATTGCGGCGTGGCCTGGTCGCGAAGGAGATGAAAATCGTTGCACTTTTCTAAATCCATACCCACCTCAACGCGCTGACGCTCTAATAAAAATCGCCCTTCCCGGTCGATCAGGGTGCATTCGGCCACAACGCAAAGATTGAGCGATAAAACAATCGAAGTATCCTTGGGATCGTATGCGGAATTTTTTTGCAAAAAATTGACAATTTCAACCCGCAAATGAGCATCGGCTTCATGCTTGCACGCCAACTTTAAAGACGCACTCCTCTGAATCGCCTTGGCTAACTGTGCGGTAAGTGCCGCTTTTGGACAGAGCGAACCGTTGGAACCCGGTTCAACGTAAATGGATCGCATGGCCGTTCCCGTTCCCCTCTGATAGCGACACCCCCCCAGAATCGCCGCTGCAACCAATAAAATCAATCGCCCCACGCCCATTTTCTCTAGCTTTCGTCCGCTCCAAGAATATCCTCGGACTTTATAAATGGCGTAACACTCTTTTCGTCGGTGGGATCGATACGACCCTCCTTTTGATCCATAATCCGATCCTGCACCGTCGCCGCCGCGACAAATTCATCGTTGCTTTGCGGCTTATAAGGCGGGAAAAGGAAATCAATGGGCGTCGCTTTTGGCCTTTTACCTCCATTAATTTCCGTTATTTTCGCCTGTGCTAACTGCGCCGCCACGGTATAGGGCGCAAAATTAATCGCAAAATGGTAAAACATTAGAGCCGCTCTTTCATTATAACGAGCATCAAAATAGAAATCTCCAATCGAAATGTTCGACATCACTATCAATTCCTCCAACTCTCGAATCGCATCTTGAGCAAAATTAACCTCCGAATGCTGCGGAAAAACTGTTATAAACTCTCGATAATAGCGGCGGGCAATCATTGCTCCTCCTTGATTATATTCCTTTCCTTTTGTGAAATTTTTATAAATTTCCGCTATTTTTAAATAGGCATAGGCAACTTCCAGCGAATTGGGATACAAATCGATGATCCGATCTAACGCATCGATCGCTAAATCGGGATGCTTGGCCCGTAAATGTAATTCGGCAATTTCCTTCAAAGCCTGCGGCGCGTAACAACTGTAGGGGGCATATTTTATAACTAATTCGTAGTTTTTTACCGCAGAATCGAAATCGCGAAATCCGGGAATTTTTCCAAAATAATGGGGGCGGGTGCCTCTTTGAAGTTTTTTAGCAACCTGGAAACAATGTTCCACGGACTGCGCAAACCATGTACTCTCCGGATAACGCTCCATAATTTTTAAAAACATCTTTATCGCCATCGAAAATTGATGGTCCTTCTCATACCAAAGTCCACGGTAAAAATAAGCTCCCGACGCCGCATCGCTCGTCTTGTAAGCCTTGCAAATTCTCTCGTATAATTTCAACGCTGCCTTGGAATCGCCTCGCAACTCAGCGCTCTGCGCCCCGCTAAGCAAATCCGCCAATGGTACTTTCTCGCTTCGATTAATCCTGTGCCGATTCGCCCGCCTCCCCGTATACCGAGAAGCCAAGGAAAAACACGGTAAACTTCCGCCAATCAATAAAAAAATAACCGCAAAACGTAACTTATAGGCCACGCTATTAAAACAAACAAACCTTTTGACTTTGATCAACAAAAATCTTTCACCTCCAACGTATCGTTGCCAAGGGCTCCTCGCCAGGGGATCCATCCCCTGGACCGAGGT
>JAISXO010000012.1 GCA_031270475.1 Puniceicoccales bacterium | reverse complement strand
AAAGCAGTGGGTTCATTTTTTTCGACGGTTTCCCAATTGCGGGAAAAGTTAGCGCAGTTTCTTCAGGCCCAGGTTTCCGAAAAGGACACCTCCTTTGAAAGTCCTCTCGCTTCTCCTCCTAACCTTAACTTTATCATATAATTATGGGCGCAATTGAAGGAATTGACGGGCGATCGGATATCGCGGATCGTATCGATACAATCCGCGACATGATGGGTCTTAATGACCCTATTGAGGAAAAGAACGACGAAAATATTTCCAGTGCACCATCTTCTGACGCCACACAAGTAGAAAGTGTCGTTCCCCTGAATGAAGTAAAAATTACACCCCCCTCCGATTCCGTAGGATTTGAGATATCAAATGAACTTGCCGGGAATGCAACTTCAGTGGTTGAAGTTCTCGATAACGGTAACGAAGTTAAAAGGACCGAGCAAACTGAAGAAGGCGAGCAATCTGCAGAGCTCAAAAAAGATACCGATGGCGATGGTGTTCCCGATTATCTCGATAGCAGTCCGAACGGTGATGAGAGTGCGCCGGCTACTCAGGCGTTTCTCAATGAAATGCTCTCGACCGATAGCGACGGTGATGGTATCCTTGATTTCCTTGATCAAACGGGTAGCGAATCGCAAATCGAGCAAATGTATGATAAAGATTTTGAACGGAAACTCGAAGCGCGCAAAGAAGAAGCTATGCGTGGCTTCTTTTCTATAATGTCGATGTTTAATAACCTCGATTTAACTAAATTTTCAGGAAAACTCAAGGAAGCGGGAGGCGATTCTTTAATAACCATGGCCGCAGCAGGAGCCGCACAAGTCGCGCTAACCCACAGCGCACGCCTCCAAGAACTGCCCAAAAATCATATTCCCCAAAAAGCAGATCTAAAGCAACTAATAAAACAATATAAAAACAAGAGCCAAGCAGCCAAGCTTAACAATCTCAAGCTCCTCAATTATTGTGTTGAAGCCATGCCCGAAACAAATCCCATGAAAGAGATACTCAAAAATGCGCTTAAATCCGTAGAATCTGCATCTAAGCATAAAAAAACGTAAATATTTTCCGAAAAACTATCATTTATTTTCTTCTTTTGAGCCCATATGACTCCAGAGCAACGTTTTGACATCTCCAAAAATTTTGTTGACGAAATCCTATGAAAGAGATACTCAAAAGCGCGCTCAAATCCGTAGAATCTGCATCTAAGCATAAAAAAACGTAAATATTTTCCGGAAAACTATCATCTATTTTCTTTTTTTGAGCCCATATGACTCTAGAGCAACGTTTTGACATCCCCAAAAATTTTGTTGACGAAAACATCATTTTCCAAATACTGATAGCTGTATGCTAATTAATTCGGTTACAATTCCTATCGTAGTGCTTTTGCTTCTCAAATTTATTTTCGAAAACATCCTGCATTTCACAAATAATTACCACATTCTGCTCCATCGAAAAGAAATCCCTCACGGTTTTGAGACATTCATTGATCTTCCGACTTACCAGAATAGCATTGATTATACGTTGGTAAAATCTAATTTTTCATCCTTTTGTGGCGCGTGGAATTTGATGTTCAATATTTTCCTTATAGTTAGCGGGATACTTCCGTTTTTATTTCAAACGAGTTTAAATTTTTTTGGGACTAAAAATTTCGGTCAAGCGGCCTCATTTTTTTTGATTAATTTTTTGCTTTCCCTCTTTTGGATTCCATTTAATTGGTGGCGTCAATTTCGTTTGGAAGAGTTTTTCGGATTTAATCGTTCCACACAAAATATTTTTTGGACCGATAAGACGAAAGAATATGTGGTTAGTCTCGTGTTGGGGTTCCCTATTTTTTACATTATTGCATGGGTTTTTCAAAGTTTTCAGCGATCGTGGTGGCTATGGGCCTGGGCTATTCTCCTTATTTTTCAGGTCGCCATGGTCATTATTTATCCACTGTTCATTCTCCCGTTATTCAATAAATTGACACCGCTTCCTGATGGTGAACTCAAGGAACGCCTTATGCAACTCGCCCAAGCAACCCAATTTCCAATTAATAAAATTTTTACCATGGATGGCAGTAGACGTTCGGCCCATTCCAATGCATTTTTTATTGGTCTTAAAAAATTTCGCCACATTGTCCTCTACGACACGCTTATTGATCAAATGACTACGGAGGAAATTGCTGCCGTACTCGCCCACGAAATCGGCCATTATAAACATCAACATATCCGTACCAATCTCATCATCGAAGGCGTGTGTAGTTTTCTCGGATTTGGCATTTTATATTATCTGTCTTCGAGTCCTTGGTTCCTAGAAAGTTTTGGTTTCCAAACGGAATATACTCTAGTACCGTTAATTCTCGTATTTTCCATTGCGATTTCCGGCGTCACATTTTGGATAAATCCTCTTTTTCACTACCTCTCGCGCAAGCATGAATACCAATCGGATCGCTTTGCCGCGGATGCTTTAGGAGAGACGGAATCACTCATTTCCAGTCTACGCAAATTGCACAAAGAAAATCTTTCCAATCTCGCACCTCATCCATTTTTTAGTACTTTTCATTACTCCCATCCCACTTTACTTGAAAGGGAGGTCGCTCTTCGATATCCCACGCCGAGCGACGATTATACTAAAGCGTAGGTAACCACAAAAATCTTCCTATGGGCGATAATTTGACAGAATGTATCAAGCAATACGCAACTACCATGCCTACGGCGGATGCAATTATTGAAATGAAGCGGCGTGGCAAAAGAGCGGTTATTCGGCGATGTTTGAGCTACGGAGAACTCGATTTGCGCATTGATCAATATGTTTCGAAATTTTCACAAAAAGGCATTCAAAAAGGGTCTCGCGTCCTGATGCTACTTTCGCCGAACGTTGAAATGGTGTATACTTTTTTTGCCCTCATTCGGATGGGAGCTATTCCCATTCTCATCGATTCGGGTATGGGTTCTCGGGCATTTATTCGTCTAGCTAATTTTTCGAAACCGGATTTTATCATTTGTTCCCGTTGGGTTAAATGGTTAATTGTGGGTCATATTTTTAACATTAAAGGGAAACCCATCGTTGTTCAGCGTCCCTTTGCAAAAAAACAAACGGCCAATACCACTTTGCAAGACATGGATCCGGAAGATACAGTAGCCATTCTCTTTACATCGGGATCAACGGGAGCAGCTAAGGGTGTCGTTTACAAACAGCGTAACTTTGCAGCCCAACTGAATAAATTACGTTTAACCTACAAATTATTGCCCCATGCCCGCGATGTGACGTTTTTGCCGGCCTTCATGTTTTTCAATCCGATGTTTGGCCGAACACTCATTATTCCGGACATGGATTTTTCGCATCCGGCGAAATTGCATTTGCCAAGTATTATTGAAACAATCGTCAATAATTGTGCGACAAGTAGTTTTGCATCTCCGATTCTTTGGGATAAAATTTCCGAATACTGTCTCGAACATGAAATTAAAATCCGCAGTTTGGAGCAAATTTTTCTCGCCGGAGTCTCGGCAACGACCCGTGTTTTGGAAAACATTCAAGGTATCGCTCCCAATGCCAAAATTTTTACTCCCTATGGGGCAACGGAATGTTTACCTATCTGTTCGATTTCCGCCGATGAAATTCTAGGTGAAATTCGTCCGCTCCAAGAAAATGGTGCAGGGACTTGCATTGGAACCCCCGTCGACGGCATTGAAGTCAGAATTATTAGGCCGGAAAATGGTGTTGTATCGACCATCGATGACCACAATTTGTTGCCGCTCGGCTATACGGGAGAAATCGTCGTTTCCGGCAGCAATGTTACAGAATTTTACGACCAATTGCCCGATCAAACGAAATTGGCAAAAATTTTTCAAGATGAAAAAGTATGGCATCGCACGGGCGATTTGGGTTTTTTCGATCAAAAGGGACGGATTTGGTTTTGCGGTAGAAAAATTGAACGGATTATCTCCCAAGATGGTGAAGAATACTACCCGGATTGCATCGAACCCTTATTTCATAAACATCCTGCTGTGGAACGCGCCGCACTCATAAAACTTGTCAAACGCGGCACCATTTTTCCGGCAATCGTCATTTTGCCGAAGGTAGGATGCTATCCATTTTTCCCTTGGCAACGGTGGATTTTTCGTCGAGAATTGAGAAAATTGGCAAAAAAGTTTCCGAAAACTGTTCCCATTACACGCTTTTTCTTTTGTCGGAAATTGCCGGTAGATCCGAGGCACAATGCCAAAATCCATCGCCTAAAGCTTAGCAAACAATTTTCGCTTTAAAAAATAATTTATTTTTATTTTTCATTGGTAGCATTCAACATCCGCGGGGAATGTACTTTTCGCGGGAACTTAATGGTAATTGTGGTCCCCATATCTGTTTTTGATTCGATTGCAATCGATGCGTGGTGATCGCGCAAAATCCGCTGGACAATAAACATGCCAAGCCCTGTTCCTTGCTTCTTAGAAGTACAAAAAGGTTCAAAAACTTTTCCGAGCTGCTCCGTCGGAATTCCTATGCCCGTATCCGTAAACTTTAAAATCACAAAATCGTCGTCACTTCCCACGTTAATCGACAAACATTTTTTGTGCGTCATCGCCTCCATCGCATTTTTAATAATATTAAAGAACACTTGCTTAATTTGATCGGCATCAGCTAAGACAATGGGAACATCTCCATCGACTGCCAGCTGAATCGAAATACCTGCGTTATCTAATTCCGGCGATAAGAATTTAATCACAAAATTCAGCAATTCTAATAGATGTGCATCGGAAAAATTCGGAATAACCGGTTGCACCGCCTGTAAAAAATTTTTAATAATTCCGTGCAAGCGCTCTGCTTCTTTTTGGCAGACCATCGCGGCCTCTGAAATTTCCTCAAAATTTTTCTCTCGAATAAAAGTTTGCATCAATTCCAATTGTAAACTAATGGAATTAAGCGGATTCCCAATTTCATGGGCAACACCAGCCGAAAGCAATAAAATAGAATGGGTACGCTCCTCTTCGAGTTCCTTTTTTTTCTGTTCCAAATCCTGCGTAATATCCGAAAACACACAAATGATTTGAGGCTCTGTTTCCGCCGCAAATGGTACCGAATAAAACCGTAATATTTTTTCAGCTGGATAGGTTAAATGAATCTCGCCCACAATCGATTTTTCCTGAATTTGTGCCAGATCAATCTGTTGCAATATCTCGGGAGCGCACTTCCATAGGACCATGTTTCGCAGATTTCGCACATTCAATAATTCTTCTGCCACATTATTTGCGAGCAGTATTCGACCATCCCAATCGACCATCACGATGCCATCTCGAATAACATTAATGACTTTTTCAAAAACATTCCTCTGACTGTAAAATTTACGCACCAGTGACGCCAATGTCGCCTGGTCAAGCTGCTCGATCCGTGCCAATAAACGCCTCAATGCCTCTTCTTTCATAAAAAAGTCTCGCAACTTCCCGCTACAAGACCTCAACACTCCCTTTGAATACTACTAAAATTTATTCCACAACATCCAAGACGGGTTCCGAAATCATTTTTGAAGGAACTGCTTTTTTCGCCCTCCGTCTTCTCGCCTTCTTATATCCCACATCTCCCGCAGAAACAAATTCAATGATGGCCATTGGACTGGCATCCCCCCGCCGCGGAACTAATTTATAAATACGCGTATAACCACCATTCCGTCGTAAAAATTCCACAACTTTTTCGTCAAACAACATCCGTATCGCATCTACATCGCGTACACGAGCAATCGCCAAACGACGAAAATGTAACTTTTGCTCAACGGCTTCAATTTGATTCGCCCGTTTGGCAAGCGTAATAACTTTCTCAATAAAAGGCCTCAATGCCTTTGCCTTTGCCAAAGTAGTCTCAATTCTCCCGTGGGTGATGAGCGCCACCGCTAAATTCGCAAGCAATGCTTTGCGATGTTCCTTCTTAACTCCTAAAATGTGATTGTGCTTTCCGTGACGCATTTTACTTCCTTTCCGTTGAAACCTAGCAATTTAACATGTGCTCGTCAACCCTCATTCCTAAAGACAAACCGAGTTCCTCTAATTTATTCTTAATTTCCGTTAACGACTTTTTCCCGAAATTACGATACTTTAACATATCATTTTCATCTTTCATTACCAATTCGCCAACAGTCGTAATATTTGCATTATTTAAACAATTCGCTGCACGCACCGATAACTCAATCTCATTGACACTCATATTGAGCAAAATGCGTAGGCGATTTTGTTCATCACTGACCTGACGTACGCCATCTTCAAACTCTACCAGTTCATTATTAATTGAGTCAAATACATCGAGATGGCGCTTTAAAATCGCAATCGAATCTTTCAACGCATTTTCCGGTGTCACGCGACCATCGGTCCAAATTTCCAAAATCAATTTGTCAAAATCCGTCATCTGCCCGACCCGAGTATCCTCAACGGAATAACGTGCCAATTTGACCGGACTGTATAAAGCATCTATCGGGATTACGCCGATCTCCGTCGTAAATTTCCGATCATCGGCCAAAGCATAGCCCCGACCAACTTCCGCCTCCATTTCTATTATTAAATGACGCTTTTCATTGATCGTACAGATGACCTGGTCGGGATTAACAATTTCAATCGGAACCGTCGCCCTAATATCGGCTGCCCGAACCGCTCCTTCCCGCTCGATATCGACCGTTAATTGAATGGCATTACGCGAATCAGACTTCAATAAAACTTTTTTCAAATTGAGCACAATATCGGAAACATCCTCAACAACCCCCGGTATCGATTGAAACTCATGCGATACACCGGCAATCTTTACCGAAGAAATCGCCACAGCTTCGATGGAACATAAAAGCACGCGGCGCAAAGAATTACCGATGCTATGCCCATAACCAGACTCGAAGGGCTCCGCCACAAACATCCCATAGGTGTCCGTCGCCGTTTCCTCAACGCGTACCATCTTCTTTGGTAATTCAAACTTTCCTAAACGTCTAACCATAACGAATCTAACTTAACGACTATAAAATTCAACGATCAACTGACCATTAATCCTTTGCTCCAACTCTTCCGCAATTGGTTCTCTCTCGATTTTTCCTTTTAAAGTGAACGAATCAAGGGTCATCCAGACCGGAACGACGCGGTAACGACAATCTTCCAAACTTTGAGTTATATACCGCTTCGACGAATCGTGACTCCGTGCTCCGACCACATCTCCAACCGAACACCGATAACTAGGAATGTCAACCTTTAAATTATTGACCACTATGTGTCCATGGCATACCAACTGGCGCGCTGCTCGACGTGTCCGTGCAAAACCGAGCAAATATACCACACTGTCCAATCGCATCTCTAAAAAACGCATGAATAATTCGCTCGTCACACCGCGTTGCGACTTGGCCGCATCGAACGTCAACCGAAACTGCCGCTCCGTCAAGCCATACATATAGCGTAATTTTTGTTTTTCATTGAGTCCCGTTCCGTATTCGGAGACTTTGCGGCGTAAACGAGGACCGTGGATCCCCGGAAAATACGGCTTACGCTCAACCGCTTTGCATGAAGGAAAAATTTCGCAACCGAATCGCCTATTAATTCTAGCTTTTGGACCTGTATATCGAGACATATTTTTTTAAATTTAAGATTATATTCTCCTCCGTTTGCGAGGACGACAACCATTGTGTGGAACGGGCGTCATGTCCGTAATCGTATTGACTGTCAAACCCAATGATTGCAAAGCACGGATCGCCGCATCGCGTCCCATTCCCGGCCCTTTGACCTTTACTTCAATCTCTTTAAACCCATGGGAAATCGCTACGCGTCCCGCCTCCTGCGTTACAACCTGCGCCGCATAGGCTGTCGATTTCCGCGAACCGCGAAAATTACACTTTCCCGAACTCGACCAGGAAACCACATTGCCCTGCAAATCCGTAAAACAAACTTTCGTGTTGTTAAACGTCGCCAGAATACTGCAAACGCCGTGCGAGATATTCTTACTATTTTTCGCCCGTCGAATTTTTACCTCCGCCTCGCCATCGTTTAAGATATCTTGTACCGATTCCTTCGGCTTTTCAGCGCCTTCCATTGCCTGCAATGGAGATGAACTCTTTAATTCCAAATCTTCTGCCATATTACCTATTTCTTTCTAATCACGCCGATGGTTTTTCTCGCCCCTTTACGCGTACGGGCATTGGTCGAAGTCCTTTGGCCACGCACCGGTAATCCGCGATAATGGCGAATGCCGCGGTAACATTTAATTGCCTGTAAACGCTTTAAATTCGAAGCGATTTCGCGGCGTAAATCACCTTCTACCTTCCAACCATTTTCGATAATGACGGCGGTAATTCTATTAATATTTTCTTCCGTCAGATCCTGCGCCCGCATATCCGGATTGAGACCCGTTTGTTCCACAATCAAATCCGCACGGTAAGGCCCAACGCCATAAATATACCTCAAGGCATATGGCAACTTCTTATTATTCGGAATATCAACTCCAATCAAACGTGGCATAATTATTTATCCTTCACAAATGTTAAGTCTTTGAAAATCATTTTTTCAACAAAGTCAAGATTTCTGGTAAATTATCCGTAATCAGTATGGTATGCTCCCAATGAGCAGCCCAAGAACCATCGGCCGTGCGAATTGTCCAGCCATCGGGATCCGTGGAAATTTTTGCCTTTCCCAACGTAAACATGGGCTCAATCGCTAGCGTCATACCCGACTTCAAAATGGGCCCTTGTCCCGCGACTCCATAATTGGGAACCTGCGGATCTTCATGCATCTCACGTCCAATACCGTGGCCAACCAGCTCACGGACTACTCCGAATCTATTTTCGTCCGCCAAACGTTGGATAGCCGCCGAAATATGGCCCACTGTATTTCCCTCTCTCGCCGCATTGATACCTGCTTGTAACGCTTTTTGTGTCACATCAATCAAGTGTTGTATCTCGGGGGTTATTTCGCCAATCGCGACCGTCCGCGTATTATCGCCAACGAAACCATCGACACTCACGGTGAGATCGATGCTAATAATGTCGCCTTCACGCAATATTCTCTTCTCCGACGGCAATCCGTGGACAATTTCATCGTTGACAGACCAACAACCATAACCGGGAAAAACGCGCTTGCCTGAACGAAATCCGAAAGTCGTACTTTTCGCACCATGATAATCCATTACTTCCTTTGCAAAACGATCCAATTCGGCCGTGGAAATCCCCGCAACGACATGATTACATACCGCACCTAATACGGCTGCAGCAACTGCTCCTGCATGGCGCATTTTTTCAATTTCTTCCTGAGTTTTTATGGGAATCACAGCTAACTACTTCAATAACCAGGCTACAAACCCAACAATTAAAAGGCCTGCTAAAACTAAAATCACAATTTTAATTTTCTGACAGGACTCTATGAACTCGGCAAAACTAAACCTTCTCTTCGTTCCGCGCGAACGAATCTTCCCTTTTTGTAAGAACCCATCGTAATTGCGCTCCAAAAGCTGCACCTCCATCTGTCGCATCGTATCCAAAATTACACCGACCGTAATGAGCGTTCCCGTCCCGCCAAAAAACATCGAAATCGTATAAGGTATGCCAAAATAAATCGAAATCAAATCCGGCAACAGGGCTACCACTGTTAGAAAAATCGCTCCCGCTAAGGTCAGCCGCGTCATCGAAAAATCGAGAAAATTCGCCGTATCATTGCCCGGACGTACACCAGGGATATAGCCACCACTTTTCTTTAAATCCTCCGCTATTTGCATGGGTTTAAACATAATCGATACCCAAAAATAGCTAAAACATAAAATCAAAACGCCGTAAATGACGTAAAACATCGTCGATCCATGCATTAATGCATTCGCAATTCGCGCACAAAACGGTACATTCCAAGCCCCTGCGATGTAAGTAAAAATCTGCTGTGGAAACATGATTAGTGTACTCGCAAAAATAACCGGCATCACCCCCGCATAGTTTACTTTTAACGGTAGAAAGGAATTTTGGCCTCCCATCATCTTACGACCAACAACCCGTCGCGCATACTGCACCGGAATCTTTCGTGTCGCCTGCGTCACCGCCACCATGCTGTAAATCACAATCACCAATAGCGCTAACATTAACAATAAATGGGGCGTGCCGATCGCCGCCGCCTCAGCTCCAACCGGCCGCGTAAACATCTCGATAACCTGCATCACTGCCCCCGGTAACGACGACAAAATACCCACCGTAATCAAAAGTGAAACGCCATTTCCGACGCCCAATTGCGTGATGCGATCGCCTAACCATGTCAAAATCATCGTACCGGCCGTTAAAATAATCGTCGAATTGAACCAAAACCAGCCGCGATTCATCACCACAATGTCGCCGTACACCGAGCGGTCAAACCCCGGAAATATCTTCTCCGGATAATTCGATAGCGCCAAAACTAACAACATCCCCTGTATTAAACAAATTACTAATGTCAAATAGCGCGTGTACTGTGCAATCCGCTGTCGACCATTCTGTTCCCGCTGAATGCGCGCAATGCTCGGCGCAACGGCTGCCAATAATTGTAAAATAATTGACGCACTAATGTAGGGCATAACACCTAATCCGAAAACCGCTCCCTTTAAAAACGCACCTCCCGTAAACATATTATACATACCGACAAGGCTACTCCCCGAGCCGCGTTGCGTCATGAAAAAATCGTGCAAAGGCTTAGGATCAATCCCCGGTAAAGGAATGCTCGCCCCTATGCGCGCGATGAATAACAGTGAAAACGTAAAAACAATTTTATTACGCAATTCCTGTATTTTTAAACAATTTAAAAACGCTGAAAACATGTAATTTTACTCATTTGAAATTAATTCAACGATCGATCCTCCGATCGCCTCAATTTTTTGTTTGGCTGTTACCGAAAACTTATCCGCAATAACCTTGATCACCTTCGTTAACTTCCCATTCCCTAAAATTTTTACCAAACCTTCACTTGCTTTTATAATCCCAGTTTCAACCAATACGTCCCGATCAATCGTCGCATGGTCTGCCGCCAATTCCTCAAGCCTATTGAGATTGATACCAACAAAACGAATCGGAGCAATACTATTGTTAAAACCACGCATTGGCAATCGACGGTAATAAGGAATACCACAACAACAAGGCGCCGGACTATACCCCGAACGCGCTTTGCCTCCCTTATGGCCACGCCCTGCCGTTCCGCCCAAACCACTGCCCTGACCACGTCCCCGTCGCCTCACCGGACGATTTGTACCTACTCGAATTAAATTATGTAATTTCATTGCAAACTCCTATTCCGTATCGGCTTCGCCACGCCGCAATGCCATCACTTCCGGATACGACCGCAATTTG
This sequence comes from Puniceicoccales bacterium, assembly GCA_031270475.1. GTDB lineage: Bacteria > Verrucomicrobiota > Verrucomicrobiia > Opitutales > LL51 > LL51. Next base: position 26,440 of record JAISXO010000012.1, on the reverse strand, counting down.
CCCAACGCATCTAATGTCGCGTGTACCATCGCAAAGGGATTATTCGATCCCATCGACTTCGATAGCACATCGCTCACTCCCAATACTTCGAGTACTAAACGCACGCCACCGCCTGCCACAATACCCGTTCCGGGAGCCGCAGGCCGTAACATCACTAAACCACCGTCGGAAGTGCCGACCACATCATGGGGAATCGTATGTCCCGCGATTGGATAACGGCGCAAATCCTTTTTCGCCTGCTCAACTGCTTTTTTTACCGCATCCGGCGTCTCCTTCGCCTTACCTAAACCAACTCCAATGCGCCCCGCTCCGTCACCCACGACCACTAGAGCCGAAAAACCAAAACGACGCCCACCTTTCACTACCTTGGCACAACGATTGATGAAAACTACCTTGTCAACAAAACGATTCGCCTCGTCCTGCCGATCTAACTGCTTTGCTCTTCGCAATTGCCTACTGACTTCTAAATTAACACCGCCCATAGCAACTAAAACCTTACGCCAACGCTCCGTACCGAATCAGCAAAGGCCTCCACCTTGCCATGGTAGCGCTTCGTTCCTCGATCGAAAACGACATCGGCTACCCCCGCCTTTAACGCCGCTTCACCAAAAATTTTACCAAAAGCAATGGCCCCATCCTTATTAGCTTTTATCGCCGATTCTCCCTTTTTTATGGCCGTCGATCGGTAAATCAACGTCCGGCCATGGTCATCATCGATGCACTGCGCATAGATGTGCTTCCCGCTGAAATGCAGGGACAAACGGGGACGGGAAACGGTTCCGAGTACATTTTTACGAATCCGTAGCCGCCGCCTTTGCTTTACAACCTTTTTATCATCAAAATTCATAACAGTTTCCTATTTTGCAGATTTTTTACCTTCCTTTCGCCGCACACGCTCACCTACGATACGCACCCCCTTACCTTTGTAGGGCTCCACCGGGTAAAATCGCTTGATGTCCGCTGCCACTTTGCCGACTAAAAATTTATCCGCACCTTCGATGTGGATCGCTGTGCCATCTTTTACCGTCACTTTAATACTCTCCGGAATGGGGTAAAGCACGGGATGCGAGTATCCCAACGCCAAATCTAAAACATTTCCCTTTAAAATAGCTTTAAACCCAACCCCTTGAATTTCCAAATCCTTTACGTATGGCTTCTGTACTCCCTGCACCATATTATTAATAATGGCGCGAACCGTACCGTGCATCGCCGTAGCATGGCGGGAATCATCCTTCGGAAAAACTTCGACGACACCTTCGTCAAACTTGATTTCGACTGCGTCACTGAAAGATTGGGATACCGCACCCGCCGTACCGCTCACGGAAACATTTCCACCCGCTACCGTAACTTTGACCGTACTGGGAATTACTATGGGTAACTTTCCTATTCGACTCATGATTTTCTCCTACCAAACTTTACACAATAACTCGCCGCCCACATGACTTCGTTTCGCATCGCTGCCCGATAAAATCCCCTTTGGCGTCGTTAAAATACACATCCCTAAGTTATTATACACATTCGGAATCGCATCGCAATCGCAGTACAGGCGGCAACCGGGCCGACTGCAGCGGAGTACGCCGGTAATCGCTGGTACGCCGTGAACATATTTTAATTGTAAAACGATTTCTTTCACTCCCGGACGAAGCTCGCTAACGGAATAACCTCGGATAAAACCATTCTTTTTTAAAACATCTGCCAAATTAACTCTCATATTCGAGGCAGCCGCTGAACAATTTAGCTTCTTTGCCACACTCGCATTGCGAATAATTGTTAAAAAATCTCCAATCGTATCCATTATTTTACCATGAAGCCTTTATTACACCGGGAATTTTACCAAAAGAAACCAACTCTCGAAGCTGAATCCTCGAAACCCCAAACTTGCGATAATAGGCACGCCCTCTGCCCGTAATGGTACAGCGGTTGCGCACGCGTACCGGTGATGAATCGCGGGGCAACTCCGCCAATTTGCGACTTGCTCTAAAGAAATCCTCATCCGTTGTCTGGGGATTTTTTAAAATTTTCTTTAAAGCGTTGCGCTGGGCTACAAATTTCGCCACTAGCAACCGCCTCTTTTCATTTCTTTTAACTACGGAAATTTTTGCCATAATATCTAAGTACTCTTCTTTCTAAACGGAACTCCAAATAATCGCAGTAAATCACGCCCCTCCTCATCCGTTTTTGCCGACGTGACAAATGTAATATCCATTCCAATAATTTTTCGCTCTTTCCCAATGGATACCTCGGGAAAAATAGTGTGATCGACTACGCCCAAAGTGTAGTTACCACGTCCATCAAATTTATTCGAAACCCCACGAAAATCGCGGACAGCCGGTAACGCAATTGAAACTAACTTATAAAAAAAGTTATACATGCTGTCACCTCTCAATGTCACTTTAATTCCATTTGGCATTCCCTTACGTAACTTAAAATTTGAAATACTTTTTTTTGTCTTTACAATAACCGGCTTCTGGCAACAAATTGCTCCGATCTCTCGCTCGACTTCGGCGATAAAATTCTTGTCCCAATCTGCACTAATGGCCGAATTGACGACAATTTTTTCCAAACATGGAATCAAATGTTTATTCCCATACCCATGAAGCTTTGCCAGCTCCGGCGATACGGTTTTCGAATAATACTCTTTTAAAACTGATTTTTTCATTTTTATTTTCCCTTGAGATCGAAGCCTATGGCAACTCCCAAAAGTTCAAATCCAATTAATTTCTTTTTCGATCAAAATCAACAACTTTCATAACATTGGAATAATGAATACTGCTCTCCCGCTCAACCTCGCCCCCTTCAGGATGATTTTGATCCTTTTTTATATACTTCTTACGCAAACCAACCCCTTCGACGATAACTCGACAGGAATCGCGCAAAACTTCTAAAACCTTTCCACGATTTCCCCGATGTGAACCGGAAATTACAACCACTTCGTCATTTTTCTTAATCTTGTACTTCATAGGACCTCCGGCGCTAGAGAAATAATCTTCATAAAATTTTTCTGGCGTAACTCGCGGGCAACGGGACCAAAAATACGACTTCCTTTTGGATTTTTTTTGTCATCGATAATCACGCAGGCATTGCGATCGAATCGCAAATAACTGCCGTCTTCCCGTGCAATCGGCGCCGCCGTCCGCACAATCACCGCCCGGGCCACACTCCCTTTTTTCACCATCGCTTCGGGGGTACTCTGCTTGATCGCAACCACGATGATGTCACCAACTCCGGCCGTACGCGTAGTCTGCCCGAGCCGACGGATCATCATCGCCTTTTTCGCACCCGTATTGTCCGCGACATCCAATATACTCTGCTGCTGCAACATAAAAACTCCTATTCCGAAGCGGGCATCCGCTCTACAATCCGTATTACACGCCAACGCTTTAGCTTACTCAGTGGCCGCGTTTCCATAATCTCAACTTTATCTCCCACGCAACATTCATTTTTTTCATCATGCACGTGCAATACCGTTTTGCGCCTGACCTCCTTACGATAGAGCGCGTGAGGAATTTTATAAAAATACACCACCTTTAAACTCTTGTCTCCCGAACGTCCCGTAACGACTCCTTGTAAATTTTTCCTAAAACTTCGTTGCTCCATAGTCAATACACTTTTATTTGTTACAAGTTTTGCAAGTTTTTTGTCGCAAAAAAGTTCGAATTCTTGCAATTTGTTTCTTTAAGAAGGAAATCATATGCGGTTTGTCGAGCCGCGAAGAACATTTTTGCATACGCAAATTGAAAAGTGCTCGTTCAACTTCCTTCAAACTGTGCGCCAACTCCTGTGGCGACTTTTCTTCAAATTTTTCCATACTAATACTGCTCCAACTCCTCCCGACTGACAAAACGACAGCGAAAAGGTAACTTAAAATCCGCCAAACGAAAGGCTTCGCGCGCCAACGTCAACGATATGCCCGCCAATTCGAAAAGAATAACGCCTGGTTTTATCGCCGCTGCCCAGTATTCAACGGCACCTTTCCCTTTTCCCATACGCGTTTCTGCCGGTTTTTTCGTCACTGGTATATGCGGGAAAATGCGAACCCATAGCTTGCCCTTTCTTTTCAAATGACGCGAAATCGCCACGCGAGCCGCTTCAATCTGCGATGCCGACATACTGCCACGATCCAAAGATTGAATCCCACAATCTCCAAAGGCTAAAAAGTCGCCTCCCTTCGCATTACCACGATTACGCCCCTTTTGAACTTTCCTGTATTTTGTCCGCGCCGGTGATAACTTACTCATAATTTCATTCCTTCCCTAAACTTTAACGTTGTCCTGTCGACAAACCCAACATTTCACACCAATTTTTCCGTAAACTGTATTGGCTTCGGAAAATCCATAATCGATATTTTCCTTCAGCGTGTGTAAAGGAACGCGGCCGGCACGTTGGGATTCTGAACGGGCAATCTCCGCTCCGCCTAAACGCCCCGCACATTGAACCTTTATGCCGTCCGCCCCCAAACTCATCGCCGATTGAATCGCTTTCTTCATCGCCCGACGAAAGGAAATTCGACGTTCCAACTGCAAAGAAATATTCTCCGAAATCAATTGCGCCACTAAATCCGGCTTGCGAATTTCTTGGATATCAATTAGAATTTCGCGACCAATTAACTTTTTCAAATCATTGCATAAAACCTCGAGATCCTGTCCCTTGCGACCGATGATAATTCCTGGACGGGGCGTAAAAATCTTAGCGCGTACACGCTCGCCCGCCCGCTCGATGAAAATCTCAGAAAAAGACGCAAAAGATAGGCGCTTCCTCAAAAAAGAACGCACATCGTAGTCCTCTTTCAAAAACAGAGGATAATTCTTCTTCGTCGCGTACCAACGAGAACTCCAATTCCGACGAACGCTCAAACGAAACCCTATAGGATTTACTTTCTGTCCCATAATTTATCCTAAATGATCAGTTAACACTATTTTTATATGACTCGTACGCTTCTTTATCGGATGGGCTGAGCCGCGCGATGCCGGAATAAAACGCCGAAACGCAACACCCTGCTCCGCGACTGCCTCTTTTATCGTCAAAACCTCGGAACGAATCCCTCGACAAACCGCATTCGCAATCGCACTCGATAAAGTTTTCTCAACGAAACGCGCCGATTTTCGCGGTATAAATTTCAGAAGCTGAACCGCCTCGTTTGCATTCTTGCCCGCGATAACGCGCGTGATATCCCGCACCTTCTTGTCGGACATATGAACATATTTTGATAAAGCTCTAACTTCCATTTTACTTTTGCGTATGAGGATTATGACTCTTAAACGTACGAGTCGGAGAAAATTCCCCCAACTTATGTCCAACCATATTTTCCGTTATGTAAACGTCAATAAATGATTTTCCATTATGGACATGAAAATTGAGCCCGACAAAATCCGGCGTAATTGTCGAACGGCGCGACCACGTCCTAATCGGCTTGCGACTATCCGTAGCCTGCGCCACATCAACCTTATCCATCAAATGCGGATCTACAAAAAAACCCTTCCTAGCGGAACGCGCCATATATTACACCTTCTTTACCTTTCTACCATTTCTTCTTACCAAAATCATGCGATTCGATTTCTTGGAACGCTTACGCGTTGGGAAACCTTTCGCAAGTTGTCCCCACGGCGAAACCGGATGGCCACCACCGGAAGTCCGCCCTTCACCGCCACCCATCGGATGATCGACCGGATTCATGACCACACCGCGCACACGCGGGCGACGTCCCAACCAACGATTGCGCCCCGCCTTCCCTAAAGATTGCTTGCCGTGATCACTATTTCCGACCTGCCCGATAGTCGCTCGGCACTTCGAATTCAGCAACCGTACCTCGCCACTCGGCATCTTTACCGTCACATAACCGTTGTCGAACGCTACAATTTGTACGCCCATTCCCGCACCACGCGCGATTGCAGCTCCATGTCCCGGCTCGATTTCCACACAATGTACAAAAACACCCGCCGGTATTAGTGCCAATGGCAAAGACATTCCAACGGAAAAATCTCTCGGTACCGTATTTAAACTCACTACTTGAGCGCCAATATTTAGCCCGCGCGGTACTATAATATAACGTTTTTCTCCATCGGCATAGTGCAATAGGGCGATGTCGGCCGAACGATTCGGGTCGTACTCGATGCGTTCCACCTTCGCCGGAATATCAAATTTATTGCGAAAAAAATCAATGACGCGAATGAGACGCTTATGGCCACCACCTCGCCGACGTGAAGTAATGCGTCCATAGCAATTGCGGCCTTTGCAACGATGCTGGCTCACAATCAGGGAACTTTCGGGAGCGCCTTTCCACAATTCTCGCCTATTGAGCGCTAAAAATCGCTGTGTCGATGTTTTCGGATTATGCTGAACGATGACCATTTTTTACCTTATTTTAAACTATTTCTATTTTATCACCCGCCTGTAGCGTAACAATGGCAATTTTGCGCCTCGGCGTCGTACCATAGGCCCCACGTTTCATGCGATTTCTCCTCATTTTTCCGTCGCGACGAATGATATTTACCGACTTCACTTTCACTTTAAACCCAGATTGCACGGCCTCCGCGATGCTCCCCTTCGTACTCGCAAGATCCACATCAAATACATACTGATTATGGGTTGAACCCAGCGCAGTAAACTTTTCCGTGAAACAAATTCCTTTTAAAACAGTGTTTTCCATGATAATCTTACCTTACTCGATTCAACAATTGTTCAAAACCCGCCGCACTGACAAGAAAACGATCGTAACTTTTCAAATCCAACGCGTTGACCGAGGCCGCATCAATTGTAAAAACTCTTCTCACGTTCCTCGCCGCCAAAATTAACGAATCTTCAAAATGCACATCAATCATTAAAACATTTCCCGTTGGAAATATCTTCTCTACAAATGTTGAAAACTCTTTCGTCTTTTGAAAATCCACCGAAAAACTGTCAATGATGGATACCAATAATTCCTCGGAACAGTCGTAAAGCGATCGCGCTAAAGCCAGTTTCCTTACTTTTTTATTTACCTTTTTACTGTAATCGCGGGGATGGGGACCAAAAACAATGCCACCACCGGGCATCAGTGGACTCCGATTCGAACCCTGGCGTGCATGCCCCGTTCCCTTCTGACGAAAAGGCTTTTTACCGCCACCGCTTACATCGGAACGCGTCTTTGTCGAAGCATTTCCCTGACGCATATTCGCTCGCAATGCTTCGATTGTAAATTTTACGGCGGCAACACCGCGATCCTCTTCGAAAACGGGCATATTATACTCGCGATCTTCCAAAAAAGTCCCTCCTTGATCGTAAACCTTTAATTTCATTTCCTATTTCTCCTTTTTGACCTTCTTAGCCTTACGCAATACCACTAAACCACCGTTCGCCCCAGGAAAACTCCCTCGCAATAATAGCAATCCCTTGTCCGCAATCAAATCGATCACCTTTAAATTTTGTATGGTCCGCATGCGACAACCGTCGTGTCCTGGCATTTTACGCCCCTTATAAACATGTCCCGGCCACTGACGACAACCGTAGGATCCGCCACGTCGGTGAAACATCGAGCCATGCGACGCAGGCCCTCCACCAAATCCATAGCGTTTCATCACGCCCTGAAATCCCTTTCCCTTCGTCTGGCCAATGACATCAATTAACTCCCCCACCTGAAATATCGAAAAATCAATGGAATCGCCAACCTTATAGCCACTCATATCTTCCGTGCGAAACTCTTTTAATCCATCACAGGATTCTAAATTCGCCTTTTTAATATGCCCTAATATGGGATCGGAAACATTCTTGGCTTTTCGCTGCCCATAAGCTAGCTGAACCGCACCATAACCATCGGAACCCTCCGCCGTTTTTAACTGCGCAACGACACAGGGAACAGCTTCCACTACCGTAACTGGAACGAGACACCGATTCTCATCGAAAATTTGTGTCATTCCAACCTTCTTTCCTAATACTATCCTACTGTCTTTCATAACCCTAAGCGGCAGATCTAACAAAACAAAACCTGCATTAGCTCATCCTTTTCTCTCCAAGAATTTCGCTCTGTCAAGAATATTTTAAATTTAAACATTAATTAAAATCTCAACCCCGGCTGGCAAATTAAGTCGACGCAACGCATCAATCGTATCCGCCGTCGGCCCATGAATATCGATCAGGCGATCGTGTTCCCGCAATTCAAACTGATCCATCGATTTTTTATCAATGTGCGGCGAACGATTTACCGTAAAACGCTCCTTTCGCGTCGGTAACGGCACCGGCCCTACTACGCGCGCCCCGGAACGCTTCGCTGTATCCACAATCTCTACCGCCGATTGATCGACTAATCGATGATCGAAACTTTTTAACTTTATCCTAATTCTTTGCGCCATAGTAATACCTTTTAAAATTTATGCACGCGCAGCAGCGCGGCTCGATGTCTCCACAATCTGTTGCAACAAATTCGCTGGAACTTGCTCAAAATGGGAAGGCTCCATCGAATAACTCGCCCGACCCTTCGTCAGCGAACGCACATCCGTCGCATAACCAAACATCATTTCCAACGGAACAAAGGCCATGATATTTGCCAGAGCTCCTTTACTTTCCATACTTTGAATCTGCCCGCGGCGACGATTTAAATCGCCAATCACATCCCCCTGATACTCCTCTGGCGTCGAAACTTCCACCTTCATGATCGGCTCGAGCAATATCGGTTTCGCCTTCTTCATCGCATCCTTAAATGCAAAAATACCCGCCATTCTAAACGCTATCTCGGAAGAGTCAACCTCGTGGAAACTGCCGTCCACAATCCGTGCACAAAAATCAACCACCGGATACCCTGCCACAACACCGTTATTCGCCCCTTCTAAAATGCCTTCCTGGGTCGGTTTAATGTACTCCTTTGGAATTACTCCCCCAACAATCTCATTTTCTACGGAAGCTCCCTCGCCCCTCTTCATCGGATCAAGCTTAATCACCGCATGGCCATACTGTCCGCGGCCACCGGACTGACGAATAAATTTCCCTTCGCCCATCGCATCGGTTGTAATCGTTTCGCGATAAGCAATCTGGGGACGCCCGGCCGACGCATCAACGCTAAATTCGCGGAATAAACGATCGCGAATGATATCCAGGTGCAACTCGCCCATTCCCGCAATCAAGGTCTGGCCCGTCTCCGGATTCGTCGTCACCTTAAAGGTCGGATCCTCTTCCGCTAAACTCTGTAAGCCAAACGCTAATTTCTCTTGATCTGCCTTTGATTTCGGCTCAATGGACATGCTGATGACTGGTTCGGGAAATGTTGGTGGCTCCAAAACTCCTTCAAACGAACGATCGCATAATGTATCGCCGGTCGCTACGCCTCTCACACCGATAATTGCACAAATATCGCCCGAATACGCAACATCGATATCTTCGCGATCGTTAGCCTTCATAATCATGAGGCGACTTACTCGCTCTGTTTTACGCGTGCGTGGATTATAAACGGTATCGCCCTTCTTAAGCTGTCCGCTGTAAACGCGACAAAATACCAGCTTTCCAACGTAGGGATCACTCATCAATTTGAATCCCAATGCCGTCATTTTCTCACCATCATTGGGACGAATTTCAATGGTACTTCCGTCGTCCGCAAAGGCTTTTGTCGGAGGTAGATCGATCGGAGAAGGTAAAAAATCAACCACTGCATCGAGCAACATCTGTACGCCTTTTTTCTTAAAAGCACTGCCCGGAATCACTCCCACGAAATCCATCGATAGGGTCGCTTTACGCACGGCCGAACGAATCGTATCCTGCGAAATCTCTCCGCCACCCAAATATTTTTCCGCTAGTTCATCGTCGTAATCCGCCAAGGCTTCGACCAGTGATTCGCGATATTTTTCCGCCTGTTTTTGGCAATTAGCCGGAATGGCAACCGTATCGAACTTTTCTCCCAACGGATCTTTGCTATCATAAATATAGGCCTCCATGGTAATTAAGTCAATCAGGCCCTCAAATTTTTCTTCCGCTCCAATATTGAGATAGAGAGGATGCGCGTTTTTACCCAGCTTCGTTCGAATACTTTCGATGGCACCGAGAAAATTCGCTCCCGTGCGATCCATTTTATTGATAAATGCGATGCGCGGCACGCTGTACTTATCCATTTGGCGCCAAACGGTTTCCGATTGCGGCTGTACACCAGCTACCGCACAAAATACGCCCACTGCTCCATCCAATACGCGTAGCGAGCGCTCGACTTCCGCTGTAAAATCGACGTGTCCTGGCGTATCAATCAGATTAATTTGATGATTAATCCCTGCAAACAAGCCGACCTTTGTCCGCCACCCACAACTGATCGCCGCCGATGTAATCGTAATACCCCGCTCCCGCTCCTGTTCCATCCAATCGGTCACCGCCGTCCCCTCGTGGACCTCACCCATCTTGTGCACAACGCCCGCATAGTATAAAATGCGCTCCGTCGTCGTCGTTTTACCCGCATCGATATGAGCCGCAATGCCGATGTTCCGCGTGTATTCTAAAGGATTTTTTCGGTTAGTGGAATTCGCCGCTGAAATTTTTTTATCGTTCGCCATTTTTTGCTTCTTTTACAAATTTTACCAAACAAAGTGTGCAAATGCCCGATTCGCCTGCGCCATCCGATGCATCTCCGACTTCTTTTTCACCACGTTGCCCGTATTGTTGTAAGCGTCAATAATTTCTTGACCAAGCGCATCACGCATCGCCTTCCCCTTTCGCGACTTCGCCGCCTCAATGAGCCAACGGAATACTAAACTCTGCTGGCGAATATACGGAACCTCTACCGGAACTTGATAAGTCGCACCGCCGACGCGACGACTTTTCACCTCCACCTTCGGCCGCGCATTTTCCAATACTACGAGTAAAAGTTCCACCGGATCGCCTTTGGCCAGTTCCTCGCTCGCCTTTTCGATGGCACCGTATACAATCGAACACGCCAGAGAACGTTTGCCTCGCTCCATCACTATACTCACCAACTGCCCGATTAACGAACTGTTAAATCGTGGATCCTTTGCAATTTCTCGCCTTTCAGCTCTCCTACGACGCGACATATATTCCTTTCATTTATTTCTTCCCTTCCTTTGGACGCTTTACGCCATACTTCGAACGACTCCTCCGACGCTTCTCCACACCGGAACAATCCAAAGCTCCACGCACAATGTGGTAACGTACACCCGGTAAATCCTTCACACGCCCACCGCGGACCAATACGATACTGTGCTCCTGCAAACTATGCCCTTCATCGGGAATATAGGCGATCACCTCGATTCCGGTGGTTAGGCGAACCTTTGCCACCTTACGAATGGCCGAATTCGGCTTTTTAGGCGTACGCGTCATCACCTGTACACAGACTCCCCGTCTAAACGGATTTTCCCGCAACGCCGGCGCTTTTGACTTTATAACCACATTCACACGTGGCGATTTTACTAATTGATTAATGGTAGGCATCGAAATCTATTACTTTAACTTTTTCACTAAACTACAACTAAAGGCCATCGGATCAAGCTTTTATTTAAAATTTTATCAACTTTTCAATCTCCTACCGTCGTCGCCATCTCCTGTACCCAACCATGGCCCGCTCCATTAGCCAAATTGTCTATCAAATCGGCTTCTTCTGTTCCATCGGAAAGGGTCCGAACCTTTAACCGACGATAGGATGGCAGCCCACTCCCAGCGGGAATGAGATGCCCCATAATGACATTTTCCTTAAACCCTCGCAATTCATCCACTCTACCGAGCGTCGCTGCATCCGTCAAGACTTTTGTCGTCTCCTGGAACGATGCCGCCGAAATAAAGCTCTCTGTTTCCAGCGAAGATTTTGTAATACCTAGTAGAATGGGTTCCGCTTCTGCCGGCTTACCACCGGCTTCAATAATTTCCTCATTTTTCTCAATAAAACGATCCTTCTCGATCTGTTCTCCCCAAAAGAAATCCGAATCTCCCGGATCCGTAATACGCACCTTTCGTAACATCCGCGCCACAATAATTTCGATGTGCTTATCATTGATCGTTACACCTTGCATGCGGTAAACTTTTTGTACCTCGGAAATTAAATATTCCTGTACGGCAGCGGTTCCTAAAATATTCAAAATTTCATGGGGATCCGCTACGCCTTCCGTTAGATTCTGTCCGCGATTGACAAAATCGCCCTCGTGGATCACCAAATGGGTACCGTGGGGAATGAGATGTTCCTCGCGGCGCCCCGTCTCCGTATCCGTTACCCAAACGCGTTTTTTATTGCGAATCATTCCGCCAAACGAAATCACACCATCGATTTTCGCCATCTCAGCCGCTTCTTTCGGGCGACGGGCCTCAAACAGTTCCGCTACCCGAGGCAATCCACCCGTAATATCCTGCGTTTTAGAAGTCGAACGCGGCGTTTTGGCAAGCAACGATCCCCCTAAAATTTGATTGTCATCGTCGACCAAAATTTGCGCCCCCGTTGGAATGGCATAAACGGCAATGACACGCTTGGTACCACTTTCCTCGGAAACAATCTCAATCGTCGGATTCAACTCTTCCTTATGTTCAATGACAACGGCCATGATGCGCCCACTCGTTTCGTCGATATCGCGTTTGATCGTAATGCCCGGAATGATATCTTTGAACTGTATGTGCCCAGAAAATTCAGCGATAATCGGTACACTATGTGGGTCCCATGCTGCCAATAACTCATCCCTTTTGACTGCTACCTCATTGGCCTGAAGTAATACTGTCCCCGGAACAATACTATAACTCTCGATCTCACGACCATTGACGTCGTCTAAAATTAAACGTCCCGTTCGATTTAAGACGATACTCGCACCTTCAGCGGTTTGAACGAGGCGTAAATTTTCTTGACGAATCACACCATCCGTTTTCGCGCGATGCTCGGGAGCCTTTAGTACTTGACTTGCAACGCCACCGATATGGAAAATACGCATCGTCAGCTGGGTCCCCGGTTCACCGATCGACTGCGCCGCAATAATTCCAACCGCTGATCCACACGCCACCATACTATTTGTCGCCGGATCAATACCGTATGCAAAAGCTGGAATTCCGTTATTTTTCATGCTTGTTAGCGGCGATAAAATTTTCACGCGCTCAACACCCGCTTCATCAATTTTCTGGGCAACATCCGCTGTAATAAGTCCTCCCGAAGTGACCAACATTTCATCCAAATTAACTGGATTGCGTACGTCTTCCGCCGCACAACGTCCAATAATGCGCTCCTGCAGACTGATAATTTCCTCGTCGCCATCCATAATTGCCTGCTTCCAAATGCCATTGCGACAACCATCGTCCTCGCAGGAAACGATGCAATCCATCGCCACATCGCACAATTTACGCGTCATATACCCCGCATCAGCCGTCTTCAGCGCCATATCGGCAAGACCTTTACGGGCACCGTGCGTTGATATGAAATATTCCCAAATGGATAATCCTTCACGGAATGACGACAGAATCGGTCGCTCAATGATTTCGCCGGATGGTTTCGCCATTAACCCACGCATACCACATAACTGGCGGACTTGTTGCCGATTACCGCGCGCTCCTGAATCCATCATCAAATAAACCGGATTGATATAATCTTTGTCATCATTTTTCATCAGGCGATCGAAGGCAACCTGTGCAACTTCGTCCGTAGCATTGGTCCAAATGTCGATAATTTTATTGGAACGTTCACCGGAAGTAATGATTCCTCGCTGAAATTGCGCATCGACTTCCTCAACCTTTTGGCGCGCTTCTGCGATAATATCTCGCTTTTCCGGAGGTACAATCATGTCGTCGACGCCAATGGAAAGGCCCGCTTTCATCGCCGTGTAGAACCCGAGATTTTTGAGGCGATCTAACATCTGTACCGCTTCCCTTTGGCCGACGATCTTGTAGGTCCCCATAATCAGGTCGCCCAGCATACCTTTGCTAACAGAAAAATTGATAAACCCAAGCGATCGCGGAAAAATTTGATTAAAAATAACTCGCCCAATCGTCGTTTTAATGATCCGATCTTTAAAATTACCATAACGCGTGACACGGCCATAGTCCGGGTTTGCAAGATGAATCCAATCCTGCTTCGTTACAACACCCTGCGCCTCCGCCATCAGCACCTCTTCAACACTGCCCATCAACGGAATTCGTCCCTCTTTCGGCTTGGGCTCGTAGGTCAAATAATAAACACCCAGAATAATATCTTGGGAAGGAGTTAAAATTGGTTTACCACTCGAAGGCGAAAACATATTTTGCGTCGCCATCATCAGTAATTTACACTCCATGATCGCCTCGATCGATAGCGGTACATGAACGGCCATTTGGTCTCCATCGAAATCCGCATTGAAAGGCGTACAAACCAAGGGATGCAGACGAATCGCCTCGCCTTCAATTAGAATGGGTTCAAAGGCCTGAATCGATAGGCGGTGCAGCGTCGGTGCACGGTTCAATAGAATGGGATGCTCCCGGGTAACCTCCTCCAAAATATCCCACACCTCGGGATCCTGACGCTCGATCATTTTACGGGCACTGCGCACCGTATGGACGAAATCTAATTCCTTCAAACGTCGTATAATAAATGGTTCAAAAAGAACGAGTGCCATTTTTTTCGGCAAACCACACTGATGTAATTTCAATTCCGGACCAATAACAATGACAGAACGGCCGCTATAATCGACGCGTTTTCCCAGCAAATTTTGACGGAAGCGCCCCTGCTTCCCCTTCAGCATGTCGCCCAGGGATTTCAACGGACGATTGCCCGCACCGAGGACCGCTTTCCCGTGGCGTCCATTATCGAATAGGGCATCAACCGCCTCCTGCAACATACGCATTTCATTGTGTACAATCACATCCGGCGTTTTCAATTGCATCAAACTTTTCAAACGATTATTGCGATTGATTACCCGACGATACAAATCATTCAAATCACTCGTCGCAAAACGCCCTCCATCCAATGGAACTAACGGACGTAAATCCGGCGGCAATACGGGTAATGCCTCCAAAATCATCCATTCCGGCCGAGATCCCGAATGCAAAAAACCAGTGACCATTTTCAAGCGTTTGGCCAATTTTTTCTTCATTTGCTTGGCGTTGGTTGCGTACATTTCCTCCTCAATATTATAAACCATCTCTTCGAGATCCATTTCGGATAAAATCTCACGGATCGCTACTGCTCCCATTTTTGCCGTAAATGCATCGTCACCATACTCACTGCGCAACATTTCGTATTCCTGTTCTTGCAACAATTGGCACTTCTTCAAAGGCGTCGACCCCGGATCCGTCACCATGTAGCTCTCATAGTAAATCACCTTTTCGATGTCGCGGACGGACATGTCCAAAAACAATCCTAAACGACTGGGTAAACTTTTCAAAAACCAAATGTGAGAAATGGGTACTGCCAACTCCACGTGCCCCATATGCTCCCGACGCGAACGGGAAAGCGTAACTTCGACGCCACAACGATCGCAGATGACTCCTTTATATTTGATGCGCTTATATTTCCCGCAAGCACACTCGTAATCCTTGACGGGACCAAAAATGCGTTGGCAAAATAATCCGCCCACTTCCGGTTTAAATGTGCGATAATTGATCGTTTCAGGATTTTTGATCTCACCTTTCGACCAGGAACGAATTGCATCCGGTGACGCTATCGAAATCGCAACCGTATCAAACTCATTATCCCGATCAAATCCTAAAAATTCTCTTACTGCTTCCGTCGTCATTTCAATTTCTCTCCTATTCTGCGTAAACTTCGTCGTGTTCCAATCGAATATCGAGACACAAACTTTGAATTTCTTTCATCAAAACGTTAAATGACTGTGGCACACCCGTTTCCAAAGAGCGATCGCCCTTGACTAAGGATTCATAGGCCTTCGTTCGCCCTTGAACGTCGTCGGATTTGATGGTCAACATCTCCTGCAACGTATAGGCTGCTCCATAGGCTTCGAGTGCCCAGACCTCCATTTCTCCGAAACGCTGCCCTCCATATTGTGCCTTTCCCCCCAAAGGTTGCTGCGTAACCAAACTATATGGCCCCACCGCACGGGCATGAATTTTATCGGCAACCAAGTGATTGAGTTTCATCATATAAATATATCCAACAACCACTTCCTGATCGAAACGTTCCCCTGTTTGACCATCGTAAAGCACACTTTTTCCATTTTCCGGAAGATTTGCCTTCTTTAGATACTCGCGGATTTGCATTTCTGGCACGCCATCAAAAACAGGTGTCGCGATTTTGATTCCTAGTTTTTCGCAGGCCCAACCGAGATGTGTCTCCAAAACTTGCCCCACATTCATTCGACTCGGCACACCCAATGGATTTAAAATGATATCGACTGGTGTTCCATCGGGTAAAAATGGCATATCTTCGCGGGCAACAATTTTCGAAACAACTCCTTTATTACCATGACGTCCAGCCATCTTATCGCCAATGTGAATTTTTCGTTTATTAGCCACGTAGACTTTTACATTTTTAATCACACCCGTATCGCCGATATCGCCCGCTTCAATCGCTTCAATTCTTTGGAGGCGTTCCCTCTCGAGATCGACAAATTTTTGGCGATAGGCATCGACAATTTCCAAAATACGATTTTTAACCGGAGAAGCCGGAATAGACAACACATCAAAACAGGCTGCAATGCGGCGTAGTAATGTTTTTGTAATTTTTCGATTCGCTGGGATAATAATTTCCCCCGTTTCCCCATTAGAAATATCGAGCGGAATTTTCTCTCCCAACAGAATACTTGAAAGTGATTCGGTCAAATCGTCCTGTAATTTCTCCAACTGCCCACGGCATTCCTCATTCGCTTTCTTGATACGGCGACGAAGATCCGCTTCTGAAATTTTTTCTTTTTCTGCATCGATACTGCCCGAGAATTTAACATCCATTACAAT
The DNA here is from genome assembly GCA_031270475.1 of Puniceicoccales bacterium. Classification (GTDB taxonomy): domain Bacteria; phylum Verrucomicrobiota; class Verrucomicrobiia; order Opitutales; family LL51; genus LL51. The sequence continues at coordinate 9,634 of JAISXO010000012.1, read as the reverse complement.
ACCTTCGCAACCTGGCGGCACCAAAAGAGACGAATCTTTTACATCTGCCGCCTTTTCGCCGAAAATAGCTCGCAATAACTTCTCTTCTGGAGCCAAATTCGATTCACTTTTGGGCGTAATTTTTCCGACTAAAATATCTCCTGCCTTGACCTCTGCTCCAACGCGAACGATACCGTCGCGATTCAAATTTTTCAATGCCTCGTCGCCCACATTTGGAATATCTCGCGTGATTTCCTCGGCCCCCAATTTTGTATCCCGCGCAACAACTTCAAATTCTTCAATGTGAACCGACGTGAATACATCTTCCCGCACAAGACGGTCGCTCAAAATGATCGCATCCTGAAAATTATACCCGTTCCATGGCATAAACGCTACTAAAATATTGCGTCCCAATGCCAATTCTCCCTGATCCGTTCCAGCACCATCAGCCAGCGCATCACCCGCCTTGATCACCTGTCCCTTCTTTACAATGGGATGCTGATTGAAACAAGTCGCCGAATTAGATCGAATAAATTTTCGCAAATTGTAAACATAAACACTGGCCGACGGATTACCATTGGGATCCAATTTTTTGGGCATCGAACCATCTTTCGTAACCACAATGCGCGCCGCGTCCACTGAAGCGACAACGCCATCCCCAATCGCCGAAACAACATTCTTCGAATCAACCGCAACCCTTCGCTCCAATCCCGTTCCAACAAAGGGAGCCTCCGGTAATAGTAACGGTACACCCTGCCGCTGCATGTTCGCTCCCATTAGCGCCCGCGAAGTATCATCGTGTTCCAAAAATGGTATCAAACCAGCAGCCACGGAAATAACCTGCTTCGGCGAAACATCCATGTAATTCACCTTCGATGGCTCAACTTCCAAAATCATATCCCGTTGGCGTGCAACAACATTACCTAAAAGATTGCCATCACTATCTATCTCCGTATTTGCCTGCGCAATAATACAATTCCCTTCATCGGTCGCGTCCAAATAAACTACCTCGCCGGTCACACCCCCATCTTTCACCACGCGGTAAGGTGTCTCAATGAATCCAAACTCATTCACTCGCGCAAACGCACTCAAAGAATTAATAAGACCGATATTGGGCCCTTCCGGCGTTTCGATCGGACAAATGCGGCCATAGTGCGAAGAATGGACGTCGCGGACCTCGAAGCTCGCGCGCTCACGGCTTAAGCCACCCGGCCCAAGCGCTGATAGTCTCCGTTTGTGTGCTAACTCCGATAGTGGATTGATTTGATCCATGAACTGCGATAACTGGCTGCGTGCGAAAAAATCTCGTACCGAACTCATGAAAATTTTCGGATTAACTAACTTTTGCGGAACAATTGTATCCACACTATTGTCGAATAATGCCATACGTTCGCGGATCAATCGTTCCATCTTACCTAGTCCTGCACGGCATTGATTGACCAGTAACTCTCCCACATTGCGAATTCGCCGATTGCCCAGGTGATCGATGTCATCCACATACTCCTCGCCCTTGCGCAAACGACATAAAAACTTCGTCGCCGCCACAATATCCATCGTATCGATGAGGCGATCGTCGAGGTCTTTATTAAGTTTTAGGCGTTGATTCAACTTTTTACGTCCCACACGCCCCAAATCGTAGCGCTTGCGCTCTAAAAACAAGCGCGACATCATACCGGCCGCATTATTGGCCATCACCGGCTCTCCGGGACGCAGACGTTTGTAAATTTCACGCAATGCATCATCCGTATTTTTGGCGGGATCTTTTTTCAGTGTACGAATCAATAATCCGTCGTCAAAGGCGACATTAACCACGTCTACCCGCTCAATTCCGGCAGCTTCAAATGCTTGTAATAATCCCTTTGAAAGCGACTCATGGGCACGAACGAGAACAATTCCTTCCTTGGCATCAACAACATCATCGATTAAAATATAATGCGAAAGATTCGCATCCGACCTAAAAGAAGATATTTTCTTACTTTCTATTTTATAAAATAAGCTTAAAATCTCGTGATCGGAACCGTAACCAAAGGCACGGAGGAGCGTTGTTAGTAAAAACTTTCGACGGCGACGGCGACGATCTAAGTAAACATACAATAGATCGTTGGGATCAAACTGAACCTCGAGCCACGTACCGCGATCGGGTATTATTCGGAATGCGTGCAACGATTTTCCACTGGCATGAATGGTTTCTTCGAAACAAATTCCCGGAGAACGATGCAGTTGGCTCACGACGACGCGCTCCGCCCCGTTGATGACAAACGATCCCCGTCGCCCGATCACCGGTAGCTCACCGAAATAAATCTCCTCCTCTCGCATTTCGCCCTCTTCGCACAATCGAAGCGTAACGTATAGGGAACTAGCATAGGTCGTCCCGTCACGGATACAATAATCCTCGCCATGACGTGGTTCACAGATCCGGTAAGAAACATACTCTAGTCGACATTTTCCGTCATAACTTTCGACCGGGAAAAAATCGCGGAAGGCACTCTCCAAACCAACATTTTTCCGACTCCCAACTGCGACGTCTCCCTGCAAAAATTCCCTAAATGAATTGATTTGATTTTCTATAAAATTGGGAGGAGAAATAACTTCCTCCAGTTTTCCGAAATTGATTCTATCAGCCATACAAGAAAAATACAAACACCCCTACCTCAAACCTACATGACAGTAAAACAGCCCTGTGAAATTCACGGAACTCCACAAAACTGCACCATTTAATTTGATAAACACCACTCAATTACTTAAGTTCAACCTTGGCGCCTGCCGCTTCAAGCTTCTTCTTCATCTCCTCCGCATCGGCCTTCGAAGCGGCTTCCTTAACGGGCTTTGGCGCACCATCGACGAGGTCCTTTGCTTCCTTCAAGCCCAGCCCCGTAATGGCACGGACTTCCTTGATGACATTGATTTTATTGTCCCCGGCAGACGTCAAAATAACATCAAATTCCGTCTTTTCCTCCTTGACCTCGACCGCTGCTGCCGTTGGCATCGCAACCGCCGCCACGGGAGCACTCGCACTGACGCCCCATTTTTCCTCCAAGTCCTTTACCAACCCGGCAATCTCTAAGACAGATTGGGAACTCAACCACTCAATAACTTGATCCTTTGTAATATTTGCCATTTTTTATCCTCCAGAAACGAATTTAGCGGCAACCATTGCCATTTAAGAGGAATCCTCCTAAATCCATTTCTTTTCTAAATACTAAATTTTTTCCGCCTTTGCTTGTAAAACGTTGACCATGCCCTGAGGCACCGCATTGAGCACGCGTACCAACTGTTGCGCTGGTGTATTGAACAATGCCAGAACCTGCGCCCGCAACACCTCGAGCGACGGCAACTCCGACAGCGCCTTAATCTCGCTGGCCGCTAACGAATGTTTGGAAAGCGCACCGCCTTTCACTCCCATTTTTTCCTCATTGTCCTTGGAAAATTTAAATAAAATTTTTGCAACCCCAGCGGGATTCTCGCCACCAATGATAATCGCCGTATGTCCCTCGAAACACTTATCGTCTAAATCCTCACAACCATTCTCCGCAAGTGCAAGTTTCAAGATACTATTCTTAACGACGTGGCATTCTGCACCACTTCCCCGCAAATTTTTGCGAAGCGCGGAAATCGCTGCAACGGTCACGCGCGAAAAATCCGCTAAATAAACGTAATCTGATTTCTCGAGATGATCGTAGACTTCTCTGACTAAAAATCTTTTCTCCGCCTTCATAATACTCTCCCTGAGGCCACATTGTAAACCCCTTGCTCCAACCGAATCCCCGGAGCCATGGTCGCCGTTAACGTGACGTTCTTTATAAAATTTCCCGAAATACTCGCCGGTTTCGCCTTCAAAACCGCATCGATAGCCGTTTTTATGTTCCCCGTCAATTTGTCCGCTGTGAAGGAGCGCTTCCCCACGACGACCGCCATATTCGCCGTCTTATCCATTTTAAACTCGACGCGCCCTGCCTTCACCTCGCGCACCGCCTCTGCAACGTCGTCCGAAACGGTTCCAGATTTCGGATTTGGCATAATACCTCGCGGACCCAATATCCGAGCCACATTGCGCACCTGCTTCATCGCTGAAGTCGTTGAAATCGCTACGTCAAAATCAAGCCAACCTCCCTGAATTTTTTCTATTAAATCTTCTAACCCGGCAAAATCGGCTCCCGCTGCCATCGCCTCTTCCGGCTTCTCCGTAAATACTAAAACCCGCACATGCTTTCCACTACCATTCGGTAAACTCACAATTCCTCGAACCATTTGATCGCTTTGCTTCGGATCGACGGCAAGATGAATCGCAAGTTCAACCGTTTCGTCAAAACGAGCTTTCGGCATTCTTTCAAGCAGTGCAACGGCATTCTCAACGGAAAAACTCTGACCTAAATCAGCGACCTCCTGCCCCTCTAACTGACGTTTGCTCCGTTTTTTCATAAACAAATCATAAATACCGCTACGGCAATTTTTTCCTTTGTCAAGCTATTTAGAACTATTTTCCACAAAAAATAAAAATTATGCTCCAATTTCAATGCCCATGCTGCGCGCCGTCCCCTCAATCATCTTCACCGCTGCGTCAAGATTCTCCGCATTGAGGTCTTCTCGCTTTGTCTCCGCAATCTCCTCGAGCTGCTTGCGCGTCACCTTTCCGACTTTTGTCCGATTTGGTACGCCTGAACCCTTCGCAATCCCAGCCGCCTTCTGCAATAATACTGATGCGGGCGGCGACTTTAACTCGAAGGTAAACGATCGGTCCGCATAAACGGAAATCACCGCGGGAATAATCATCCCCGTCATGTCCTTCGTCCGCGCATTAAATTCCTTGCAAAAACCCATAATATTTACGCCGGCTGCTCCCAACGCAGGTCCAACCGGAGGCGCCGGATTCGCCGCTCCCGCCGGTAATTGTAACTTTATCTGTTTTACTACTTTTTTTGCCATATTTTACTCCTTAGTCACCTCCGCTTGCCAAAATTCCAGTTCCACCGGCGTCTCTCGGCCGAATAGCGACACCGATACCCGCATCTTTCCATTTTCCAAATTGAGCTCACCTACCTCGCCCAAAGACTCTGCAAATGGACCATCCGTAATCTTTACTTTGCTTCCGACTTCAAATTTGACGCGCTGCACGGGAACTGCTGTCGCCGCTGCCGCCGCCTGCTCCAAAATTCGCGCAACTTCGTCTTCTCGCAACGGTACGGGGCGCTCTCCACCTACAAAATTTAATACGCCTTGCACATTGCGTACGAAATACCACTGCGATTGCAAGAGTTTCTCCTCTTCATTGTACAACTTCATTCGAATAAATACGTAGCCCGGATAAAATTTTTTGACGCGATTGTAACGTTTGCCATTTTTTATCTCAACCACTTTTTCCGACGGAACCAAAACCTCGTCAATTGCCACTCCTTCCTGGGTAGCAAATTTGTCGAGATAAAGCTTCACCTTGGCCTCCTGATTGGAAAAAACCTGCAAAGCATACCAACGCGAATCTTGTATCGAAAGTACCATTGCTATCGCCCTAGACTCCCTCGCACCCAATCGCTACATAGCTCTACAACGTGCAAAAGCGCGAAATCAACAATTGCAACATAAACGCCCAAAATCGCCATTCCAACCAGCACGACACCGACGTAATGACGCATTTCCTTTTGGTTCGGCCAAGAAGCCTTTTTAAGCTCACTCGCTGTCTCACCAAAAAATATACCAACTCGCCTTAGGGGATTTTTCATTTTCATAAATTACACTCACTGGCAGGAGAAGAGGGTCTCGAACCCCCAACCTACGGTTTTGGAGACCGTTGCTCTTCCAATTGAGCTATTCTCCTTTCAGTAATCGACAAAAGGATTTTTATACCCTCCCGTCAAGATTTTTTTACTGACCCTACTCAATAATCTCGGTAATACGCCCTGCTCCGATCGTTCGGCCGCCCTCGCGGATCGCAAAACGCTGCCCCTTTTCCATAGCAATCTTCTTCTGTAATTCGAGCGCCACATTTAAATTGTCTCCCGGCATGACCATTTCCGTGCCCTCCGGTAGGGTTACAACGCCCGTTACATCCGCCGTCCCAAAGAAGAATTGCGGCCGATAGCCATTGAAGAATGGTGTATGGCGCCCGCCTTCGTCCTTAGTCAGGACGTAAATCTCAGCCTTCGCCTTAAAGTGGGGTGTAATACTCTTCGGCTTCGCAATGACCTGACCACGCTCCACTTCTTTTTTCTCGAGACCGCGTAACAATAAACCGACATTATCGCCCGCCCGCCCCTCATCGAGTAACTTGCGGAACATTTCGACACCCGTACAGATCGTCTTTTTCGTATCGCCAAGACCAACAATCTCGACTTCTTCGCCAACCTTAACTACGCCGCGCTCAATACGTCCCGTCGCCACCGTTCCACGACCGGTAATGGAAAACACATCCTCAACCGCCATCAGGAAAGGCTTATCGATGTCGCGCTGGGGCTCGGGAATATCCTTATCGAGCGCCACAAGTAACTCACCAATTGCCTTTACACCCTCCGGTTTACCCTCCAGCGCCGCCAGAGCCGAACCGCGAACGACGGTAATATTGTCGCCATCGAACTCGTATTTTGAGAGCAAATCTCGCACTTCCATCTCAACGAGATCCAGCAGCTCCGGATCGTCGAGGAGGTCGACTTTATTCAAAAAGACGACAATCTTCGGCACACCGACCTGGCGTGCGAGAAGGATATGTTCTCGCGTTTGCGGCATCGGTCCATCCGCCGCACTCACGACGAGAATCGCGCCATCCATCTGCGCCGCACCCGTAATCATATTTTTGACGAAATCCGCGTGTCCCGGACAATCGACGTGGGCATAGTGCCGTTTATCGCTCTGATATTCGACATGGGAGACGGCGATCGTGACCGTTTTAGTAGCATCTCGCACCGTACCGCCCTTAGTGATATCGGCGTAGGACTTAAATTCCGCCAAGCCTTTATCGGACTGTACTTTGACGAGCGCTGTCGTTAAAGTTGACTTACCATGGTCGACGTGACCGATGGTACCCACATTGACGTGAGGTTTCGTTCTCTCGAAGGTTTCTTTTGCCATTAACTTTTCCTTTTCTAAAATAACATAAAAATTTCCGATGGAGCCCCCGAGCGGATTTGAACCGCCGACCTCATCCTTACCAAGGATGCGCTCTGCCAACTGAGCTACAAGGGCCCGACAGAATCGAGATCCACTAGGGGAGACACCACATGACGGCTCTCGACTTCAAAAACTTGCAAATCGTACCCCACCTGGTCAATCTTTATTTTATAGATTTGATCTATTTTTTTATTTTTTCAGATTTTTGGTTCTACTCCATGATTTTTGGCGCAAAAAAATCGGAACGAAAATCTTTTCCGCCCCGAATTAGTTATATCAATAATTAGATATTAATTAGTGAATCATTTCCAAAATTGGTACCACTTCCTAGGATTTCTGATTTCATCGCCTGTTTTCCCTCCTGCGCTCCTCAATAAGTCTTTAATTGCCTCATCTCTATTCCAATCCAACGGCGTTCGGCCGTCATCATCCAGAACATTTACGTCAGCGCCATTAGCGATTAAGACTCTTGCAACTTCTAGGTAACCGTTCATTGTGGCACAATGCAGCGGCGTTTCGCCATCCATATCCTGAACATCTATAGCAGCTCCCTTCTCTTCGATTAAGAACCTTGCAACTTCTAGGTGACCATAATATGCGGCCCTATGCAGCGGCCTCATGCCCCAATCATCCCGAGCATCTACAGCAGCCCCCCGATTGATTAAAATCTTTACAGCCTCTAAATCGTCAACCTCTGCGGCTGTATGGAGCGGTGTAGCATTGATTTCATTCCGAAGGTTCACAGAAGCCTTGATTTCATCGCCTGTTTTCCCACCTGCGCTCCTCAAGAAGTCTTTAGTTTCCTCCCTCCAAGCTAGATCCAACGGCGTTTGACCTTTATCATCCAGAGCATTTACGGCAGCATCATTCTCGATTAAGAACCTTGCTACTTCTAGGTGACCGATCCTTGCGGCATAATGCAGCGGCGTCCAGCTTATATTATTCAAAGCATTTACGGCAGCGCCGTTCGCGATTAAGAACCTTACAACTGCTAGGCGACCCCAAAGTGCGGCCCAATGCAGCGGCCTCATGCCCATACTATCCTGAACATCTATAGCAGCTCCCTTCTCTTCGATTAAGAACCTTGCTACTTTTAGGTGACCGTTCACTGCGGCCCAATGCAGCGGCGTTCCGCCATCTATATCCTGAACATCCATAGCAGCTCCTCGATTGATTAAGATCCTTACAGCCTCTAAATCGCCTTCATCTGCGGCTCTAAGGAGCGGTGTAGCATCGTATTGACCCCGCAGGTTCACATCGACCGTATTCACATCAATAGCTACAAGATCTCCATTAGAATCTCTCCAAAGAAGAGTTCCATAAAGGCGCCCCGTACTGAGCAGGCAACCACCTATTGCAGCATACTTAATAATATTTTTTGTATTTGATTTTTTCATTTAATTTCTTTTCTATTAACTTATTATTTCAAGCGTGATCATTTCGATCACGTCTACATAGTAAAATATTTTATATATTTATCAAGGAATTGTTTTTGTTTTTTTATTTTTTTATTGCTTTCAAATCTTTCGGCTCTTCTCCATGGTTTTCGGCATAAAAAAATCGGAACGAAAATCTTTTCCGCCTCAAATCAGTTATATTAATAATTAGATATTAATTAGTAAATCTTTTCCGAAATTGGTATCATCCATTAGAAGCCCTGATTTCATCGCCTGTTTTCCCGCCTACGCTCCTCAATAAGTCCTTAATTGCCCCATTTAGGGCACAATCCAACGGCGTTTTGCCAGCACTATTCCGAACATTTACGTCAGCGCCTTTATCGATTAAGAACCTTACAACCTCTAGGTAACTATAATATACGGCCCAATGCAGCGCCGTATTGCCCCCATAACCTGGAGCATTTATGTTAGCGCCCTTATCGATTAAGAACCTTACAACTTCTAGGCGACCGTACATTGCGGCCAAATGCAGCGGTGTTCGGCCTTCATCATTCCGAACATCTACGTCAGCTCCCTTCTCTTCGATTAAGACCCTTGCAACTCCTAGGTGTCTTTTCTCTATGGCCAAATACAGCGGCGTCCAGCCTCTATCATTCCGAACATTTACGTCAACGCCTTTATCGATTAAGACCCTTGCAACTTCTAGGTGACCGTTATCTATGGCCTCATGCAGCGGCGTATTGCCTCTATTACTCCGAGCATTTACGTCAACTTTCTTCTCTTCGATTAAGAACTTTACAACTTCTAGGTGACCGTTCATCGCGGCCTCATGCAGCGGTGTTCGGCCTTCATCGATTAAGAGTTCTAGGTGACTATGACGTGCGCCCCAATGCATCGGCGTTCGGCCTTTATCATTCCGAACATTTACGTCAGCACCTTTATCGATTAAGAACCTTGCAACTTCTAGGTGACCGTTATCTATGGCCAAATGCAGCGGCGTTCGGCCTTTATCATTCCGAACATTTACGTCAGCGCCTTTATCGGTTAAGACCCTTGCAACTTCTAGGTGACCGTTATCTATGGCCAAATGCAGCGGTGTTTTGCCGTCAGCATTCAGAGCATTTACGGCAGCGCCTTTATCGATTAAGAACTTTGCAACTTCT
>JAISXO010000052.1 GCA_031270475.1 Puniceicoccales bacterium | reverse complement strand
CCATACCGCTATCGCGCGAATGTCAGCAGTTACCGATCCATTGCTGGCGAAGCCAGCTCTATCACTGTCGACTGTGTCGACATCGCAGCCGATCGATCGGCCCAGTCGACGAAGTCGGCTCTATCGCAGCCGGCCGTGCCGGCCACCAGTAAAGGAATTGCGTTACGAAATAGGCATCAATGAAGCATTTAAAAAATTACCCTGAAATCGTTAGGTCATGTCCTTTGCCTTTGGAGAATTTAGGCCAGAAAACCACAAAACTACCCTAAAAGCATATTCTCTCCGTAAAAGTGAAGAAATTCAAAATACCCCGAAAATCGCATACTTAAAGCGAACTTCAGGGCTAACGCAAAATCGCAAATTACAAGGGATTCACACCATAGGGGCAGTCCGTGGCGGCCCATTCGTGGACTTTCGGAATTTTTCTCAAAGCTCTCACTTCTCTTCCTTCAGTCAAGCTCCCTGCCATTCTTTCGTGGCATCATCTGTATCGAGCGACGCCAAAAAAATTCAAACCGCCATCGAAAGGCTTGCTACCTTACCCTGAATACTATTTCTACCTTTTACCAAACCTCATCTTCTCCTTTTTATCTAAAAATTCGATCCATAATTACCGGGTTAATTTTTATTAAATAATTATCTTTTACCTCCAAACACTTGCTCCACAAAAAGCAATACTAAAATGCTATATTGTCGGAGTAAATATGGTAAATAAAATTATAACAAATGTTGTTCTCGGGAGTACGCTCCTGGGAGGTGGAATGATTGGTTTAACGACGCATCCTTTGGCAGCGGCCCAACCGCTAAAGGAGCAACCAAAGTACGATAATAAGGCAACAGAGAGGTTAAGAGTCTTACGATGGACCAGGAACTTCAAAAAATGCATGGAATTCCTCAAGGGCGAAGGCAAAAATGCAGATCCCAATGTCTCCGTGGACAAGTGCCGATGGGACAGTGATACAGACGGTAACACATTTTATCAAGGAATAACATTGCTTGAAGAGGCGATATTACATAGATCATTGGAAGATGTACGAATGCTTGTCAGTAATAGAAATGTCTGGGGAATAGACCTAGGAGAACAGGAATTTGATCCAACTTATAGTTATTTGAGAAATGAACCAAAATGCAGTCACACATTAATGCATACTGCTGTGGCCAGCCCCGAAGAAATGGAAATGCGTTGGAATATACAATTTAGAGCTATAAAAGCTGGGATGAAAACATATGCACACTTAGTTGATGAATATTCGGATTTAATCAAAAAAGAAGGCCCTAACCCGGAAGATTACAAACCTTCGGATCTGCACGCTTCGGCGGAAATTGTGCAATTTTTAATCGATGTTTTTAAGGAGCGCAAAAAAGGATGGGTGCTAAAGGTACACAAAAGAAGACCTAGGTTTAACAGTCATAAAAGTACAACACCTCTAGATTTAGTTAAGGATTATTTAAATCCCAGAAATGTAGAGAATTATAGAAGAAAAAAGAAAGAAAACTATGAGAAGCACAAAGAGGAGTACATGCGCATTGAAAAATTACTGAAAGAAACACAAAATGAATGAGTCTGAAGGAGTTTGACAAATTCTACAAAAAAATAATTATATATTCCATTATGCAATATAAAGGATGGATGTGTGGTGGGATGCTATACGGCATGGGAGTGTTTTTGCTATGTGGGACCTCAGGTTTACAAGCAACGGAAAAAGATGACGAAGCCCAAGTGGCGGAGGCAAATGAAGACCCAATAGCTGCCGCAATTGATCGTACCATCGAAGCCATGCGTGAGGGCAATAGCGAAAAGGTGTTGCAATTGATTGGAGGCATAAAAGATCAAGATATTAACCGCAGAGGCAGCGGATGGGAAATTAATCTTTTAGGAGCAGCCGTATTTTGGGGTCATATGAATATAGCTAAGGTTTTGCTTGAACGCGGAGCTAATCTTCATATGCCATGTTTCGATTCTGATGTGGAAGACTGCGCACCCCGTGATCAAATTTATAAAAATTCCACACCATTCGGTATGGCAATCATCGATAAAAATAAGGGAATGATAAAACTCCTCGTAAAACATGGTGCTGATGTAAACGCTTTAATTCTGGGATGTACTTCACTTCAAAGGATTTTAGATAATTATTTTCGTCTAGATGAGGATGGTTATTTTTGGCCAGCTGGTAGGGATGGTCCGCTGCGGCTAGATCATGATTATCTTCATCTGGATGACAACGGTCATGTTGGGATTCACGCCAAGTATTTTGGGGTATATAATAATTGTCTTCCGCTACTTCCGCCAGGTGATAATTATCTTCTGCTCGATAATGAAGGCCTAAAAATCCTTAATGATTGCTGTAGTAAAAATATTCTAGAAGTAATGCGATTATTTATTGAAAATGGCGCCGATGTAAACGCCAAAAATGAGGAAGGAGATACAATTTTACACTATTTAGCGGGAAGTTTTTCCCGTGGAGGACCATTCGATTTCGCACTTGTCGATTTATTATTTAAGGCAGGTGCAGATCCTCGCCTAGCAAATAATAAGGGAGAATTGCCATTGCAAGAATTCGAACTACTCGATTATGTAACAAAAAGATTTCCAGAAAGAATAGAAGATTATAGTAAGCTCGTAGATATGTTTCAGCAAAGAATCGACGAGTTAAATGCGCAGGAAAACTAGACTTGTTGTAAAAGTGATTATCAAAGGACACAGGATAGATTCTCCCGACCTCCCGATTACCTACTCCCGACTCATGCGAAGCCAAATGTATCCATTGGACCGATCACAGACACGCAAATTACTGCAATTTTTCCGATAATTATTCGACACTTGGCATGACGTCCTTCCGAGAGAGATTATTCTATGGTATACTTTCAGTCGTCAATACCTGCAATCACTCTCCTTCTTCCTTTCTTATCACTCCTTCTGCTCTTAAATAGGCAATGAAGTCATCAAAAGTTCTCCCCTCGGGAACTTCTTCTTCTTCTCCATCATCTGAAAGCCCTTCTTCATCTCTCGCAACCCAAACCGCCCGAATCCTATCTTCACTCGGTGAATTCTGTTTTATACCTCCCAAGGATTTTCGACTTAATTTCCCTGCAGCAACAAATTCTCCAATAAGACCCTTCATTTCACCCTCTCGAAAGCCTTCCTGGTGTTCGACGGCTATCGCCGTACTATATTTTTCAATTTCCAAATCATCTCGATTGTAGGCGATTTGTAAATCCGGTCCCCATGCTTCCCG
>JAISXO010000009.1 GCA_031270475.1 Puniceicoccales bacterium | reverse complement strand
TAATAGAAACTCGTCGCCCTGTCGATTGCCATCGATCGGATTTTTGTAGTAGCTTTCAATCGCCTCAATCGCACTTTTTGCCCGCAAATTTTCACCGGTTCCCGTCAAACAATCGTAAGCCCTTTGCACGCGCTCCCAACGATTGTCCCGGTCCATTGCCCAAAATCGTCCCATCACCGTGGCCACTTTTCCCGTGCCTAATTCATGACATTTTTTTTCAATCGACCGTAAAAATTCTAACCCACTCCGCGGCGACGTATCGCGACCATCGCCGAGAAAATGAATGCAAACAGAAGGCAAGGCGTGCTTTTTACATATCTCGAGCAATCCATACAAATGCCGCAAAACAGAATGTACCCCGCCGTCGGAACATAATCCCAAAAGATGTAATTTTTTGTTATTCTCTCTGGCTCGTTCAATCGCCTCCAGAAGAATGGGATTGGTTTCCGCAGTGCTTTCCTCAAATGCCTTGTCTATGCGCACAATCTCCTGGTCCACAATCCGCCCCGCTCCAATGTTCTGATGGCCCACTTCGCTGTTCCCCATTATCCCATGCGGTAACCCAACATCCCGACCACAAGTTTTTAATTCAGTGTGTAAACAGGTCGATAGCACTTTGTCAAAAAATGGCGTTCTTGCCTTTCCTATCGCATCCCATTGGGCCACTTCTGGATTTTTGTTAATCCCCCACCCATCGCAAATTACCAATACGACTCTATTCATCGGAAAAAATGTAGATGAAAAAAAATTTTTTTCAATATTTACTTTTGGAAAGCTCTAAAACCCCCCGCCCCCGCCAGGAAATAAATTTCCTGGGCCTCTCCGAAGGGAGGCCCCCCGCGGCGAAGCCGCGGGGGCGGGGGCGGGGGCCGAAGGTCCAGTGGGGCGGCTTTGGGAAGAACAAAATATTCTCGGGGCAACGATTTTTCTTGTAAGGCAATTTTAAGAAAAAGATAATGGGGACATGTTCGTCGACGAAGCGAAAGTAATTTTAAAAGCGGGTGATGGGGGAAAAGGCTGCCTCAGTTTTCTACGGGAGAAGTATCGTCCCAACGGTGGTCCGAACGGTGGTGATGGCGGTGATGGCGGTGACGTAGTATTGATCTGCGATCGCAATGTGGCAGATTTGATGGATTACAAATTCGTGCCCCACGCATCGGCGAAAAATGGGGGACCCGGTCGCGGTTCGAATTGCCATGGAGCCAATGGGGCGAATTGCTTTCTAAAGGTCCCCGAAGGAACGGCGATCATTGATGACGAAACGGGAATAGTCGTCATTGAATTACTCAAAGATGGCGAAAAAATGGTACTGTTAAAAGGTGGAATCGGTGGAAAGGGTAATATCAACTTTAAGAGTTCCGTCAATCGGGCACCGCGCAAGATAACCCTTGGAACACCTGGTGAAACGGGAAATTTTACCTTTGTTTTGAAAACAATTGCGGATATCGGTCTCGTCGGATTTCCCAACGCGGGAAAATCGTCTTTAATCAATATTCTGACCCATGCGCAGCAAAAAGAAGCGCCCTATCCCTTTACGACGCTCAATCCTAAGGTTGGCATCATTTCCTACGCGGAAACTTATCAAACACTAACCATTGCAGATATTCCCGGATTAATTGGTGGAGCCCATGAAAATCGTGGCCTTGGTATTAGATTTTTGAAACACATCGAGCGCTGTAAAATACTTCTGTTTTTAATCGATATCGCCGGTGTCGATGGACGCAATCCCGTCGATGATTATCGGACATTGCGGGAGGAATTGGCTCACTATGATCGCGGGCTCCTGGAAAAACCATCCCTGCTTGTCGCCAATAAAATGGATCTCCCCGGAACGGAAAAACATTTGATGGCGTTAAAAAAAGCGATCGGTGGAACCGTTTTGACAATTTCATGCGCTCAGAATATGGGTATCGGAGATTTAAAGGAAAAATTGTACGCGTTTTGTCGTCCGGTCTGAGGGCTGCCTGTCACCGCCCCCCCCGCCAGGAAATAAATTTCCTGGGCCTCCCGAAGGGAGGCCCCCCGCGGCTTCGCCGCGGGGGCGCGGGGGGCGCGGGGGGCGGAAGGCAACAGCAAAGAAAAAACTACTCCTCGAAAAACTTCTTTTCAAAAAGCTCTTTAAGTTCGCCGATCAGGGTACGTTGATCGGCAATGGATCCCCCTTCGATAATGAAGAGGAGTTCCGTACCGCAGTAAGCTTCGAGCATCATCAAACCCATGATACTTTTTCCATTGACCTGTTCATCGAAGTGTCGCACCCAGACGCCGATTTCCTTATATTTATTGATAATTTTCACAATCATTGCCGCCGGGGTAGCATGAAGACCGAGGCGATTTTTCACGCAAAACTTTTGCCGAGACTGTATTAGAAATGCCACCAATTTCTTTCTTTATATTTAAATTTTTCCTTTTATGACGAGCATATTTTTCACAGGAGATAGCGTACAAAAAATTTTTTCAATACTTTTCGAAGGAAAAATGGAACAAAATAAAATTGCCAAATAACATAAAAACTTTTCCTAGGGTTCAGCATGAGTTCATATAAGACGGGTATGAGGAGGAGAGCCAATCGTTATATCGCATGGATTGTTTGGGGAGCCGCAGCATTTTTTTATTTTTTCGAATTATTCGTTCGCGTGATGCCGGGGACGATGCTACAAAGGATGCAGGCTCACTACGAAGTTTCGTCGGTCACATTTGGGGTAGCATCAGGGATTTACTATTACATTTATGCGCCGATGCAAATTTTTGCGGGCATTTTACTGGATCGTTTAGGGGGGCGCCACGTCATGCTTCCGGCGAGCATCATTGTAGCCCTTGGATGTGCCTGCATACTTCTACCATGGAATTCGATTGGATTATTTGCGATGAGCCGACTTTTGACAGGTTTTGGTTCAGCCTTTGGATTTATTGGGGTGATGTATTTAGCGACGGTATGGTTTCACAGCGAGCGACTTTCCTTTGTATCGGGATTAACGACGGCCATTGGATTTTTGGGAGCCATTCTAGCGTTGGAATGGATTCCCCATCTAGCGAATAGTTATTCATGGCAGAACTGCTGGTTGGGGGCAAGTATTTTCGGTATTCTGGCGTTCATCATTCTTTACATTTGCATACCGCCGACTCCGATTTGGGAGAGGGAACGTCAAAAGGCACATTTCGAGGAATTTGCGCCGAGCCATGCTTTTACGGGATTTCTCACGGTTATCAGGAACAAGCAGACATGGCTTTTGGGAATAATTGGGGGAATTTTGTACATGCCGACGACTGTTTTTGGGGATCTTTGGGGGAAAGATTACGTTGAGACGGTCTACTATCTTTCGCCTGAGGAGTCGGGGTTGGTTGTTTCCATGATTTACTGGGGGTGGCTAATTGGAGCGCCATTTTGGGGATATTTTTCGGATAGGACGGGCCAGAAGCGCTCCCTACTTTTTTTGAGCACACTGGGAGCCAGCGTCCTTCTTTTTATTCTGATTGCATGGAGTAACATGCCCATTCCGTCATTAAAGGCGTGTCTTTTTCTGATTGGATTTATTTCGGCGCCGCAGGTAATTTGTTTTGTTTTGGGGATGGAGAGGAATGCGGCAAACGCCAAAGCGAGTGCCATTGCGACGGTTAACATGCTCATCATGCTTGTTGGGGGTATTTTGCAGCCCGTTGTTGGGTGGATTCTCGACTATTTATGCGACAAGGAATCGGCGCTTCACTATCATTGTGCGAGCGATTTCGAATGGGCGTTATCGGTTATGCCCATTGCCACTCTCATTGGATTTTTCCTTGTTTTCGGGTTGCATCGGGAATCGAAAAGAAAAGCGAGAAGGATAAAATGAGTAACGATTGGTCACGGAGCATTTATTTTTTGATATTTGCTGGGATTTTCCAAGGGGAGACGGAAGGCAGGCGGAATCAAATTTTTAATGGATTTTCTTCATTGCGCGCCATCGAAACGGAGGAGAATACGAAAGAGGTGCGTCATTTTTCCAAGATATTTCGCGGGCAAAAGCGCTACAACAAGCGAATAAAGATTAGCAATCCGTTTGAGCGGCACGCAAAGTTAGGGAAAAAGGAGTTTAATATGCACACGCTCAACCGTCCCTTTGCGCGGCGCGCGCGTTCTTCAAAAATTGGAAAAATCCCATTACATAAACTGCCAAATAAAAATAAATAGTGGTTCAAAGGCCATCAGAAGGAACGAAAAAGTTATAAAAAAAACATAAGAGCAATCGAAATGGGCACCTTTGTATTGGGGGATGGAATTTTTCAACGCCAACGAGCTATGTTTCTTGGTCAGTTTATCGGTTAGATCGATTAATTCTTTCACAAATTCGAAAGTAAGTTTTTACAAAAAAAAATCAAACACAATCGATAAATATATTGCAAGATCTATAATTACCGATTCTGCCAGTGGAAATCGTCTAGCCAGTGCGATATGAATCCATAACAAAATTGTCAAAACGCAAAAGCTTCTTTCCCAAATCAATCAAAAAATAATGCTGACTATTTCACATAGGATAATTGCAAGGCCCATAATTACTGACCCAATAAGTAAAAATCGATTGGTCAGGACACTATAGTAAATATTTTTAAACTTACCTGCGACTAAAATGTAAATTGGCAATAAAATCGCTAAAACAGAGAGAATCATCCCCGCAAATCCTAAAATCTTAATAAACGCTCCGGGAACAAATATAGCAATGATAGCTGGTACCCCCACTGCAATCACTACCGCGATCAATCTCGAATGCTTGCATTTTCCTTTTACATATGCCTCCACCGAATCACATAAACCAATCCCAACGCCCAAAACCGAAGTCGCTATGACCAAAAATGATATCACCCATACCATGATTTGTACCGCCTTTAAGCCGGAAATTAAACTCAATACCCTCACCAATTCACTCACATCTACCTTTTCTTCTATCATTAATGTGTAAAAATTGGGATCGTAATTGTAAATTGCACAAAGAATAGCGCAACTCCAAATAATATATACCACCGCCGGAATCAAACTCCCCCAAAAGAAAACCCTGCGCAAACCCTCCTTGTTCATGTCGCAATAGTTGCTCAATGTGTGAAAAACAACCTGAAATCCAAAAGATGTAAAAACAACCGGAACAACCATGCTCCAAGACGCAAATTCATCGTACGTTCCTACTAAAAACGGTACGCGCTTGCCGCCGATCGAACCGGCCAAAATCAATGTCAATACCCCCGCAACAATCAGCGCCCCCACAAATAAAATTCGATTGGCGTAGTCGAGAAAGTGTATGGGAAGTAGCAAAACCAACGCCGCGCAGAGCGAAATTACTAAGGCAACCGCTGGGAAAAATTCTCGCCCCCAACGCAACACCTCGAGAAATAGGGACGTTAGCCCATAGATGTAAACAGACATTAAAGAAAACATCAAAAGCTTTAGGCAACCTATTCCCAGCAGAGAAGCTATTTTTCCGGAAAATAATGCGCCGAGTTGGCCAATTGGTAAACCTTTTTCCGCCTGTAAATTCAACTCAATATTTACAAGCGCCGTGTAATAAACCACGCCCCATATGGCCAACATGAGCGCAACTCCCCATAGAATTCCCAATTTAGCAATCATAATTGGCAACGCGATCATTCCGCCACCGATGGCCGTCCCCGCAACGATTAGAATTGCGCCCAATTGTTTATTTACAATATTCATGATTGACAAAATGAAAAAAAATAAAAAAACGCAACCACGAAAATGAAAAAACTGATAAATATTTCCACCTGTTTTATCGAAATTATTTTAGAAATGTATGTGTATTGGACTGTGCTTTGTTTTTGAAATACTTTATTAAAAATTATTAAATATATCCCATGGATCATCATTTTACGCCCAAAAATTTAGACACCTATCTCGGTCTCTGCGCCGAGGTTTACGATTTGAGCAAGCCGAATCCGCCCGAAGACGCCTACCGTTTTTACCGAAATTATGCAAAAGCAGCCCGCGGAAGTATTTTGGAGCCCATGTGCGGTACCGGTCGATTTTTAATTCCGCTGCTCGAGGAAGGGGCTAATATTCATGGGTTTGATGCGAGTCATCATATGCTCGCCAAGCTCCGCGAAAAAGCAAAAGTAAAAAATTTAACACCTAATGTCTGGCATGATTTTACACAAAATTCGATATTTTCGGAAAAATACGACCTCATTTTCATTCCAAGTGGCAGTTTTGGTCTACTCACCAATGAAGCCGAGGCGCTCGCGACTTTGCGAAACCTTTACAATAATCTCACAGAAACGGGCATTTTCGTATTGGAAGTGGAAACGCTGAAAAGTGTGCCGAAGCTTGGCAATTGGCAGATCTCAACGTGGCTTAAATCCGATGGAACGAGCATCCGTCTCAGTCAATTGGCAACCTTTGACATCGACATTTGTAAAATATTTGGGAAATATGAACAAATAGCCAACAACCAAATTATCCATACGGAAACTGAAACGTATAACATCCGAATTTACGAGCAAAGTACTATAATAGCCGCACTACAATCGACCGGCTTTAGGCAGATCCGTCTGTTAAAAACCTTTGACAGAAATCAAAAACCGAGCGAAGCAGACGAATCTTTCGTCTGCGAATGTAAAAAATAGAAACAAATTTCTCACAAGCCAAGTTTCCTAAAAAAACGGGCCGATGATTTTAAAAAATTGACCATTTATTACAATTATCAGACAGCCTACCGATTAGTGCTCTAAATTGTTCTCCGGTCAATAGCGTCGTTACATCAATTGCTAAAACAGACTTCAGATATTTTAAAGCCAAAACTCCTGCGAATTGCCTAGTAATTGATCCGATCATAAATGGCGTGTCTAAATCGATGCCATCCGTTTGGGATTTTACCTCAATATCGTAATTGCCTTTTTTAACCGCAATAATTTCGTTGATATTTTTTTCTTTTTTTCCGTACTGCAAGCAAAGACACTCCCTGTCCCGAAGGCAATATAACCTAAAATTATCCATATATTTTTTAACATTCTATCTATGAACCCATTCCCTGCGGTGGCACGCATCTCAATAATACCCAAGAAATTGGTAGCGCTATTATCAAAAAATCTAAAATTAAAAATAATATTTTAAAAGTCTCCTACGAAGTGCAATCGCTCTAATATAAAAATGCCTAAAAAATTTCTAATTTCTAATTTCACTAAAAATACGGTAAAAAATGCGTTACACCAATTTACGGTACCACTTCAAGCTCTTATAACGCCCGTATACGAAAAACTGCACAACTATCAGCCATAGCACCGTCAATACGAAAATGATCGGGACCGATCTCAGTGCATGTATATGAAAAAAATCGAAAAGAAGCCAAGTGTAAATATGAAAAATTCAGTTAAGGATGGTTGTGATTTTTTCTAACAAATTCTAATTCATATCCGCACTTTCCTAAGAAAATCTGGGCCAAAATACGGCCAATAACCTATTGATCTTGATTTTTAAAAATATATCATACTTAGATTGAGTATGACAAAAATGTTGTATTTGGAAGATACTTACCGATTCGAAACGAAGGCAAAGATTGTCAAGTGCGGAGAGGATTATATCGTCCTCGATCAGACAATTTTTTACCCGCAAGGAGGTGGGCAGCCCTTTGATTGTGGGAAAATCGAAACTCCCAACGGCGAAATACAGATCCACGCGGTCCGTTTTATCGACAACGAAATCAGACATTTCGGAAGTATCAATGAGGATTGGGACCAAACAAAAGTATTGTGTACCATCGATCGCGAAAGACGTTTACTCAATGCGCGCTATCACACCACAGGCCATTTGCTTGCTAATATTATTGAAAATATTTACGCCAGTCTTACGCCTACAAAATGTCACGCTTTCCCCGGAGAATCTTACGTAGAATTTCAATGTGATAGCACAACTTATGATCTTGAAGGTGTTCGAAAAAGACTAGATGATGATATCCACACGGGATTAGCTACGAAAATTTTTGAAATTAATCGAAATTTATTTGAGAAAAAATATTATAAACTACCCTGTGCGGTTGACGACGATAAAGATTTTCGTGTTTTACAAATTGCTGATTATAAACCCATTCCCTGCGGTGGCACGCATCTCAATAATACCCAAGAAATTGGTAGCGCTATTATCAAAAAATCAAAAATTAAAAACAATATTTTAAAAGTCTCCTACGAAGTGCAATCGCTCTAATATAAAAATGCCTAAAAAATTTCTAATTTCTAATTCCACTAAAAATACGGTAAAAAATGCGTTACACCAATTTGCGGTACCACTTCAAGCTCTTATAGCGCCCGTATACGAAAAACTGCACAACTATCAGCCATAGCGCCGTCAATACGAAAATGATCGGGACCGATCTCAGTGCATGTATATAATACAACACGCCCACCGGCAATACAACCAATAACCACAAACTTATTTGGTGAACAAACATGGCATATTTGCTGTCGCCACCGGCCAGTAAAATTCCCCAGGTAGACAATAGCAAAGCCTCCAGCACTACGTCGAGTGCAACCCAATAACATACAATTTTTACTTCAGCATATAGGTCCGGCGATAGGGTTAAGAGACCGAAAATCCACTCCGGACATAGTCCTAACGGAATAACGATAATGCCTCCAAAACATATGGAAACAATAACGAAAATTTTACGTATTTTTTCTATGGATTCCAAATCTCCCCGTCCAATCATGTTGGCCGTTATGGCTGCGACGCTTTTGTTAATGCCATCCCCAACACATACACAGAATACGTATAAATTCAGACCAATATTGTAAACCGTTGTCGCATCCTTCGAAGAATGGCTTATGAAAATCTGTACCAGATACCACGCCAAAAGACAGGCAAAATTTCCAAGAGATATGGGAAATCCTACTTTCCAACATCCTTTCGTCAGTTCCCTATCAAAAGCTCGATTTGTAAATGTTTTATATGTCTTTCTATTGTTTTTACTGAAAAACAGGGCGGCTAGGATTAAAATTTGACAAAATTCCGCAAGAACGGTCGCTATGGCCGCTCCTTTGGCTCCCAAGGCGGGCAAAATCCCCTCCATTCCGTAGATCAGGAGATAGTCCAAAATAATATTTAATATCATTCCAACGGCAACGGCAATGGCGATGATTTTCCCTTTTCCTTGCCCAACAAAAAATGCCGCAAAAGCAGCTTTGATCGCAGGAAGAGCAGCGAAATAGAGCATTATTTTTTGGTAATCCACACCGTCCTTCAAGTAATAGGAGGGAAATGTGTTGATGTAATCGGAACCGTAGGCAAGCGGAATAAAGAACAGCGAAGCCGCCAAAGAAGTGTAAATCATTTGCCAAGTCGGCACCGCCAATTTTTCATATTGCTGCGTACCATTATATTGACCGACGAAAACCTCCGCCGAACTGGCTACACCGATCAAAAAAAGAACAAAAATTAGTAAAAAACTGCTCGCCATGGCAACCGCATTCATGGCATCGATGGAATAGCGAGCGACCATAAAGCGGTCGATGAGGTACATCAAATTGTGGGACATCGCCGTCAAAACCATCGGCATGGTCAATCCCAATACATTTTTCAGCGAACAATCGATGTGGTTATGCTCCGTTCCCGATGGCATCATAATACTACGCTTATAAGGATAATAACTTTTTCAAATATTAAATGCAAAGTGGGCCGGATATTCCTAAGAAAATCCGCCCAAAAATACTGGTAACGACCCACTCCAGCACCATATCGCGGCAGCACTATCAGTGAGCAATTGAGGAGCTCAATGCTCGACAACAACTCTAGTAAACTTAGGAGGAGAATCCTTTTTGTAATCTACACTCTCAGCATATACATAAGTATCCATTTAATAAACTCTTACGGACAGATCTTTACGTATATTTCATATATAACTAATATTTTTTAAGTTAATTTTATCATTTATCTTTAAGTATCTCCTTGATCCTTTTCTCAGCAATTTTCAACGCTTCTTTCTGTTGGGGATTTAACTTATCTTCAATTCGTTTCACTTTTTTGAAAACTTTCCAACGGTAATCATCTCTCGTGTCGCCTTGCCCAACATTTTTCAGTTGTTCTACAGTGACACCTTTGAGTTGCTTAGTCGATAATTTACTAATATTCATCGCATCGGCATATATGGGATCAACAGCTGCAATTTGTTCTGAAGTTATTACTTTCCGAGTTTTATCTTTCGAAAAGATTTCCCCGTATGTATGAACATACCCTATTGATCCAAACTCTTCGGGTGACAGTTTCTCGATAATGTCCGCTGTTAGCTTATCCTCAAAGCACATCTCTATAAGCTTATCACGATGTTTTATCTGATCTTTTGTGAAAGGTTTTAAGGTCGCATTTAGCAAAGTCCCGCTAAACAAACTTCCAATAACCATAATATTTACCAATTTAACATTTTTCGATTTATCACTAATAATATTCATATACTTTCTCTTACAAAGAAAGCACATATTTTATCGAAAAGATTTTATGTCAATCCTTTTTTCGTATATTTTTTCTATTGCACACGAAATAAACATTTTCCTAAAAAAATCCAATTTAAAAACAAAGTGGGCCGGATATTCCTAAGAAAATCCGGCCCAAAATACTGGCAACGACCTACTCTCGCACCACATCGTGGCGGCACTACCATCGGCGATTGAGGGCTTAACGATCGTGTTCGGAATGGGAACGTGTGTTTCCCCTCACCTATGATCACCAGAGTACCCCCTGCGCAATACATTCCTCAATCATTCGCCAAAACTGACCTCCCTATTTCCGCGGAAATAACGGCCAGGCGCAGCATAAAAATTATCGAAAAACAATCCTGAATTCCATTTATAAAACGTAATCCTGAATTGAATTCAATGTATTGTGAAATTATCGAAAAACATCAATGAAAAACGAATGAAAAGTCTTCGAGTCATTAGTATCGGTTAGCTGAACATATTACTACGCTTACACATCCGACCTATCAACCTGGTGGTCTACCAGGACTCTCACGAAGTTACCTTCAAGGAAATCTCATCTTGGGAATGGCTTGGCGCTTAGATGCTTTCAGCGCTTATCCAGTCCGAACTTAGCTACCCGGCGCTACTGCTGACACAATAACCGGAACACCAGCGGTTCGTCATTTCCGGTCCTCTCGTACTAAGAAATGAACCCCTCAAATTTCCAACGCCCACAGCGGATAGAGGACCAAACTGTCTCACGACGTTCTGAACCCAGCTCACGTGCCACTTTAATCGGCGAACAGCCGAACCCTTGGGACCTTCTCCAGCCCCAGGATGTGACGAGCCGACATCGAGGTGCCAAACAGCGCCGTCGCTATTAACGCTTGGGCGCTATCAGCCTGTTATCCCTAGGGTACCTTTTATCCTTTAAGCGATGGCAATTCCACATTAAACCACCGGATCACTTGAACCTGCTTTCGCAACTGCTCGACTTGTTGGTCTCACAGTAAAGCCTCCTTATACTCATGTGCTCAACTGCCGATTGCCAACCGGCATGAGGAGACCTTCGTAATCCTCCGTTACCTTTTTGGAGGAGACCGCCCCAGTCAAACTAACCCCCTAGCAATGTCCTCTGACCAGATAATGGTCCAGAGTTAGATGCCTAACTTATAAAGAGTGGTATTTCAACGTTGGCTCCCCGATCCCCTGAAGAATCGGATCAAAGCCTCCCACCTATCCTACGCATTAAAAGTCAAACACCAATACCAGGTTACATAGTAAAGGTCCATAGGGTCTTTCCGTCCTGCTGCGGGAACGCGGCATCTTGACCGCGACTACAATTTCACTGAGCATCTCCCAGAGACAGCGCCCAACTCGTTACACGATTCGTGCAGGTCGGAACTTACCCGACAAGGAATTTCGCTACCTTAGGACCGT
>JAISXO010000050.1 GCA_031270475.1 Puniceicoccales bacterium | reverse complement strand
GATCTTGGCTGTTGCGGTATAACGGGGCTTTCCTTCGATATAGGCGGTAAGGTCGGTTATACTTACATCAAGAAACCATATGGTATTGATCGCAATACCCAGGTGAGTTTCTTGGTCGTTGATTTGACTAATGGTAGTGTTGCCCACACGGAAGGAAACTTGTTCGACAAAAGATCTTGGTTTTATACGGGAGCGACCGCTGACTTAGTTTACTCTTTGAATGAAAATGCAAAAGCCCGTGCCGGTGTTGCGTTTTCTTACAATAACGCCAAGAAATCTTCTTGGGTGAATGAAAAGAATCAACAAAAACACAATGTTTGGTTCTCTTCGGCCATAGAATTTTCATTTTGATTTCATTCTGATTTTATTGTGTTAGATTGTTGCAATCACGGAGGAATTTTCCTCCGTGATTTTTATTTTGTGAAATCAAATTTTACAGCTATTTCTCGTGTTGTTTAGGAAAGAATACACATTCTGCTTGTATGTTTTGGCTTTATCAGTAACTTAAAGCCAAGTTATGGAACCGCTCAATTTTACTCCGCGATCGCAGCAAATCCTCGTTTTAGCGCGTCAGGCTGCAGATCATATGCACAATAATTATGTCGGTACGGAACATCTCCTGATTGGATTGATTGAGTTAGGGCAGGGGATTGCCGTCAATGTTCTGAGGAAATTAAATGTGACGCTGGAACTCGTCCACGAAAAAATCAAGGAGCTCCTCAAATCTCAGGTTCAGGATCTTGGCGTAAAATTTTCGTCATCCTCGGACAATATTCCCTTTACTCCTCGAGTTAAAAGGGTCCTTATTTTGGCAGCTAATGAAGCTCGGGCCCTACAGCACCCCTATATTGGTACGGAGCACCTCCTTCTGGGAATATTACGCGAAGGGGAGGGGATTGCAGCGAAGGTATTGCTTGAATTTGGCGTCGATATTGATCGTTGTCGTCAGGGGATTTTAGAGGAATTAGATCCCAATTTCGCCAGTTCCAACGTAGCTGAGCCCGAGGAATTGATTTCCGATGAACAATCTCCCTCGGAAGATGAGCAACGTAATCGCCATTCTTCGCAGAAATTAGTTGCGCTGCGTTCATTTGGCCGCGATTTAACTGCCCTTGCCAAGGAGGGTGCGCTCGATCCGGTCATTGGTCGCTCCAAGGAAATTGAACGCGCCATTCAGGTGTTATGTCGGCGGACGAAAAATAATCCCGCGTTAATTGGGGAGGCCGGCGTTGGGAAAACGGCGATCGTTGAGGGTCTAGCCCAGGCCATTGCCGATGAAAATGTTCCCGACGTTTTGATCGATAAAAAAATTATTGCCCTTGATTTGGCATTGATGGTCGCAGGGACAAAATATCGCGGTCAATTCGAAGAGCGCCTTAAAACGGTCATGGATGAAATCAAACGCTCCAAAAATATCATTCTTTTTCTAGACGAGTTGCATACGATTGTCGGTGCAGGGTCTTCGGAGGGAGCGATGGATGCCTCCAATATTTTGAAGCCGGCCTTGTCCCGCGGTGAAATTCAATGCATCGGAGCGACGACTCTAGCGGAATATCGTAAAAATATTGAAAAGGATGCCGCCTTGGAACGTCGTTTCCAATCGATTCACGTCGAGCCGCCATCGCCGGAAGATGCCGTCAAAATTCTCAATGGAGTAAAAGAGAAGTATGAAGAATTTCACAACGTCAAATATCCGAAGGATGTGATCGCCTTGGCCGTTCAGCTCTCCGACCGCTATATCACGGGACGTTTTTTACCGGATAAGGCCATTGATATCATCGACGAATCCGGCTCCCGTGCCCATATTAATTCGATGAATCGCCCGCCTAGGATCGAAAAACTTTCTCAAAGAATCGAAAATGTTTGCCGGGAAAAGGAAAAGGCGATCGGTGAACAAAAGTTTGAGGAGGCTGCCAAATTCCGGGATGAGGAGAAACAACTCCGTGGAGAACACGCTAAAATACTCGAAAAATGGCGCAATGATAAAAAGGCCGTTTGCATCAATATTTCCAGAGAAGATATTTGTAAAATTGTTTCCGATTGGACGAAAATTCCGCTGACACGCATCGAACAGACGGAGAGCGAACGCCTTCTCCGCATCGGTGAGGAATTGAGGAGCGCCATCATCGGTCAGGACGATGCAACGGAGGTTATTGCCCGGGCGTTGCGCCGTTCCCGTGCGGATCTCAAGGATCCCAAGCGCCCCATCGGTTCCTTTCTGTTCTTGGGACCGACGGGTGTTGGAAAAACCCATTTGGCAAAGGTTTTAGCTGAAAAAATGTTCGGTAATTCGGACGCGCTCGTACAGGTTGATATGTCCGAGTATATGGAAAAATTTGCCATTTCTCGACTGATCGGTTCGCCACCGGGCTATGTCGGCCACGAGGATGGCGGGCAGTTGACGGAAACAATTCGCCGTAAACCCTATTCCGTGGTTTTGTTTGACGAAATTGAGAAAGCCCATCCCGATGTTTTACAAATTTTACTCCAAGTGATGGAAGATGGTCACCTCACCGATAGTGTCGGTAGGAAGGTCGATTTTAAAAATACTATTCTCGTCATGACTTCCAATGTCGGCGCAGAATTGCTCCAAAGAAGCGTTACTATGGGATTTAGCCCTGGCGAAATGACCGATTTCGAACGCGCTAAAGAAAAAGTTATGGCAGAAGCCAAATCGGCCTTTAAGCCGGAATTTATGAATCGCTTAACCGATATCGTCATCTTTAAACAGTTGGGCCATGACGAGCTATTGCGGATCGTCGACCTCGAGTTCGAGAAAATTGATCAGCGCATGAATGCTAAGAAAATTTCGATTACACTCAATGATGCGGTGCGCGAATTTCTAATTAAGAAAGGGTACGATCAGAAGTATGGTGCGCGGCCTTTGCGTCGGGCGCTCGAGAAGTACGTCGAAGATTTTTTGGCGGAAGAGTTTTTGCGAGGAGGCCTGCAGGAAGGATCGACCATACAGCTCGGGCTCGGCGAAGATGAGAAAGTTTGCATCGAAAGTATGGAGAAAGTTAAGGAAAAGTAAAAACAGTACTAGGAGATTTACATAATAATTTTTTATAATCCTCGAAAAGACAGGCGCTAAATTTGGTGTTTTGTCTTTTTTTTAATTATTTAAATTTGTTTCGAAAAACATTTGACAATTAATTTAAAAAACTTAGCATACAACCGTTGAATGAAAGTGAATTCACAGGAGATATAATTATGAAAAAAGAAAATATTACAATGATAAAAAATATGCTGTTGGGAAGTTTCCTATGGGGGAGTTTTACCGGTTTGGAAACATGCGTTTGGGCGACAGAACTGCTGCAATTACAAGCAATATCGTCTGGATCTAGGATTAAGTACGATGATCCAGTGACGTGTGAGCTTGTCCGTAAATTAGAAGCAGCAGGCCAAAGCAAGCAAAGTCCCAATTTTGCAGAGCTAATGGATTTAATTAACCACGGTGCACATCCATATGTGGGAAACAGTCGCAATTGGACACTATGGCATTTTGCGGCAAAGTTTAACCGTTCGGACATCTTATTGCAATTTATTGAAAAGGTTAAAATCTTTGATCTGGGGCAAGAATGTTTAATAGATTGTTTTAATCAAAAAAATGCTATCGGTCGAACGCCTATCCATGAAGCAGTAATGAACAACAGTAATGAAGTGCTGCCTATTTTGATTTGGAATGGAGGAGATTTACTAGCAAAGGATAATTGTGGCCAAACTCCTTTACATATAGCTGCACATGTCGGAAATTTATTTGCAATGAGAACACTAATCTGGGGGTTTAGAGCCAAGCAATCGGATCTTTTACAACAATATGTGAATGAGTCAGACGATTTCGGTGAAACGGCACTATATGCGGCCATAGCAAGCAATAAGTATCAGGCAGCAAAAATTTTGCTTGCCTATGGTGCGTTCTTGGGAATACAAAATAGTTTTGGTCGAACGCCTTTGCATAAGGCCGTGAGTAAAGGGGACTCTTCTATGATACAAATGTTGCTCGAAACGGCGGACCATCGACTGCAAAATCAACCGAATGATTTTGAACGATATGTAAATACCACAGATTGTCTCCGTAAAACCGCATTGGATATCGCACGTACTACGGAACTAAATGAGACAAAAAAACAAGAAATCATTAGGATATTGCGCCACTATGGCCCCCGAATGGATGTAGAATCTTATTTCTAGGCTTGACAATTTTTTCGATTGGCATTTCCTAAAACACATATGAAACCAAGCTATAATCCGTCGAAAATTAGGAGAGCGAGAAAATTTGGATTCCGAGCACGTATGAAAACTTCCGGAGGAAGGAAAGTTCTGTCCAGTCGCCGCCGTAAAGGGCGTCAAAAATTGTCCGCTAGTGTTCCTCGCTTCTAGCTATGCGCTTTAAACAATGCCAACACATCAAACGGCAAGCTGATTTCGAACGATTCCGAAAGGAAGCTGACTTTCGAAAGGGAAATGGCTTCTTCATGAAAATAAAAAAAAATCCTTCCAATTTATTGCCGCGATTTGCCGTAATTGTCGGAAAAAAAATCGGAAAAGCTCACGAGCGTAACCGTATTAAACGCATCTTTCGAGAAATTTTTCGCCAGGAACAGTCACGCCTCGTTTCCCAAAATGATTACTTGGTGGTCGCAACTAAAGGAATTCTTCCCCGCTTTGGGGCCTTGAAAGAACGATTTTTGAATATTTGTTCTCCGTTCCCTAAATCCTTTTTATCTATAGCAATCGATGGTTCGGCCGCGTCCGGTAAGTCTTCAACGGCACGTATTTTAGCTAAAAAATACCGCCTGCTCAATGTCAATACGGGCGACCATTACCGTACATTGACCTTTTTTTTGTTGCAAAAAAATATCCAAGAGGTCGCCGATGAACGCCTCTTGGAAGAATTAAATGTTCTCGCTTTGACGACTCAAATCGACGGAATTTCGGAACATTTGGCTGTCAATGGTAAAATCCCCCCATATGCCGAGTTGCATTCCGAAATGCTAAATCATCGGGTGGCTTCCTTCGCGCGTATCCCTGAATTGCGAAGTAAATTGAAACGATATCAACAGGGCCTCGTTGGTTTAGCCGAAAAAATGAATTTTGCCGGTATTGTCATGGAGGGACGCGATGTCGGTGCCGTCCTGATGCCCCAGGCAAATGTAAAAATTTTTTTGACGGCTGATCCCCGTATCCGCGCAAACCGTAGGACGAACGATGGTGAAAAAGATTCCATCGAACAACGGGATTCTCTTGACCATTGCTACCGCGATACCCGTGCCATCATTATCGATACCTCAAAAAATAATTTGAATCAAGTCGTCGAAATAATTGAGAAATATATAAATTAATTGTTGGAGTTTTAAATTAATTTTGCCGCCTGGCGGCGGTGTGGCAAAAACTCAAGGAGTAAACTCCTTGTAAAGTATGGGATGCAATCCCATACTTTGGCGCGGTTTCCGCGCAGTTTTTGCCACAATAACCATCGGTCTAAAATGAACCAATTAACGCAATCGCGGATTGTTAATAAGGAAGGTAAATCCGACAGTTGAAATAGCAATCAAGATCGTTCCAATGATACAAATCGTGTGCAAAGAAATTGACTGGGACAGCAGGTAGTAGCCCAAACTGGCCGAGAAAGTATCACGCAATCCCGTGACCATCATATCGATACCGACATAGGCACCCAATTTGTCACTGGAGGGTGCAACTTTCGTCACCCAGAGTTGCCAAGCCGTCAAGTTTCCCGTATATCCCAATCCCAAAATGATGGACGAAATGGCGAGAAGGGAAAAATTTTCCGTGAAAAAAAACATAGGAATGCTCACCAGGTAACAGCAATTGATAAGAATTTTCACGAATGCAAGATTTTGCGTGTCGAAAATTTTCCCCCAAAAAAAACCGCTAAAAATGCGGATTACGGCTGGAATGCCTACTGTAAGCGTGGTAATATCGGTATTGGATAAATTGATACCGTAACACGCATTGGCAATATATTCCATACGTAGGGGAAAAATCATCTGAAAAGCAATGCCCATTAGGGACCAGAGGAAAAGAATAAACGAAAATAATTTATCATTGAGCAGGATAGATAAATTGGAACGAAAAAAAGAAGTGGATGGCTTGGATAAGATGTGTCCATTGGGCATTTTAAGAAAAACACAACCACAGATTAAAGTCGAAATAACCGTTAGCCATAAAACCAAGCGATAGCTACTCAAGTCATTGTCGAACATTTTTCCAACGAAAAGGGACAAGACAGTGCCCGATAGGGACAAAATAGTAAATAATATGCCAATAATTTGTCCGCGTCGAACCTTCGGATAATTACGATTATAAATATCCGTAACAAAAGGAATGGTTAATTTGTAAAGTATTCGAGCGAGGACGATGCAAAGCAAAAAAATCATTCCCTGATCCGTCCATGTGGCAATAGCAATGTTTAAGGCAACGAAAAGCAGTAAAAGGGCGATGGTGTGATTATTTTTTAATGGATAAATTTCCGTAAAAAACTTCAGCGCGAGCGGAACCATAATGAGGCCGATATGGGCCGCTGCCGAAAACAATCCCTTGGCTTGATCGGACAAATTAAAGACTCGGATCGCAATTAAAAGGACATAGGTTTTGAATTCGGCATCGATAAAGCCCTGAAAAATAAAGCGAAAACAGTCCAGACGAAAAGTTTTCCGTTCGATGTCACTTATCGGGATAGAGGTTTCGCGCAACCTAAAAAAAGGCAAAGCCATGTCTTATTTGGGGGAAGTTTTTAGAAAACGATCGGCCAGAAGTGCCTTGAATTTTTTGTTCTTCCGAATGGGATCCAAATCGATGTCATCGTAAATCCATTGTAAATCATTGTAGCCCAAAGCAACCGCCGTTTCCAAGGATTCGACGGCTTCGGTTTCTTTGCCTTGGAGAGATAAATCGCAGGCCAAATTGTAGTGGGCAATCGGATTGAGCGGCTCCAAACGCACATGGCGGCGATCCATTTTAAAACTATTTTTCTGATCACCCTGCAACGCATAGAGATTACTCAGGATTTGAATAACCG
The DNA here is from genome assembly GCA_031270475.1 of Puniceicoccales bacterium. Classification (GTDB taxonomy): domain Bacteria; phylum Verrucomicrobiota; class Verrucomicrobiia; order Opitutales; family LL51; genus LL51. The sequence continues at coordinate 16,510 of JAISXO010000050.1, read as the reverse complement.
ACAGATCATTGCGACGATGGTGGTACAACCCTTCGTAAAATCGAGTGCAAAATTCAACGTAACTATTCGTTTCCATGATGATCAAAACTGAGACTAAACCTGGCGAATATAAATAAAAAGCAAGCCAATAAACTCAGGAAAAATAAAAAAATAATGCTCGTAAAACAATAGGCCTTCCCTATCAAAAAATGCCGCGTGCCTTGCGATGAGGCTCTGGAATTTGTTTGATCCGCTCAAGAATATAATCGGCCGTACTTAAATAGCGCTCCTCTCGAAATCGATCATACTCCTCGGGCAATAGGGGATTACCAATGACAATGCTCGCCGATTGGCGAATGTCGGGAAAGGTAGTGTATTTTCTTAAAATTTTGTATGTGCCAAAAATACGAACGGGAATCACAGGGACCTGACTTTTACAAGCGAGAAATCCAATACCCGCTTGTGCTACCCCAAAATTGCCGTCCGGCGATCGCGTGCCTTCCGGAAAAATAACGAGGCCAAATCCATTTTTAAGTAAAGTAAGCGCCTTCCTAATCGCACTAATATCCGCGGCATTTTCCTTGTCCACGGGAATAACATTAATGTGGGAAAGTAACCAATTCCAAAAACCCGGTTTGAAAAGTGTTTTCCGACCGAGAAACATGAGCTCACGTTTCTGAAATGCCGCACTAATAAAGGGAGGATCGAGGTGGCTCAGATGGTTGGGCGCAACGATAAAAGGCCCCGAGCGCGGTATATTCTCCTGGCCGTAAATCTTCCCATTAAATAATTCTTTTAAACATAAATCACTAAAAAGAATCGTGGCCAAATAATAGGGATTCATAGCTCGAAGGAAATCAAATTTTGGTGGAGTTGATCGGATTCGAACCGACGACCTCGTCGTTGCGAACGACGCGCTCTACCAGCTAAGCTACAACCCCGACGCTCCCTAACATTTTTAACCCATGACTTTTGTCAAGACATGAATAAAATATTTATCGATTTTTCTTACAAATGGGAAGCGATTTCAGGCGGATGATGTTTTAATGAAGTATACATTGAAAAAGATTGAAAAGTACATTTTATTTTCCACAGTGAGAGGCTGTAATTTAAAATACTGTTAATGGCAAATAATCGACCAAATCGTAGTTATGCAAAGGCGCAAAAGAATAATTTTGTCCGCCGTAATGATCGGATCCGCGCCCAGGAAGTTCGCCTTATTGGTGCCGATGGAAATATGATTGGCATCGTCTCGATCGATGAGGCCCGTTCCGAAGCGCGCCGCTCCGGCCTCGATCTCATTGAAATTAGCCCCAATGCTGTGCCTCCCGTTTGCCGTATCTTCGATTTCGGCAAGTACCAGTACGAAACGACAAAAAAACAAAAGACGAATAAGTCGGTCGCTACAAAAATAAAGGAAGTTAAGTTTCGTTTCTGCACGGAGACCCATGACTATGAGACGAAATTGCACCATATTGTTGAGTTTTTAACCGATGGTGATAAGGTAAAAGTTTTTGTCTTTTTTAGGGGACGAGAATTGGATCAAACTCAATTGGGCTTCAACCTCGTGCAAAGAATAACGACGGACCTCACCAACTATGCGACTTTAGATGCGGAAGCAAAGCTGGTTGGGCGCAATATTGTTGCAACTTATTCCCCTTCGAAAAATCTTAAAAAAAAGCAACCACCTAAGTTGCCGGATATGGAAGATAAAAAGACGGTACTTTAATGCTTAAAAAATGGAAAAGACGGCGCACATCGGAAAATGTCAAAGAGAACATTTTTCTTCGATATTCATTAATTTATGTTCTCGGAGGAGTGTTGGTTTGTCCACAAGTTTTTGGAGAAGCGGGTAATTCGAAATTTGGGAGCTTGGGAAAGTTAGTAGATATTTTAAAAATTGGTAAACTAAAGACATGCGGAGACGAAAGTAGTTCGATTATTTCGCCTCAAAAAGGTATTACGCCAAGTCCATTCCTAACATTTGCTGGCATTCGCTATCTCTCCCTGTCCGATATTGTGAAATCCTTAAAATGCAGTATTGTATTAAATAATAGTAATGGATTTGCGAAAATCACAAAAGGCGGCGCAACGGTGCAATTGACTGCTGGCCAAAGCTATATTCTTTACCAAACTTCGAAGATTTATTTGTCCCATGAATTGAAATTCAACCTTGGGAATATTCTCGTTAGTTACGATGATTATTTAAAAGTTTTAGTGCCTCTGTTGGCAATTAATTTAATTGCCGAAAAAACGCCGGTGCTGAAAACCATCGTTTTGGATCCGGGCCATGGGGGGAAGGATCCCGGAGCGATCAATGCGCGTCTGAATTTTTCGGAAAAAATGCTGGTGCTCCAAATGGCGATGCTCCTCAAAGCAGAGTTGGTAAAAAGAGGATACGCGGTGATATTGACCCGGGAAACGGACTCTTTTGTGGAGTTAAAAGATCGTCCGACAAAGGCCGGTAGAGCGGATTTATTTGTGAGTTTGCATCTGAATTCTGCAACGAATTCATCGGCGCAGGGCGTGGAGATTTTTACGCTCAGGCGGACGAAAAATTTTTCAGGAAATACCTTTAATCCTTGGAATTTGATGGCAGCGTATTCCGTGCTTTCCGCCTTTGAAAAAACAACTAATTTTAGCAATCGTGGCGTTAAGATGGCCGAATTTGTCGTGCTTAAGTCGCTTCCCTGTCCTGGAATTTTAGTGGAACTCGGGTTTATTAGCAATGATGCGGAAGCAAAAAAACTGGCAGATGCTGCTTTTCAGCGGAAAATTATTCAGGGATTGGCCGATGGAATTGTGAAATACGGTGAAAATTTGAAAAAGAAGCGGTAATTTTGCTATTCTATCTTCCAGTTCTTGGAGGATTTCGATACCTATCAAGTGATTTTTTATTTGTATTTTTGGGTATTATTCTCGCGGACAAATTTTTTTCCCAAGGATACTGTAAGTGTTATGAAATAATAAAAATTTTAAACAGTTCGGCGTAGGGGCGAAAAAATTTTTACGTGCCGCTTGCTCCCACTCTCTACTCTTCAGCCTCGCCGTACTTTCCATACCTGTCAAGTTTTTTATTTTTCGGCATTTTTGAATAGTCTTGCAGGAGAAGTTGACGATTGGCAAAAAGATATTTCATAGTAATGACCATGGCAGTTACACACAAAATGGAGGATAATTTGAAGACGGCGGCAAATGTTGCCCGTGGACTTGCTTTGGAGGCCGTTGCAATGGCCCATTCCGGCCATCTCGGCTTACCCCTCGGTTGCGCGGAAATTGGCGCGGCATTGTTTGGTTATTTACTGCAACTCAATCCGAAACAACCCCGATGGATCAATCGCGATCGCTTCGTCTTATCCGCCGGACATGGTACGATGTTTCTCTACGCATGGCTGTATTTAAGCGGATTCGCCGTCGATGAATTATCGCGATTCCGCACCCGCGGAAGTAATTTACCAGGCCATCCGGAATTTGGCGTTACTCCCGGCGTCGAGTGCACGACGGGTCCCCTCGGCCAGGGTATTGCTAATGCGGTCGGTTTCGCGATTTCGGAAAAAATGCTCCATAACCGCATAAATAATATTCACGAAATTTTAGATTATCATGTCGTCTGCCTCTGCGGTGACGGTTGTTTGCAGGAAGGTATTTCCCACGAAACCTGTTCCTTTGCGGGCCATTTAAAACTCGATAATTTAATTTTAATTTACGATTCCAATGGCATTACGATCGATGCGGCGCTGGAAGAAACGCAATCCGAAGACGTCCGTCGACGTTTTGAAGCCTATGGATTTTTTGTCCAAACCGTCGATGGACACAATATTAATCAAATTATAGAAGCCTATGAAAGGGCAAAAATGGCGGATCGTCCCAGTTTAATCATTGCTAGAACGATTATCGGTTACGGCATTCCTGGGATTGCAGGTACTAATGGGGCGCACGGCGAAGCGGGTATAAAATTTGCCGCCGAAACAAAAAAAAATTTAGGCCTGCCGGAACAGCAATTTTTTGTCGATGAAAAAACAAAGGCTTTATTTGGAAATCGTCGCCAACAATGGCTCCGGGACTATAACTATTGGAAAAATCGATTTGATGCGTGGAAAGTAAAAAACGGAGATTCATATTCATTGTTTTTTGAAAATCACACGCTGGAATCGACGTCCAGAGATATTTTAAATATGGGAGCAATTTCGACGCGGGACGCGGGCGGAAAAATACTCAATGCATTGGCTGAAAAAAATCCAAAAATTGTTACGGGAAGCGCCGATCTGTTCCTTTCCAATAAAAATTATTTGCTCGGCAAGGGAGACTTTGGGCGCAAAAATTATGGTGGTCGCAACATCAGTTTCGGTATCCGTGAGCATGCAATGGGCGCAATTTTAAATGGAATGGCCTACGACGGCGTTTTTCAACCCAGTGGAGCAACTTTTCTCGCCTTTTCCGATTATTTACGTCCCGCAATTCGCGTGGCAGCGATGGCAAAATTGCCCGTGGTATATATTTTTACACATGATTCAATCGCAGTTGGGCAGGACGGTCCAACGCATCAGCCGGTGGAAATGTTGGCCGCTTTGCGCAGTATCCCAAATTTGGACGTATTTCGTCCTGCCGATGCCGAAGAATGCGAGGGGGCGTATGAGGCGGCGTTTTTACGAAAAAATGGACCGACGGCGCTCATTTTGTCCCGGCAAGATCTCCCCATATTGACGGAAATTTCCAATCGGAAAACGGGAACACTTCGGGGAGCTTACATCGCCCGCAAGGAAACGGAAAATTTACAATTGATTCTATTGGCAACGGGTAGCGAATTGGCCATCGCTCTGGAAGCGGCTAAAGATTTTTCACAATTTGTGCGTGTGGTATCCGTGCCGAGTATGGAGGTTTTTAAACGCCAACGCGATGGATATGGAGAAGAAATTTTGCCAAAATCTTGTAAATTGCGACTGGCCGTCGAGGCCGGTGTGGCGATGCCATGGTACGCTTTTGTGGGGCCTGAAGGGCAGATTGTTTCGGTCGATGACTTCGGTTTTAGCGCTCCCGGGAAACAAGTTCAGGAATATTTTGGTTTTACGGTCGAAATCGTTCGTGAAAAAATCCGATCGCTTTTGACGAAAATTTGCGAATTTATTTTCGATGAAAACTTGGCATTGCTATAATTTTTATGTTCATCTGTGCTTTTTAGGGGCAAAATTTAGACGCGAAGCTTACTCCCTCCCTATGTCCCTAGCCTTGATCGATGTTCAATGATTGTCAAGTTTTATTTATAAATTTATTTTTAGTGAAAAATTTAACATTATTGGCAGGAAAAAAGTGTGATTACATTCTCAATATGCCGCGTTTGAGGAAACAAATCGAAAGGTTGGACGCGGTGGATGGCATAGCGATGCTGGAGTAAAAATTTTACGTCGCGGGCCTGCGTGTCGGGACTACATGAAATATAAACAATTTTTTTAGGTTCAAAAGCTACCAGTTGTCGGAGAAAATAGCTGTCACAGCCCTTGCGCGGGGGATCGAGGATGACCGTTGTTTTTTTTGCTTCGGGTAGGGTTTTGGCAAAAATATTTTCCGAAGAGCCCGCAATGAATTGAATGTTGTCCCTCCGATTATTCACTGCGTTTTGCCGGGCAAGTTGAATGGCACGTTCGTTGATTTCAATACCCGTAACTGTCCTAAAATTTCGACTACTACAGATCCCAAAAACACCAACGCCACAATACATATCAAGTAAAAATTCGATGCCGTTGCCAGACGATTCGCGGATAATGTAATCCACAAAATGTGGCAAAATATATGAATTGTTTTGAAAGAATTCTCCAGCGTAAACCTGAAAAATCCAGGATCCAATGTGCTGAGTAATGACTTTCGCCGGATCCGTTTCGACGCTATTTCCCGTGTCGCGAAGTAATAAAGTCCCTCCCAATCGAAAAGTTTTTTGACGAATTTCTTGGCGCAAAATTTTTAGTTTTTCATTGATCGCAGGAGTCGCAATGCAGCATTGCTCCACATCAACAATGGCAAAACGACTCCCCATTTTGAGAAATCCAATGCTTTGGGCCTCCCTTTCGAAGTGGGGCGTCAATTTCGAACGGTAATGGTAAATTTGATTCGTACTCAATGGCAATGCAACTTCACTGTCAATTCCCGCTAATTTTTGGAGGAGTTCCTTAACCTGTCGTTGTTTGAGTTCGAGCTGCGTTTCATAGCTTAAATGCTGATATTGGCAACCGCCACAGACCCCAAATAATGGACATTTTGGTGTAATGCGTTTGGGCGATGGCTCCAAAATTTCAACGAGATCTGCTTCGGAATAGTTGCTGTGATTGCGGTAAATGCGACAGCGAATGTGCTCACCGATGGCCACTCCGGGAACCATGATCACCCAACCGTCGTGGCGACCGACGCCAAGTCCAAGATTGGTGATATTGTCAATACGCACTTCGAGTTCTCTGTGGTATTCGAAGGGAAATGAATTGAATTTTCGCGGCACTACCTGCATTTGTTGGGATGTAAGCAAAGGGAATTTTTTTATAAAGTAGAAAATAAAGGAGGATAGCGCGATTTGTGGTGGTAAATTTTCACGCGCGGTCGGATTTTAATCGTTGGCAAGTGTTTTTTTACTTTATTTCCACGGTCCGCCGATCACCTTTGTGCCAGCGATAGAAAATGGGCGACGCAATGAAAATAGAAGAGTAGGTCCCAACGAAAATACCAATGATGAAAATTAAAGCCAAATCGTTGATGGCACCCGCTCCAAAACAATAGAGAGCCAGTGCCGCTAAAAGTGTCGTCAAACTAGTCAAAATTGTCCGCGAAAGAGTGCAATTGACGGAATAATTAATGATATCCTTTAGCGAAGTCTCCGGATTAAAATGAAGCTCCTCGCGAATGCGATCGAAAACGACAATGGTATCGTTAATCGAATAGCCAATAATCATCAAAATCGCTCCAATCATCGGCGCCGAAAATTGCCCTCCTAGAAGAAGATAAATACCAATCGTCGCCAAAACATCGTGAATCGTCGAAATTAACGCCCCCATGCCAAAACCTATCTCAAACCGCAGGGCAACGTAAATGAGTACCATCAATAGGGAAACTACTATCCCGCAAATTGCATTCCACTTAATTTTTCCACTCACCGAAGATCCAATGCTCGATTCATGTATAATTTTCAATTGCGCTTCCGGATACTGCTTGTTTAATACTTGGAACAGCGCTTTTCCTTTCCCTTCCTTTGTCTGGAGACATAAAACTTCACCGGAATCTTTGATATTTTTTCTGTAAACTGTTCCCACTTCACCAATATCATTCTCCTTTGCTAACCGTTCGATGTCGTTAGTATTCAGTTTTTCCGCGAATTGGAGTGTCATTTCGTCGCCTCCCGTGAAATCGATGCCATAAATTCCATTGCCCCGTAGCACGAATGCTAGTAATCCCAGGCCAATGACGACTATGGATAAAATAGATGCGATCTTCTGTTTCCCGAGGAAATCGAAATTGCTGACTTTTCTATTGTGCTTTTTCAATAGATTTTCAAAGCCAAAATCGATCAAAATCGCCATCAGCGCGCGACTCAAAACCAAAGCACAAAACATTGTTGCAAAAATACCAATCGCTAAAATTACACCAAATCCGCGAACCGGCCCCGTTCCGAGCCAAATCAAAATGAGTGCGGAAAGTAAACTTGTAATATTGGCGTCAAAAATCGTCGAAAATGCCTTGTCGTAACCCGCAATTAATGCCGTATATATTCGTTTTCCAAGAGCCAATTCTTCCCGTATGCGTTCAAGGATCAGGATATTTGAATCGACACCCATGCCAACGGTCAGAACCAATGCAGCGACGCCGGGTAGTGTCATAGTCGCCCCAATCATCGCCATGCAGCCGAGCACAATGAGCACATTCGCAAGAACAGAAATAACGGCAATCCATCCCGATGCGCGATAGTAGATGACCATAAAAAGAATCACCAGCGCTACACCCAAAATCGTCGCATGCATGGAACTCGTCTTCGCATCTTCGGCGAGGGACGGCCCAATTTCCTGAATTTCCGACAAAATGAGCTCGAATTCTAACGGATTATTGAGTACATTGGCCAATTCGAGGGCTTCCCGCTGGGAAAAATGTCCCGAAATACTCGCCATACCATTGGGGATTTCACAGTTAATGCGCGGTGCCGAATACAATTTTCCATCGAGAACGATTCCCAACGAACGGCCAATGTTGTCCTTCGTGATCCTAGCAAAACGATCGACGCCATCCGGTGACTTCATTTCGAGACTGATTTCGAATCCGCCGTACTGATTCATGGTCGCATGGGCATTTTTTACCATTTTACCGGTCATTTCGGGAATCTTTTTAACATAGTAGGGAACCATGTCTATTTCACCGGTTTGCTGATTTTCAAACTCGGAAAAAAGTAATTCGTAGCCAATGGGAACCGCTTGGAGATCCAGATTGTGTGGCCGATCCTCGTGCACCAGACGGAATTCCAGTTTCGCCGGACGCTTTACCGCATCGACAATTTCCGGATTGTCCTGCGTAGAAATTCCCGGCAATTGAATCTCAATTTCATCACTGCCACGGGCACGAATAACCGGTTCCGCAACGCCCATACCATCGAGGCGCTGACGCATGATTTGAGCCGCCTTTTCAAGCTGGCTTTCACGCAAATGGGGATCCTTTTCCTTTATCGACTGATCCGCAATCTTGAGGGTAAATGAAATGCCACCCTTGAGATCAAGCCCTTGTTTGAGCCGCCCATTGGACTCCCGTAGCAGCGTTTCTAATAAAATTTTATTTTTTTTATCGAGATTTTTAATGTCCTGTAACTTGATGTCCGAAAAATAGGACGAGAGATCAATTTTCTCATTCTTAGCAATTTCCTTCAGCGCGACAAAAACAGAGGGCGATTGTTTGAGCTGTACCCGTAACTTCGCCTGGGAAAGTAGACCGGAAAACTCATCGACTTGAGCCGTCGATCGATGGGCAACGAAATCGTTAAAAGGACGATCGTTGGGGGGAATTAAACTCCAAATAGCCCACACCAAAACTAAAATGGACCAAAATAACTTCCCTAAAACTCTACTAAGCATGATCCTTGAAGTATAAAACTTTACGATTCTCGCAAGCTAAAATTCCAATGAAATTTAAGTCTAGAGCCTGCCCGGCCCGAAGGGCCGGGCAGAAAATATAAGAGTCCTGCGGCTTCGCCGCGGGACTCTTATAGAGAACTCAAGGAGTCCATAACTTCTTGCGGGATCTGGGGCAACGCCCCGAGCAACTTTGCCCTTGGGATCCTTCCAGAAGATCTCCCCCTTGGATCGACAAACAATTCCAAATCATTGGAGACGAATTTTGGGATCAAGCCAGGCTTGGATGCAATCGGCAATCATATTGCAGATAATAACCGTCAGGGCATAAAAATTCACAATTCCGAGAATAAGCATGTGGTCGCGACTACCAATCGCTTGGATAAAAAGGCGGCCTAGTCCGGGGATTTGAAAAATGGTTTCCGTCACGATTGCTCCACTGATGACATTCGCAAGTGCTGGTCCCATGTAAGCTACAACCGGTTGTAGAGCGTTGCGCAAGGCATGTACAAAAAAAATTCTCCATTCACCCAATCCACGTGCCCGCGCTGCCATGATGTACGGTTGCTCCAAAATCCTCAACAATGCACTCTTTGTTAGACGAGCAATGTAGGATGCATACAGGATTCCAATCGTTAGAATGGGTAAAACTTTTTGATGCCAGTGATCCCAGCCCGCAACGGCGAAAATTCGATGTTTCAAAGCGAAAATATAAAGCAGAAAAGGTCCCACAACAAAGGCCGGTAAACACATTCCAAGCGTGGAAATAATGCCCAATAGAAAATCTAACCATTTCCCAGGGAAGCGGGAACAAATCACACCCGCGGAAATACCCACAAACAACGCAAATAACATGCTGTAAATACCCAGCTCAAAACTTACACTAGCCTTCGATTGAATGAGCTCGCTGACATCCCAGTCCGTATATTTGTAGGACGGCCCTAGGTCTCCCTTGAAAACATTCCGAATGTATCGGCAATATTGTACTCCTAGCGATTGATCGAGGCCGTAGCGCTCATTTAGTTTTTGGCGGATTTCGCTGGGCATCTCCCGTTCGCCGTCAAAGGGGCCACCGGGTATAAAGTAAATGATGGTAAAGGTCAAGAACGTCACTCCCAAAAACGTGGGAATGACAAAAAAAGACCGTTTAAATAAAAATAATAGCATTATATGACGACACAATAGGCCTTCTGCTTCAATTGATCGAGCCATTTCTGACGCAGCAATTGGTATTTTTTTTCCAATAAAGTCTGCTCAATGGGTTCTCGGGCCTCATCGAGGGATAGGGTGCGTGCTTCCCGAACGTTGCGAAGTCCGAGAAATATAACTTGGTCATTCAACTCAATGGACTCTTCACTAAAAGAACCAATCGGAAGTTTTGCGATTTTTTTAATGATGATCGGCACGATTTCACTTTCATCGATGTTTTCCATGCGGTTGAGACTAATACCAGGAATCTGCGATAAATCTTGGCAACACTCCTCGTAGGAATAGCCCCTTTTTAAACATTCTCGGACCGATGGAATAGCGTCTTCTTTTTTTATAATGATTTGATCGATGTCGAATCGTTTGCCCTGAATAAATTTCTCGCCATTGGCCTGATAGTACTTTTGAATGTCGAGAGGACTAACCGAATTCGGCCTGTGGACGTTGTGCTCATACATAAACGAAATGATGGCTTCTTCCCGAAGCCAAGCCTTGTAACTCGCCTTCGATTTTCCCTGTTGCTGTAAAGCTTTCGTCAATTTTAATGGATCATCGTCGAAACGCGTTTTTTGAATTTCATCGTATTTTTTTTGAATGTAAGATTCCGGTAATTGCCCTTTCATCCGTTCGAATTCCTTGGCAATCATTTTTTTCGCAATCATGGTGTTGAGTACTTCTTCCCATAATTTCTTTTCCATTTCCGATTCCTCAGAACCCTGGTTGGCAATGAGCATCATTTCGCCCCTAATCTGTTGTTGCGTGATGATATCGTTTTCCACATAGGCCACAACGCGATTGCTATAAATATTCTTTTGAGCCGTAAAGCCTTGGAGTATACCCGCTGACAATAATGGGCATAATTGTAAAATGTAGCGCTTCGACATGCCCCCAGCATAGAACTGAAATGAAAAAGAAAAGAAAAATTTATGCTGGAAAAGAATTTTAAAATCCTATCACTCGTCGCCATGATTGTAAATGGCGAAAAAGATGTTTTTCAAAGGATCATCGACCGGGAATTGCCCGCTGAAATCCTCATGGAAGATGAACTGTGCGTCGTTATTCGAGACATCAATCCGGGAGCTCCCGTACACGTTTTGATCATCCCTAAAAAAAATATTCCGCGGCTCGCGGAAGCTCAGGAAAATGATGCGCCTGTACTCGGACATCTCCTCCTGGTTGCTCGGAAATTTGTGGAAAATCATGGCCTGATAGGGGGATTTCGCGTGGTAATTAATAATGGCCCCGATGCCGGCGAAAGTGTGCCCCATTTGCATGTCCATCTCTTGGCCGGTAAATCAATGATTTGGCCGCCATGCTAGACCAGATGGCAAAAGTAAGGAGCGAAGCTCCTTTAAAACATGGAATTCCATTCCATGTTTTGCGCGATTTTCGCGCACTTTTGCCATCAAACCCTCGAGTCCATCTTTCCCTTTCTGTCAAGTTTTTTTATTCCCGTTCAAATATTGCCGAAATAAAGTCTTGCTAATTTTTTCTCAAATGAATAGATAGGCTTCGGTTTACAGTATTTTTGGCAGAAGGTCGTAGAGTAAAGTGGAAATTTTTAGATTGCGATTGGGATCAAAGGGATCACTTGGCTGGAAAGTTAGGTATTTCAAAGGTTCTTAGCGCCATTCTTTTTCAGAGGGGTCTGGAAGAAATTACCGATGCGGAGCGCTTCATTGCTCCCAAGATTTCCGATCTAAACGACCCTTTTTTGCTTAAAAACATGGATTCTGCGGTTGCGTTATTTGATCGGCACGTGCAGCGGAAATCGGTCATTTCGATCATCGGCGACTACGATGTGGATGGTATTACGAGTACGGCGTTACTGGTTGATATTTTGAGGCAGTTCAACATCTGGCCCCAATATTTTGTGCCGCGACGTTTTTCGGAGGGCTATGGGATGTCCAAGGAGATCGTCCGTCGCATGCTCAGAAAGAGCAAGCCGGATCTCGTTGTTGCTCTGGATTGTGGTACCAATTCCGTGGATGAGATTCATTTTCTCATTAAAAAAGGTATCGATGTTTTAGTTATCGACCATCATACGTTGACGGTGGATCGGACTCCCGATGGAATTATGATCAATCCCCATCTGTCGGAGCACAATATTTCGCTGAGATCCATGTGTGCCGTTGGGTTAGTTTTCAAGTTTGTGCATGCATTTTTGAAGCATCGGCGTGGACAGGGCGATGAGCGAGCTTTTGCCATTCGCCTCAAAAGTTATTTCGATATCGTTGCCCTTGGGACAATTGCTGACATGATGCCCATCCGCCATGAAAATCGCGTCATTGTAAAATATGGGCTACAAAGTTTTGCGAAGGAGCGCCGACCGGGACTCGATGCCCTTTGTATCGTTGCCAATATTCCCTCCGGTCAAGTCATTACGCAGGCGGATGTTTCTTTCAAATTGGCACCGCGTATCAATGTGAGTGGACGGCTATCCGACGCCCTATTGCCCGTGGAATTACTATTGGCGGACAATATTTCCGAGGCTATGGCAAAGGCTAAAAAAATCGATACCATGAATCGGGAGCGGCAACGCATCGAGCATGATGTCATTTTTGAGGCAAAAAAAATGGTCCAAGAACATTATCGAGATGATCCGGGTATTGTACTTTTTAATCCGAGTTGGCATTCGGGAGTGGTCGGTATTATTGCGGGGAAATTGGTGAGGGAATATGGACGTCCCACCATTGTTATGTCTCAGGAACGAGGTATGGCGAAGGGATCCGGTCGAAGTGCAAATATTAATTTGGTCGATATTTTGGGGGAATGTGCAACCCATATGAAGGATTGGGGAGGACATAAAATGGCTGTAGGTGTTGCTTTGAAGCCGGAAAATGTCGACACTTTTCGCGATGCATTTAATCAGGCAATTTTACGTTTCCGCGAGACCGTTCAGGTTGCGGAAGAAGAAATTGAGATTGTCTATGTTTTAAATAAGGATGATATTGATGATTTTTTTGCTAAAGAATTGGAAAATTATTTACAACCCTACGGCCAGCAAAACGAGGAGCCTATTTTTTGCATCCGGAATGTTCGTTTTGCAAGTAGTGCGGAATTTTTCGGTGTCGATAAGAAGCACTTTCGTTTTTGGATCGAACGCAAGAATAAGCCATGGTTATCCGGGATTGCTTGGGATATGGCTTCCCATTTTCCCGATCGCAACCGGGATATCGATATCCTGATATGTATTTCCATTGATTTCTGGAACGGTGGGCGGTTTCTTCTTTTGCGGTTAATTGACTGGCGATATTCTTCTTAATTTTGAGGAATAACGGAAAATTTTTAATTGACTGTTTTTATTTTTTTAAAATTCGTAAAAAAATATTGACAAATCGAAAGGTATTACTAATAAAGGGCCCTAAATGAAAACATTATTAACAATTTTTAACGTATTGTCTTTGACTTTTGCACATGGGAGTGTTCTCGCGTCCATTGGTAATGTCTTAGAGGATGCTGATGAATTTTTAGAAGCATGCCAAGGATCTCTATTAGGAGATGCGAATGGAAATCCGTTGCCCCAGGAGCCAGCGGAAATGGTCGACGCCCATCAAGATTTGGATTTATATCAGCTCATGTATGGGGAAAGACTAGATGCGGGGATGCCTCAACGGCCCATACATGCGGATCCGCGAAATTATGATTTAAGTGCGGCCGTATTTGCTTCGCTACAGGGAGAAGAAGGGGAAGCGGATAGGGCGAGAAAACAGGAAGAGATGAATCAAATTCGAAGACATTTACACAAAGATATGGCTTTGTTTGATGTTCCAGGGCTTGGGAGGTGTGGCTATTATGCTGCTTTGGCCATTCGCTCTACCATAGAACACCCAGAGCGCGCAGAAATCGTGATTTCTATGGAAAATTTAAATGAATGTTTGCAAAGGGTATGCAATTTTATTGCTACAAGGATATCGCCGGAGGACATCGAAATTTGGGGTGCCATTCTTGCATCTAATCCAGGATACTTCGAGCAAGGTAAAATTCGAATGGATATACTCCTTGCCGACCTATCGAGAGGAGAAGTGGAAGTGGATGATATGATACTAAAGTTTTTACGCGAAATATTGTCTTTACCCCCAGACATCATCATGATAAAAGATACGGACGAAACGGCTTTAAAAATTTTCCAGCCCCATGGTGAACTTATTCATTGCGGTACTAATCATTTCATGGTTGCGTTGCCAAAGGTAACAAGTACCGGTTTACCAATAACAGCTGTTAAGTGCCAAGAAACCGATGGTCAATGGTGGAATTCACAAGAAACCCAGCCTTCGACACCAGTTCAGGGTGACTTGAGGCAAGGAACTCCGCTTTTAGAAATGCAAAGTGAGAGATCAAAACAAGGTTTTCCCTTAACGCGATCGCGAGCGATAGTATTTTCAGAAAATCCAGAAATGGAAGGTCCAATAGTAAGAAATCCAACCGAAAGCGCAGGTGCTGGCAATCCATTATCCCGAGAACCAATGGCAACAGTCAGTAGCCCTCAAAATGTGGATTGGCACCAGAGGCCTATAGCTGTAGCAGCGTCAGACGATGATTCCGTTGCGGCCATTTTGGCGAGAAAACAGGAAAAGATGAACCAAATTCTAACACGTTTACCCGATGATAAGGTTTTATTTGATGTTCCAGACTTTGGTAGATGTGGCTATTATTCCTGTTTAGCTATTCTTTTTGCAATGAATTGCCAAAAAAAACCAACGATTGAGATTAGTAAGAGAGTTTTGGAGGAATATTTGCAAGACTTATACAACCGGATTTATGTATGTATAGAAGACGGAAATATTAGTGGAGATCTAATATCCGAATTAGTGACCAGTCTTTGCAACTCTGAAAAATATTATTCACAAGATACAATTGCATGGGAAGAATTCTTTGCGGATTTGTGGGAGGGGAACGTGCAAAATACTATATTGCTAGAATTTTTATGCCAAATTTTAGAATTATCCCGAGACAGCATCCAATTTGCAGAAGATACCGAAGTAATGATTCCAGAATTTTCTCATGCTTTCGGTATGCTTATTCATTGCGATACGGGTCATTTTATGTTTGCCTTGCCAAAGGAACCATTCCTTAAAACAACTTTCAAGTACCAAGAAATCGATGGTCAATGGTGGATCTCACGAGCGGGACAGCCTGCGATAGAGGAACCTAAACAAGTCTCTTTGGTGCCATTGCCGGTGGCAGTGCCCGCTGGAAGTGACTCGGACCAAGGAAGTCATACTTCGATAGGGGAAAGCGCACAAGATTTCCCAATGCCATTGCCGGTATCTCCAGGAACACAGAAAACGACCGATAGTTCGTCCCAACGATCTATGCCCATAGCAGCGCGCGCTGATGATTTGGAAGCGGCCCTCTTGGCTTCGCAACAAGAGTTTAAAGAAGAAGTGGATAGGATTGAAAGGCAGAAAAAGATGGATCAAATTCAGGCACGTTTACACAAAGATATGGCTTTATTTGACGTTCCGGCCTTTGGCAGGTGTGGCTATTATGCCGGTACGGCCATTTGGTTTATGATAAATTATCCGAAGCCGGTAATTGAAATTCCTTGGGTGGATTTACAGAAATGTTTGAATGGCTTATCCGTGATAATTTCTACTCATGTAAGAGACTGGAAAAATGGTTCTCCAAAAAATCAAGAAATAATAGATGCTCTCGAACTTTTGATGGCTATTTTTATGAGTAATGGGCAATATTTAATCGAAGACGAAGTTGATTGGGATACCTATTTAAGTCTATTGAGCGCCGGAGAAATCAATTTAAACGATATATTAATGATTTTTTTACGTATGAGATTAAATTTTCATCCAGAGGTCATTTTTATAGAAGATACAGACAGGGAAGCTTTGGGACGTTTTCATCCCTGTGGTGCGATTATTCATTGTGATACTGACCATTTTATAGTTGCATTACCAAAAGGAATAACAGCTGTCAAATGCCAAGAAATCGATGGCCGATGGTGGATTTCGCAAGAAGGAAAAGCCGCCTGCTCCCAATAAATTCAATGATCTATGATTCTCTATTTCCAGTCTAGATTTTCCAGATGGATAGGGTAGGGCGAGTCGAATCTCAGGTGCTTCATGGAGAAATACATTTTTCCCGTGAAGCTTTGGGTGATTTTGGAAAAATTTTCAATAAAAATCTTGCCTATTTTTGGAGGACGTGTTGAAATTGGGCCATGAATATTATCAAAGGTTATGAAGGGCATCGGGAGCGCCTGCGCCAACGTTTCCTGCGTT
>JAISXO010000054.1 GCA_031270475.1 Puniceicoccales bacterium | reverse complement strand
TAGGTATATGGTGTCGAAAGCGGCGGCGCCGCAGGGAGTCGGAGCGCAACCGGGAGCGGTACAGCCGCATCTGAAAGCGTTCCTGGGACAACCGAAAGGCGGACAAGGCTTGGGAGGATTTTTCCAAAATAATAATAGGAATATGGTGTCGAAAGCGGCGGCGCCGCAGGGATTCGGAGCGCAACCGGGAGCGGTACAGCCGCAACTGAAAGCGTTCCTGGGACAACCGAAAAGCGGACAGGGCTTGGGAGGATTTTTTCAAAATAATAATAGGATTATGGTGTCGGGACCAGTGTTGCCATTGCCGAAGCCTGTGTCGCCACCATCGAAGATTGTGTCAGGGCCCTCATTGCCACCTGCTACTACTCCAGCGCAGACTCAAACTAGTAGTGGAGTGCGAGCAGTGCAGCCGCCCCTTTTAAAATCCCCTATTCCAGTCGTAACGCATCCACGGGATCCAACGTTGCCCAATGGGTTGGTTAATTTTGGAGCTACGTGCTATATGAATAGTTCCTTACAACTATTAAATGCAATCGGGCCGTTTAAAAGAGCTATTATGGACAGCTCGAGTACCCATCCTGTAGTAGTTGGGCTTCGAGAAATATTTGAAGGAATTAATGGACCTGGTTGGCTATCTCGCGATCAGTTGGAGAAAATATTGAGAGACAAATTATTGGTTGGAGGTAATCTGAAACGTTTTACTTTTCACGAACAAAAAGATGCTCAAGAGTTTATTCGCGAATTGTTCAGTGTTTTAAGTTGGTGGCAAGGAATCCCAGGTGCCGAAGAGGAAGCGACTAAATGTTTTCAGTACCAATGTGTTGAAATTACTCGAGAGAAAGCAAATCCTTTTAGGTATAATTTGCACCCTTACCCCCTCCAATTTTGGTGTTACACTTATGCCCCAGAGTTTTGGTGGAATTTGAAAATAGAAAGGTACCCGGAAACGGAAGAAGTTTCTAATGAATTTATGGAAACGCTGCGACGTTGGGGAAAAAGCGAGGAGCGAATGAAGCCAAAGGCCGTCCGCAAAGGAGATACCGATGTTCATAATGATTCCATCGAGGTCATTAGTTGTAAGCAAGTTAGAACTGTGCCAAAAGTGCTTTTAGTAAAACTTGGGCGACATTATCAGGATCATGGAAATGTTGGAAAGATCAATCGTCCAATATTCATGCCGTTGGAGTTTGATTTCCCACAGGAAATAATGGAAAATCCTGGAGAGGTAAAATATAAACTGATCGGTGGGCTCTGCCACTCGGGAACTGCGCATTCTGGACATTATATTGCATATATTACAACCAAGGATGGCTTCATAGAATTTAATGATACTTCTGTAAGACGGCTGAGCACGGAGGAAGGGCTAGAAAAACTAAAAAAAGGAGCATATGTGGTAGCCTATGAACGCTAGATGCCTCATGTCGTTTTTGTAGGGGAATAACAAAATAATATTGATCTTTTATAAAATCGTGGAGAATAGCTCCATCCAGATGGAGTTATTTTTGCCTGGTGGTGTAATGGTAGCACAACGGATTCTGGCTCCGTTTGTCTAGGTTCGAGTCCTGGCCGGGCAGCCACTTTTGTCAACGATGAATGTTGCCTGAATAAAGCTTATTAAATATTTATTTCTCCGTAAAACAATTTGTTTTTAATTTTCTTAAAAAATATAAATTATGTGAAGTTTTTATTTGATTTAATATTTTTATTAAATATACTTAAAAAATGGATGGTAATAATATCGATGTCTTTAAGCAGGCTAGTGTCTGTTCATTTTTTAAAAGGACGGCCTTGCTTGGTCTTTTTGGCGTAGGAATAAGTGCGCTAAATGCTAGCAGTGTTATGTCTTTGCCCGCAAATTCTGGTGGACTAGGAAGTAGTGTTCCTTCACACACTTTTTCCTCAAGTTTTAGTGGATTGCCTAGTTGGGACGATTTCGGTGTTTATGGAATGACAATGAATGGACCTATTATACCACAGAGGAGAGACTATGGGAATGTTTCGAATGTTAGCAGAGAAAAAGTAGGCGCATCTGATACGAGTGCTACGTCATCGCCTAAAGGTTATTGGGGGGGATTGAATTATTTGTTCAAAAGTTTAATTGAAATGGTATGGAAACCTGACAATACGGGCGACAGAGATGTAGGTGCTAATGGCGTAAAGTTACCTGATTGCATAGGGTTACCTAATTTGGGCAATTCATGCTACATAAACAGTGCTATGCAGCTATTGTTTTCGATTCCAGAATTTAGGAAAGCTATTCTTTCTTCTGAAATTTGGGATCGAATCAACGTGGTCAAAAATTCGAATATGCAAGTCGACGAGCCGAATACGCAGGTCATTCAAGTTCTTCGATTTTTATTTCAGTGTATGAATACAAAGACTGTCAATTTAGAAGTATTGAGGGATTGTTATCCTGATCTTGGCTATCGGGGGGAGCAAGAAGATTGTGTAGAGTTTATGACGGCAATTTTGAATGATATAGAAGCAGTATTACCCGAATTAACAAAATTGTTTCGCTATGATGTACAAACAACAATCTCGTCAAACTCAAAGGCTAAAGTCCTCAGTCGATTTAAAAGCGTACGTGATGAAGCAATGATATTTCATCCATTGCCAATTGACCTCTTCAATGCCAAAGTAAATACTCTTGAGAACGTGCTGGAGCGGGCCTACAATACTCCAGAAGATATCGAAGGTTGGGAGGTGATTGAAAAAGGTATCAAAATCCCTGCCCAAAGAATCCCAAAAATAACGGAAATTCCGGCTTATATGTTTTTTCAAATTGAGCGATTTGACTGGGAAGGAAACAAATTGGACAATCCCTTCGATTTTCCGTCGAAATTTGACATGAAACCCTATTGCGTAAAAGGCATTGAAGGCGAAACTTCAATGGAGCTTTGCGGCATCATAGTACATTGCGGTGAAAGCATCGTTGAGGGACATTATTTTGCACTTGTTAAAAATGAGCGCGATGAATGGATAGAATTTAATGATGAATCCGTAAGGAATATCAAGGGGGATTTCATAGATGGAATTTATCCAATGGATGGCGAAACGCCATACATATTATTGTATCGGAAAAAAAATACCATCAATGCAAGTTGGTAAATTTTTAGATAGAGCACAATAAAAATAGAAAAATTATAGAGAAGGATTTTATCGATAATCTCCGATGAAATCGGGGAATGTACCCAATAATCCCATTCCAATGGGATTATTTTGTTGTGGGTTTTTTTATAATTATTACAAATGAGTTCAATTTTTTACTTGTGTAGTCTCGGAAAATTTTTACATTTACATCCGCTATGAAAAAATATTCATTATTAATCATTTTAAGTTGTTTAGGTAGTTATTCATTTGCAAGTGAGTCCTCTAACGAGGAATCTTGCGCGGAAGATGAATCCGTGGAACAAATCCAGGAATGGGAAGTTGATCAATCCAGTATGGGGCTTACTGCTTTTATGCAATCGCTAAAGATCTGTCAAGGCGTGTTAAATTTATTTGATTGCACCGATATCGAAAACGAGTTTCAAACACATATAAATGGTATTATTGCTTACATCGATGAGATACAGGAAAAAGTTGCAAGTATCATGCCTAAATTACAAGATGCGGAAAAAGAAAGCAATTTCAAAACGAAGAAGTATTTGAAAGAGATAAATTTCAATTTCCTGCTCGATGAATTTATCAAGCTCGAAGATAATGCACTGCAATGGCTCGAAAACAATCAATTCCGATTTGAAGAAGGTACGTATAACTACATAGAGAGGACACTTTATGGCCCAATGATAGTGGCTTTAGCTTGGCAAAAAGTGACCTCTGCAATTGATGCAGTTGGTAGTACATTCAGCTGTTGCGAAGTCATGTAAATGCTAGCTGTTGCGCAATATGATAGACTGATGGAGCTCGCTAAAAGGACATATACCGAGGATGTTCAATTATAAATATTGCCTTTTTATTTTGTCTTTTCAGACTTCTGAAGTGGCAAAGGGGGAGTAGCTCAGTGGATAGAGCAGCGGTCTTCTAAACCGAAGGTCGAGGGTTCGAGTCTCTCTTCCCCCGCCAGGGATTATCCCTGTGGCGTAAATTCCTTGTAATCTGTGCCGCTGCGTTATCCCTGAAGTTCGCTTTAAGTATGCGATTTTCGGGGTATTTTAATTTTCTTCACTTTTACGGAGAGAATATACTTTTGGGGTAGTTTTGTGGTTTTCTGTCCTAAATTCTCTAAAGGCAAAGGACATGACCTAACGATTTCCGGGTAATTTATTTAATGCTTCATTGATGCCTATTTCGTGACGGAATTCCTTTATGCGCGCCGCCAGTGGCGGCCTCCGTCTTGCCGACTTCGTCGACTGGGCCGATCGATCGGCTGCGATGTCGACACAGTCGACAGTGATAGAGCTGGCTTCGCCAGCAATGGATCGGTAACTGCTGACATTCGCGCGATAGCGGTATGG
>JAISXO010000042.1 GCA_031270475.1 Puniceicoccales bacterium | reverse complement strand
CCCCCCCCCCCCCCCCCCCCCCCCCCCCCCCCCCCCCCCCTCTCTCTAAAAAAGACTTGACAAGGGCAAAAAAACCGGAAAGACCTAGGGACAGAAAAGTAATGTTTAAAAGACTATTTTCCGTCCCCAATTTTCGTTTGCAAAATTTCTCAGAGAGGGGCAAAGAAAGCTAGACAGGAAGAAAAGTTTTTTTACGATATAAATTTCAAACAATGTATTTTAAAGATTTAAACCCGGAGTGCGATATTGGAGCCAATTGCCACTATGTGAAGATAGGGTTATTCAACGTGGTGATTGACGCGGGATTAAGTCCCAAGGAGATGGGATCGAATGCGCTCCCCAATTTTTC
Source organism: Puniceicoccales bacterium (assembly GCA_031270475.1). Taxonomy (GTDB): domain Bacteria; phylum Verrucomicrobiota; class Verrucomicrobiia; order Opitutales; family LL51; genus LL51. The sequence goes on along the minus strand of JAISXO010000042.1, from coordinate 6,377 downwards.
CGCAATTCCGCCGGGTTCGCTTGATTTCGTGATAGTGACCCATTGTCATCTGGACCACATCGGAGCGATTCCGATTTTGATGCGGGCCCATCCCCAGGCGCGGCTACTTGCGACGCCCCAGTCCCGGGAAATCATGCCTGTTTTGCTAGAAAACAGTTACACGGTGATGAAGCATCAGAAAAAAGAATTGGGAATCAAAGAATATCCGCTCTTCGAGTTGGACGAAATCACCCGACTCAACGAGCATCTTTTCGAGATGAAGTATGGCATGCGGCGGACATTTCGCAAGTGTGACGACAGCATTGACATTGAATTTTTTGATGCGGGACACGTATCGGGGGCAAGCGGAATAATGCTAGAGTACAAGCATCGGAAGATATTTTTTACAGGAGATGTGTTATTCCGCAAGCAAAAAATTTTACCCGGTGGACAGTGGCCAAAGGAAAAAGTCGATACGCTGATCATGGAAACGACGCGCGGTGCCACGGAACGTACGGAACAAAAACAGGTCGCCTTGGAAATTGAGCGCCTTCTGACGACCGTCCAACATACTTTGCAAATGGGCGGATCTGTTCTCATTCCAACCTTTGCCTTCGGACGGGTCCAGGAAATTTTAACCCTCCTCCACGAAGCAGTAAAAGCAAAAAAAATTGATAAAAAAGTACCCATTATATGTTCCGGATTGGGTCTGGCCATCATCGATACCTTCGATGCTATCGCAAAAAAATATCCCTCCCTGAACTTCCGAAAAAGTATTCTCCGGGACCTCGGCGTCATTTCCTTGAATCGAACAAAATATCTCAAACCCGGTAACGAACCTGAAAAACCAACGATCTTTGTCGTCAGTAGCGGCATGATGGTCGAAAATACGCCCTCCTATAACCTCGCGGCATGCCTCCTCGGGAATTCAAAAAATAGTATCTGCTTCGTCGGCTATTGCGATCCCGATACGCCCGGTGGCCAACTCTTGAGGGCCGATAAGGGTTCCAATTTTTTGTTCTCGGCTATCAATTATTCTGCCCCCGTCCGCGCCAATATCGAACGCTTTGACATGAGTGGCCATGCCGATCGCGATGAGTTGCTCCAGGCCGCCATTAACCTCGATCCCCGCACCATCGTTCTTACCCACGGCAATGAAGACTCCCGAAATTGGTTCTTCGATGAACTTATTTCCAATGCTCCCCATATCACCGTCCTTATCCCCGAGGTCATGAAGGAATATAATATTTAAAAAGGGAGAAGGATTCCCCTGGAGGACAGAATCTTCCTTTCTAAAACAACTTTTTTGATTTTTTTCTTGCGGAGGCATAATAGAGCATGCATGTTAGGAGAATGGAAGCCATAAGAATAGAAGGAGAGCACAATTGGGCAATTGCCTATGCCAGGGCGATGGATGAAAATTGCAGAAATTTGGTTTTGCAGTACCTAAACCATCCGTTATTTGCGGACACGAAGGTGCGCATAATGCCGGACGTGCATTTTGGGCGGGAAGCTCTCGTAGGATTTACGGCGACGAGCAACGAATATGTGATTCCTTCGCTGATTGGGGTGGACATAGGGTGCGGGATTAATGCCTATAAATTAGAGAGGGAAAATATAGCCTGCGATAAATTGGACAAGTATATAAGGAAGCATATTCCCGCAGGCAGGAAACTCCACCCATCTGTTTGCGAATCGCTCGAAGCGGCCTACGAATACGTGGGAGATGGGGGAATGTCCTTTGGAAAATTTAAGGAAAAGATTGCGATTTTTGCGACGAAGCTCAAAATACCAGAGGAGCGGATATGGGCTTCGCTGGGAACATTGGGGGGAGGCAATCATTTTATCGAGATTGATCGGGATGAAGACCAAAGTCTCTGGCTACTGATTCACACGGGGAGTCGCAATTTTGGGTTACAGGTTGCGACGTACCATCAAAAACTTGCGCAGGAGAAGACGCCCGAGGAGAGTAACATTAAATTTTTATCCGGTATAGCCGCCGAGGAATATATGGCAGACATGATTTTTGCGCAGTTTTACGCCCGAGTCAACCGCGCGTTAATTGCCTATCAAATTGGTTGTAATTTTTTAAAAATTTCCCGTGATCGACTGATGGCCATAGAAAGCGTCCACAATTATATCGATTTTGAACATAAAATTATTCGTAAAGGAGCCATTTCCGCACAAAGGGATGAGCCGCTGGTTATTCCTTTTTCCATGGCCGATGGCGCTGTCATCGGAGTGGGCAAGGGGAACGGCGAGTGGAATTATTCGGCGCCCCATGGCAGTGGACGTAAACTGTCTCGGAGCCAGGCCAAGGAATTATCGCTCGATCAATATCAGAAACAAATGAAGGGCATTTGGTCGAGTTGCGTCAATGAAAGGACGCTCGATGAGAGCCCAATGGCTTACAAATCTTCAAAGGATATACTGGATTTTGTGGAAGATACGCTCTCCGTAACCCATCGTTTGCAGCCCGTGTATAATTTCAAGGCAGACGTATAATTCAAACCGGTGCAGGCAGAGGGAATCGAACCCTCGATTCAAGCTTGGGAAGCTCGCGTATTACCTCTATACTATGCCTGCAATCGGAAAAATGGGTAAGATCTAATCCGTTGGAAGCAAGTTTATTTTTTGTCAGGAATTTTTGGTTTTCGGGAGAATTTTCTAACAATGGGCACTATACCCACCCAAAACACTACCCACCCAGGGTGTCTCTACTTTAAATGGCTGTCAAGCGTTTTTTTATCTGAAATTTGAACATTTTATAGCAGAAATAATCCCACTCCAAAAAGCGTTATTATTCTTGCTAAATTCTAACAATGGGCGCTATACCCACCCAAAACACTTCCCGCCCAGTTTGTCTCCGCTTTAAATGGCTGTCAAGCGTTTTTTTATCCGAAATTTGAACATTTTATAGCAGAAATAATCCCACTCCAAAAAGCGTTATTATTCTTGCTAAAAAGAGAAGCCTAGAGATAATAAATTCATATTAGATGGTATCAATTCGAAAAAGTTTTCTATTGTGGGGAATCGGAAGCGCGCTCGCTCTGAGAGTGTGCTTCGGCGAAATGGACGTTAAATCCGAAAAGGAAAAACGCGAAAAAACAAGCGCTGATCTAACCTTCGAAGAACCCGTCTTCCCCACTCTCGAACAATCAAGCGCCATGCGCCTGGAAACAATCTGTATGATGAAATGCCTCGAGGATATCCATTACGCTCACAAAAAACTCAAAAATCTCGACTTCAAAAAAATTATCGAAGAGTATATCGAACATATCGATAACTCGAAAATGCTCTTCCTGCAAAAAGAAATCGATGATTTTGTAAAACGTTTCGCCCCCACTCTGGACGTATTCCTAAATGGCGGAAGTCTAACCCCCGGCTTCTCGATCTATGACCTGTATCGCCAAAAAATTCGCGACCGCGTCCAATGGGTCTTCCAACACATCGACCAGAATAACTTCGAACTTAACTCCGACGCCACCTTCATCCTCGACCGCGAAAAAGAAAAATTTCCGCAGTTTAAACAGGACCTTGAAAAATTATGGCAGGATCGCCTCAATTTCGAAATCGTCAACGAAATCATTTTGCAGGAATCCTTGGAGCGTAAAAAAGAATGGGACTACCTCGACGCTTCTAAAAAAAGTAGAAATCGCCGCGTCAAACGTTTCCTAGCCGAAGCGATCAGACGCAGTAATTTGCCGAAAGTTCTCAAACTTACCCCGCCGAAAAATGAAAAATCTAAGGCGCTTCGCGAAATTGGCTTCACCCCCACAACCATCGTAAAAAGTAATCGAAGCCTTGGAGAACTACCATATGCCCGGAGTAATATCCATCGCCTGCACCTCGACGGCGCTAACGTCAAATTGCCACTGACGTTCCCCGAAAAAATAGAGCTCGCTAAAAAAAATGTAAAACAACGCTACAAAAGCCTCCTGAACAATATTGCCCACTTGGAAGTCTGGACCATCCAAGAACAATTCATCAATAGTATCTCCCAAACCTATGACCCCCATACCATCTTCATGTCCCACGAATCCATGGAAGACCTGCGCATGGCCCTACACCACTCCTTCGTCGGCATCGGAGCTTACTTGGGCGACGATAATGGCAGCTGCATCATCAATGAACTCGTCCCCGGTGGCCCCGCCGCTCGCAATAAAAATATACAAATCGGTGACCACATCGTCGCCATAGCCCAGGAAAATGAAGAGCCCGTCGATGTTTCCGGTATGCTCCTCAGTAAAATTTCAAAGCTGCTGCGCGGTAAAAAAGGCACGAAAGTTTCCATAACCCTCCAGCCCGCCGGCGATATCAGTGAACAAAAAATAGTAATCCTCATACGCGACGAAATCGAAATCACCGAAAGCCGCGCCAGCGCAAAATTCTTCACCCTGAAAGAAAATGGCGAAGAAAAAAGAATCGGCGTCCTCACTTTGCCAGGTTTTTACGGCGATAGCGAAAAAGATGCCGGCCAATCCAACAGTTCCGCCGATGTGCTCGCCCTGATAGAAAAATTAAAGGCGAAAAATATGGACGGTTTGATTTTCGATCTGCGCGATAATAGCGGCGGACTCCTGGAACAATCCGTTTTGGTCGCCGGACTGTTCATCGAAGGCCCCATCGTGCAGGTCCGCGGACCCTACGGCGATATCGACCACTCCAATACCAAATCCAATGAAAAACCTTGGAACGGTCCCCTCATTGTGCTCGTTTCCCGCATGAGCGCTTCCGCCGCAGAAATTTTGGCCGGCGCCCTAAAAGATCACAATCGAGCCATCATCGTCGGCGATAAAAGTACCCACGGGAAAGGAACGGTCCAGGCCTTGCTCCCAATGGAACAACTTTTTTCCAAATTTAAATATAAAGAAAATCTCGGCGCATCTAAGGTGACAATCCAAAAATGGTACCGACCAAGTGGCCTTTCCACTCAAATTAAAGGCGTGGAAGCGGATATTGTTTTCCCTTCCTTTGACACTCTTTTGCCCGTCGGCGAATCGGATCTCCCCCACGCCATCGAGTGGGATTCCATCGATTCCCTCAAGTTTTCTCCGCAAAATATAATTAATACCGCTCAAATCCAAAAATTGGAACACCTCAGCCAACAGCGACAAGCCTCTCTACCCGAATTTCAACTGCTCGGTGAACGAATCGCAAGACTAAAAAAAATTATCGATACTAAAAATTTCTCCGCGAATTTAGCCAAACGTAGAGCCGAAAAATGGGAGGACGAACACGACCAACGCCGCATCGATGCCCAAATTAAAGCCATGATCAAAAATAATGATCCCTGCGAAAAAATACTGCTCGATGCCGTCGAAAAACGTAACACCGAAAAAAATGACGTCGAGTCCCGTAAAAAATCACAGCCCCTCGATACCCATTTGAAAGAAAGTTTACGCATCATGGTTGACCTTTTAAACGATTATGAAAACATTACCGCAAAATCTTAGGGAAATTTATCCCTTCAAAAATCATTTTCTCGACGTCGGAAATGGTAACCGTATCCACTACGTCGACGAAGGCGAAGGCGATGCCGTCGTCATGTTCCACGGCAATCCCACATGGTCCTTCTATTACCGTCATCTAATCCGAGAGTTGCGCTCCACGTTCCGCTGCATCGCCATCGACCATATGGGCTGCGGCCTCTCCGATAAACCCCAAAATTATCCCTACCAACTCGCAAACCATATCGCCAATGCACGAAAAGTTATCGAATACCTCAAATTAGGCCACTTCCATTTCGTCATGCACGATTGGGGCTGCCCCGTCGCCATGGCCATCGCCGAACGCTGGCCCGAACGTATCGAAAGCTTGACCATCATGAACGGCGCCGCTTTCCACTCTCCCCATGTTCCTTTCCGTATCGCCCTTTGTAAATTGCCCATCATCGGTGACCTCCTCATCCGCGGACTTAATGCATTCGTCCTCGGTGCAAATTTTATGGCCACTTCAAAAAGCCTCAATTCCATCACCGCTAAAGGCTATGCCTTTCCCTATAACTCCTGGAAAAATCGCGTCGCCTTGAAAAAATTTGTCGCCGATATTCCCCTCAATTCTCAACACCCCTCCTGGGAAACCCTTAAACAAATCGAAGATGGACTCTTTCTCCTCAGTCAGAAAAAAATTCTGATCCTCTGGGGCGATCGCGATTTTTGCTTCACCGATCGCTTTCTCCAGGAATGGAAAAATTTTTTCTCCGGAGCTCATGTGGTGCGCTTCGAGAATGCCGGCCATTACGTCCTCGAAGATGCTCGCGATGAGGCAATCGCGGCTGTCCGAGGATTTATGGTGCGTGCTAAAAAACCTGACGTGCTTTTGTATCCCTAAAAAAAAATCGCACCTAAGGTAGCGCGCCCTTAGAAATCCCCGCCAGGGAATCCATTCCCTGGACC